>WRFE01000013.1 GCA_009778965.1 Candidatus Endomicrobium labiotermitis
CGCAAGAGAGCCTGTATTTAAGCCTTTTATCTTTACATAATATTTATTTTATGATAGACTTGATGTTAAAAATACGAAAATCATTAGAAAACGATACGTTTCTTGAAGCGAAAAAAGAATTTTTTGAAAAATATTACCAGCGAAATAAATAATTTTGGGAGAAAGTATGAAAAAGTTTGTTTTGGTTTTGATTTCTTTAGCAGTTATGCCGTCTTTGGCGTTTGCCAATGAAGCCGGCGGTCTTGCTGGGCTTGGCGGAATATTGCCGTTTATTTTGATTTTTGTTTTTTTCTATATATTTTTGATAATGCCGCAGAGAAAAAAAGCCAAAGAACATCAGTTAAAATTAAAATCTTTAAGAGAAAACGATAAAGTTATTACTGCAGGCGGTATTTACGGAACAATATCAAGAGTAAGCGAAAATGACAGAATTGTTGGTTTAAGAGTAGCCGACGGAGTCATTATAAAAGTTGAAAAAGACGCTATTGCCACGATAATTTCCGAAGATGCGGTGAAAGTTCCCGAAGTTGTAAAGAAATAGATCTGTCATTGCGAGAAGGAAACTTTAGTTTCCGACGAAGCAATCCAGAAAGCTAAAAGAAACGACAGATTTAGATCTAGATTGCCACGCCGATTTTATCGGCTCGCAATGACGATGTATTTAAATAAATGAAAGATAAAAACTATAATTATTCGAATATAACCTTAGAAAATGTAAAAAGTAATCCGATAGTCAGCACGTTTGTAAAGGCTGCAAACGACTATCTCGGAACTTTAGGTTATACCGAACACGGCGTCAGGCACGTAAGCCTTGTTGCGTCAATCGCCGAAAATGTTTTGCTTCATCTGGATTATCCCAAAAGGCTTCAAGATTTGGCTGGGATAGCCGGTTATCTGCACGATATAGGAAATGTCGTAAACAGGCAATCGCACGGTCAATCGGCCGCGTTAATAGCAATGAGACTTCTTAAAGATATAGGTATGACTTCCGATGAAATTGCTTTAATTATTTCGGCAATCGGAAATCATGAAGAAGAAATAGGCGATCCGGTAAATCCCGTTGCAGCAGCTTTGATACTTGCCGATAAATCAGATGTGCATAAAACAAGGGTAAGAAATCCTAATGTTGCCGCTGACGATATTCATGACAGGGTGAATTTGGCAGCGGAACGTTCTTTTTTAAAGGTTTTAAAAGATAAAAAAATAATATCACTTCAGCTTACGGTTGACACTCAAAAATCCAAAGTTATGGAATATTTTGAAATTTTTATGTCTAGAATGCTGATGTGCAGGCGCGCGGCAAATTTTCTTGGTTGTAATTTTGAGTTAATTATAAATGAAAGGAAGTTACTCTAATGGGCAAAATTAATTGGAAGTTTTGGATCACGGCAGCATTGTTGGCTTTTTCGGTTTGGGTATTGTTACCGTCGTTTCAGTGGTCACAAATGACTCAGGAAAGAAGGGATCAGGCGGAAAGAACAAGAGATCCGATTTTGGGAAAAGTTTTAAAACTTGGATTGGATTTAAAAGGCGGAACGCATCTTTTGCTTGAAGTGGATGCATCCGGGCTTGAAGATGTAAAAGTTAAAGACGCGGTCGAAAGAGCTACGGAAATTATAAGAAACAGAATTGACCAGTTCGGCGTTGCCGAACCTATGATAGCTAAACAGGGAGACAGATGGATAGTTGTCCAGCTTCCCGGTATTAAAGATCCGAAAACTGCTAAAGATTTGATAGGAAGAACCGCGCTTTTGGAGTTCAGAATAGTAAATAACAGCAGAGAAGCTAACGAAGTTTTGGACATTTTAAGAGATAAAGGAATTACTCCGAGGGAATTCAGAGATAACCCGTCGGCTTTTCCTGAAATAGAAAAAATTATGCCTGAAGGAGCGTCCGTTTATGAAAGTAAAGAAGGCGGTTATTATGTTTTAGACAAAGCCGCTTTAACCGGCGCTTTACTTACGAACGCCAAAGTTGAATTCGGCGGACAGTTCGGTCAGCCTATAGTTTCCATAGAATTTAATAAAGAAGGCGGCAAAATTTTTGCCGATATAACCGACAGAAACAGGGAAAGAAATTTGGCGATAGTTCTTGACGATATCGTTCAGTCAGCCCCTGTTATACGTTCTAGAATTCCTGACGGAAAAGCAATTATAGAAGGTAATTTTAACGCTGAAGACGCAAGACTTTTGGCTACTGTTTTAAGAGCCGGCGCGCTTCCTGCGCCTGTTGTTGTAATAGAAGAAAGAACAGTCGGTCCGTCGCTTGGAGACGATTCGATTAGAAAAGGTTTCGGTTCGGCTTTAATAGGATTAATAATAGTTCTTTTATTTATGATAGTGTATTACCGTTTATCGGGATTAATTGCGGATATAGCCCTTGTCATAAATCTTGTATTCCTTATGGCTGTTATGGCTTACTTTCAGTTCACTTTGACTTTACCGGGTGTCGCGGGTATAGCATTGACGCTTGCGATAGCAGTTGACGCAAACGTGCTAATCCTTGAAAGAATCAGGGAGGAACTTGCCGCGGGTAAAACAGCCAGAGTCGCTGTTGACGCGGGATATGATAAAGTTTTTTGGACTATTGTTGACACTAACCTTACATCTTTGATAGCCGCTGTTTTCCTTTTCCAGTTTGGAACCGGCCCTATAAAAGGTTTTGCCGTTACTCTTAGCGTAGGTTTGATAATAAGTATGTTCACCGCTATAGTCGTGACTAAAATGATATACGATTTCCTCTTCAGAGAAAATCTTTTATTAAAATTTAAAATATAATCGGAGGAATATCGTGCAATTTTTTAATAAGACAAACATAGATTTTATAAGCAAAAGATACACATATTTTGTAATATCGGCATTGTTGATTTTATTCAGCATAGGCGCTTATATTTACCGCGGCGGTCCGAATTACGGCATAGACTTTACCGGCGGTATGCTTATGCAGATTTCTTTTGAAAAAAATGTTAGTTTACAGGAAGTGCGCAGCGCTTTGGACGAAGGCGGGCTTAAATCTTTCGAACTTCAGACAGCGGACAGGATGATTATGATAAGGGCGAAAAGAGAAGTCGGTTCGCAGCAGGAGTTTGAAAAAACAGTGACGAATGCTTTTGCGACAAAATTCGCGGATAACAAAATTACCGTTGACAGAGTTGAATACGTAGGTCCTTCGGTCGGAGAATATCTCTCTAAACAGGCATTATACGCGTTTGTGTTTTCCTTTTTAGGCATTATCATTTACGTTGCTTTCAGATTTAAATCTGCTCTTTGGGGAATCACTGGTGTTATAGGTATTATACATAACACTATTATATGTTTCGGAATGGTTATTATTACCGGCAAAGAAGTGGACATTATAGTTATAGCCGGGCTTCTTACAGTTGCGGGCTATTCCATTAACGATACTATAGTTTTATTTGACAGAATGAGAGAAAATATGAGGCTTTCCATTAAGGATGATTTCGGCACTATAGTAAATAAAAGTATAAATGCCGTTCTTTTAAGAACAGTGGTTACATCTATTACGGTTTTTATAGTTTCATGTTCGTTGTTCTTTTTAGGCGGAGAAGTTATACATACTTTTGCTTATATTATGGTTGTTGGTACGTCTATCGCCACGTTTTCTACAATTTTCCTTTGCGCTCCGCTTGTTTATGAGTGGGAAACCAGAAAACGCAACCGCGCGAAAGCCGCAAGACAGCAGCAGACTTTTTCAAAAGTTAAGTAATAAATATTATGATGTTTTGTCACCCTGCGCGTAGTCAAAGGGGTCGCAGTACGACGAATAAGGAGTGCGAGTCTGCGACGGGCACGAGATGTGAGTGTCCTGGAACTATAAATCCATAGATTTTGCGACTACGCGCAGGATGACAGACAAAGACCCATGAGAAAAATTAAAAATTTCAAAGTAAATTTACGCGTCCGTGAAATATCGCGCGTTATAAAAAAACTTGTTAATGTTCCTGAGATGCCGACGGAGCTTGAAGAAGCCGTTCAAAAAGGCTGTTATTTTTACTCGAAATTTCTTTCTCTATCCGTAGTTTACGATACATTTGCCAAAGATTCGCTGGATTTTATTTACGATAAAGACGTTCCTCCGAAATGGGTTGCCAGAAGTATTTATTTTTTAACCATAGGTTCCGGACTTTCTGAAGAATTCAAAAAAAATGAACAGGCTTTCGGCGAACATACCGGCAAAATAGTTTCCGCCGTAGCTGTGGATGCATTAGAACAGGGTAAAAATTTTCTTCAAAGACTTACTGCCGGCGAGGCAAGCGACGAAAACTGTGAGATTTCAAGATGTATAGAAATCCCTGCTGATTTATATGAAGAAGCTATAAAAATTGTTCCCGCGGATAAAATAGGTGTTGCTTTAAATGAGGGAATTTTTTCACCTCAATATTCCGTATGCGGACTTTTTTACTGGATTCCTTCAAAAAACAAGAAAAAATAAAGGCAATTAACAGTTAACAATGAACAATGTCGGTGTGCGGCGTAACCGTATTTATGATATTGCGGCAAAGCCGCTCCGAAATTATTAATTAGTAATTGTTAATTATTAATTGATGGTAAAAAATGGCTGCAATTTTACTTTTTATATATAATCTTCTAATAATTTTACTTATCGTTCCGGCGTCGTTTCTTATCTTAATATTCAGCGGTAAATACAGAAAAGAACTTTTTTATAAACTTAAAGAACGTTTTGTCTGTTACAAGCCTTTTCCTAAACAATCAAAAAAAATAATCTGGATACATTGCTCGTCCTTAGGCGAAGTAAGAGCGGTTGAGCCTATTTTAGATGCTTTGAGACAAGATTTTTTTATTGTTTTAACCACAATAACAAAAACCGGCAGAGAATATGCCTCAAAAATCCAAAAAGCGGATTTTGTTTCGCTGCTTCCTCTTGACCTGTATTTTTTTATGCGAAAAGCCTTTAAAATTATTAAACCCGATATTCTGATCCTTGTTGAAACGGAACTATGGGCTTCAATGCTGTATGCAGCAAACGCGAATAACGTCAAAGTGATGACAATTAACGGAAGAATGTCTGAAAAATCTTTTAAAATTTATAAATTTTTGAAATTTTTCTGGGGTTTTTTTGCCCGATTTATTAATATTGTTCTCGCAAGAAGCAAAGACGATGCGGATAGGTTTGCTTATTTATCCGGAAAAAATACCGAAATTCACGTTACGGGTAATATCAAGTACGACAGGGATTTCGTAAGCAAACTCGTGCGCGCGGATTTGGATTTAAAAGACGGAGATATAATTTTTACCGCGGGAAGTACCCGTGAGGGAGAGGAAGAAATAATAGCCGGAGCTTATAATAAAATAAATGAAAAATTTCCTGAAATTAAATTTTTTCTTGCACCCAGGCATCTAAGCCGCATTGAAAGAGTAAAGAGAATATTATCTGAAAAAGGCGTTAAATTTTTATTGTTTTCCGAAATGTTGCACTGTCATTCCAAACTTGTTTCGGAATATGTCGTTAAAGAACAGCAGCCCTTGAAACAAGTTCAGGGTGACAAATATAACTTCATTCTTGTTGATGTTTTTGGTCAGCTTCAAAGTATATATTCCATTTCCGACATTTGTTATGTCGGCGGTTCGATAGTTAAAAAAGGCGGTCAAAATCCCATAGAACCCGCGGCTTACGGGAAACCCGTGCTATTTGGAATTTATATGGATAATTTCAAAACCGAGGCTGAAATTCTTGTCAAATACGGCGGAGCGATAAACGTTTTTGACGCCGGTGATATTGCCGAAAAAGTTAATAAATTCCTGTCAAATAAAAAAATTATCGCCGAAACAGGCAGAAATGCTCTTAAAGCCGTAAATTCCCAAAAAGGCGCGGTAAATTTAACCGCGCAAAAAATCAGAGAATATCTTAAATGAAAGAAAAAGTAATTGTAAAAATCATACCTTTCTTACTGCGTTTATTATCAGCGTCTATGAGAAAGAAAATATTAAATGAAACTCATTATTATCCCGAACCGGCGGTTTATGCTTTTTGGCACGGAAGCGAACTTTCTATTATGCTTTTTAATCAAAACAGCGGTATTGTTATTATGGTAAGTCTTTCAAAAGATGGCGAGCTTTTATCGCAAGTGCTTAAAAGTTTTGGTTATAACACGGTAAGAGGTTCTTCGAGCAAGAGGGGAGACACTGCTTTGCTTGAAATTATAAAACTTGCCCGTGATGGCAAAAGTTTTGCTTTCGCCTCCGACGGTCCCAGAGGTCCGTATCATAAGCTTAAAGCAGGGTTAATTTTAGCGGCTATGAAAAGCGGTCTTCCGGTAATTCCCGTAAGTGTGTCTCCGAAGTACAGGATAACTTTAAACAATTGGGACAAAACCGTTATTCCGCTTCCTTTTACAAAAGCAGCGCAGATATACGGAAATCCTATTTATGTTAAAGAAACGGACGATATAGAAGAAAAAAGAGTCCAGGTTGAAACGGAACTGAATAAACTTTTTGAATTTACGGACAAAATTTATTGGAATAAGGATATTGCCAAATATCTTGAACTTCACCCATTCCCAAAAATACTTATAGTCCAGCCGAGCAGAATCGGCGATATAATATTTGCGCTTCCCGTTTTGTCTGCGATTAAAAAGAAATATCCTAAAGCTAAAATCAGCTGGATTGTTGATGAACGCTGCGCTGAAATCCTTGAAGACAACCCATATCTAGACAAAATTTTTATTTGGAATAGAAAACTCCGTTCTGCATCTTATTATTTGAATTTAAGAAAACAATTAAGAGCAGAGCGTTTTGACGTAAGTATAGATTTACACGGGCTTTTTAAGTCGGCTATGCTTGTGCGTCTTGCGGGAGCAAAATATAAAATAGCGTCTTCTTCAACAAACGGGATGCGGGAATTTTCATGGCTTTTCTCAAAGCAAATAAAAAATATCGAGCCTGAAGCGCATTGCGTGGAAAGGCATATGTCAACGGCGCAATATCTTAACTGTGACAATGAAATAGAATATCAGATTGCTATTTCCCAAAAAGATATTGACAGTGTAAAAGAAAAATTGAAAGCTGAAAATGTCAATTTAGATAAAATAATAGGAATACATCCCGGCGGCGGCTGGGTTTCAAGAAGATGGGATACTTATAAATTCGCGATGCTTTCTAAAAAGTTAAAAAGCGATTTGGGCGCGGACATAGTTTTGATCGGCGGAAAAGAGGGCGGTTCAAGCGAAAAAGGCTTAAACGATGAAATAATTTCGGAAGCGCAGGTAAAAATTACCGATATGACCGGCAAATTCACTTTAAAAGAGTTATGCGCTTTCTTTAAAATATGCAGAGTTTTTGTAGGAAATGAAGCCGGACCCATGCATATAGCTACGGCTTTAAATACTCCGGCAGTTGCGATTTTGGGTCCGACAAACGCTAAACGTACCGGACCCTACAAAGGCAATACGCAAATTATACAGCATCAGGTAAGCTGCCAGCCATGCCGTAATAGAAACTGTACCCTAACTCTTTGTATGAGAGATATAACCGTAGAAGAAGTCTTTAAAGCGGTAAAAGAAAAATATGAAAATCCTAATAATTAAACCCAGTTCATTCGGAGACATTGTTCAGGCTTTGCCAAGCGCAAATGCTTTGAAACTTGCGTATCCGGACAGTGAAATAACCTGGGTTGTTTTTAAAGGCTGGGAAGACATTATTTCTTTGTGTCCCGAAATTGATAAAACAATCATTTGGGACAAAAAAAAAGGAATCAGCGGATTTTTTGAAGTTTTAAAAAATGTACGCAAAACCGAATATGACGTAATTTTTGATTTGCAGGGTCTTTTAAGAAGCGCTTTACTTGCTAAACTTGCCAAAGGGAAAAATAAAATCGGCGTTTCAGGGATGAAAGAATTAAGCAATCTTTTAATAAAGGAAGTATATCCCGAAAACGCTAAAATTAACGCTACAGTCAGAAACCTTAAAACAATAAATTTTTTTACAAAACAAGACTTTCCGGTAGATATTAAATTAAAAACTGAAAGCAGCAGTTTGATAAACGGTAATTATATCGCTTTAGTGCCGTTTGCCAGGGGCAAAGGCAAAGATTGGAATATAGAAAATTATATTAAGCTTATAGATTTAATAAATACTAAGTACCAAGACTTTAAAATAGCGGTTTTGGGTTCAAAATCCGATTACGGAAGAATAAAGTCCGGTAAAATAATTGACTTGTGCGGAAAAACGGACATAAAACAATTGGCGTCTGTTTTAAAGGGTGCTAAAGTTTCTGTCGGCGCAGACACTGGTCCTATGCACTTATCATCGGCTTTAAAGACTCCTTCCGTTTTTATATTCGGTAAATCGGACATCAATGAAACTTCTCCATATATCGGGAAATTTTCTTTGCTTATAAATAAAGATAATCCGGCGGATATAAATAAAGTTATGCCGGAAGAAGTATTCGCAGAGGCTGAAAAGTGGATAAAATAGTATTTTTTCATATGAACCAGCTTGGCGATCTGCTTTTTTCAATTCCTGTATTAAAAGCGGCTAAAAATGAACTTAATGCTGAAATTTATTCGGTTGTAAAACCCGGGATTACGCCGCTTTTAACGGCAAGCGGTTTGGTGGACATAGTAATTTCAAAAGATTTGCCGTTTTTTGAACTTGTAAAAGAACTAAAAACTAAAAAATTTGATGAAGCCGTTCTTTTTTCTGAATCTCCAAGTTCAATTTTAGCGGCGTATTTTTCAGGAATAAAAGAAAGAGCGGGTTTTGGTACTTCGTCTCTCAGTTTTTTTCTTACAAAAAAATCCAAAAGAACAGGGGTTCCGTCAGTTTTTAATAACAAAGCGTTAGCTTTAGATATAGGCTTGAAAAACATTCCGCAGGATTATACAGATATATTAAAAATTCCAAATGAAAATATTTCTAATGTTGAAAAATGGTTTAAAGAAAATTTGTTAAATCCGTTAAAAACAGTAGCTGTTTCCACAGGAGCAAGCAAAAATAGGGCTGATAAATGTTTGTCTGCTGAAAAATGGGTTGAGGTTATAGACGCTTTGTATGAAAAAGGAATTTCGTGCGTTTTGACAGGCGCGGCGTGGGAGAGAGCAACGCTCTCTTTAATATCTGAACAATGTAAGATTAAACCTAAAATTTTTACTCCTGAAAACGGCATTTTAGATATAGCGGCATTTTTTAAATCGGTACGTTTGTTTGTTGGTATAGATTCCGGTCCTATGCATTTGGCGGCGGCGGTCGGCGCAAAGTGTGTTGCTGTATTTGGTCACACGGATCCCGCCCAAGTCGGACCAATGCCTTTAGACAAGCACATAGTATTGAAAAAAGACAATATAAGCCTTATTTCCGCAGATGACATAATTCAAAAAACTTTGCAAACACTGCAGTGATAAATAAAAAATGGAAGATTGTTCGTGACAATTACTCTGTAATCAACTTGATAATCTGAAAGACCTTTTTCTTGTTTTTGTCGGAAAGTTTGTCGAAAAGATTTTGTAATCTTTGTGTATCTTGGGTTTTTGCAGATATATTTTGAGCTTCAAAAAGTTGAGATAAGCTAATTCCTAAAATTTTTGAAATAGTATATAAAGTTTGTAAAGACGGCACGGCTTTGCCTGTTTCTATTCTTGCCAAAAAAGACCAATCAATATCAGCCTCATTAGATAAATCTTCCAGAGTCATATCTTGCGCTTTACGCGCTGTTCTTATCTTTTGTCCTATGGATTTATAAATGTTTTTCATGAAATAATCTTATAAGATTATTGTTTACAAATCCATTGTTTATAAAGCCAAATATAATATTTACAATAAGACCAATAATGTGTATAATGATATTGCACAATATTGGGAGGTACTAATGCAAAAGCAATCAAAAGATAAATCAAAAATAGTAAAAGTCAAAGTAAATAAAAAACAATATTTTTTTAGACCCTGTTTTGTAAAACTTCAGCCACCGGCAAAACTTCATTTGTCTAATGGTTTTACTTATGAAGATAAATATTATTCTGTTGCAAGCGGTCATACAGGAGAGATAATGTTGGTCTGGACTTCAATAGATTGGAGTAAAAAAGACATTTTTGAAAGGATTGATATAGAACATCCAGATGATGCTTTGAGTTTAGATGATATAGAAAATATTTTTAATTAATAAAATTAATGTAAGAGTATCAATGAAAATTTTATAGGAGTTCATGAAATGAAGAAAATTTATTGCTTTATAGCATTTGCCACAGCTGTTATTTTGTCGATAGCTTTCAGTGCCTGTTCTATTGATAGCAATTATCGTGGTAATGATGTACGTAATTATGGCGGTTATCAAAGTTTAGAACATGGCAATAAATGGGGAAGTCCAACAGGATTTTCACAAACTAGATAATAAGGGGAACAAAATGAAACGTATGATAGCGGTGATTTGTATACTAATAGCTATAGTATTTTTTACTGGTAAAATTTTTGCAGAGGAAGCTTATTTACACGGAAAAATAGGAACATCAATAAAGTCTAATTCTAGCTGGAATGACAATGATGCATTGTCTAACGGCTTTATGTTAGGAGTTGAATTAGTTCAAGGATCAACAGATTGGTTTTTACTAGGGTTCGGGGCAAGTATTGATTTGGCGCACAATGTTGAAACATATAGCGGAGAATACAGCTATAATCATTTCAATTTATATGGCTTATATAAATTAAGAATTCAATTAAATGAAAGCTTAAATGACCCTATATGTTTATTTGGGGTAATGCATTTAGGTCCAGGATTAGGTTTTTATTCGCATGAATATTATTCTAGAGTTGGTTTTAATGCATACGGCGCTATTGGCGGAGGAATTGAATTCAAGAGATTCATTATAGAATGTTTATACACAATGAACTTAGGGACTATTAGAGATGCAAATTATGGAAAACAGACTGTCAGCGTAAATTCATTGCAGATATCATTAGGATATAAATTTAATTTATAAAAAAATTGGTTAAGCAGATGACATAATTCAAAAAACTTTGCAAACCCTGCAGTGATAATTTACATCTTACTTTTCTTCAAAAATTGTTTTTACAAATTCCTTGAATTCTTTTTCATTGTCTTTGGAAAGAGTTGTTGCCGGCGGTTGTTTCATTGTAAGATAATTGAAAAATTTTCCGTCTTTTTTTATTCTGAAATCCAGATGAGGTCCTGTTGATACACCCGTAGTTCCTACATAGCCTATAACTTGTCCTTGGCTTACACGCACGCCTTTTTTAATGCCTTTTCCGTATTTGGATAAATGTCCGTAAGAAGTTACATAGCCGTTGGAGTGCTTTATTTCAACATAATTTCCGAATCCTCCATTGCGCTGCGCCATAGTAACTACTCCGTCGCCGATTGTTGAAACAGGTGTTCCGGTAGGCGCCGCGTAATCTATTCCCAAATGAGGTCTTATAAATTTTAATACGGGATGAAATCTTGCCCTGGAGAAATGCGAACTGATTCTTTTAAATTGAAGAGGAGCTTTAAGAAAAGCGCTTTTAACGGATTTCCCGTCTTTGTCAAAATAGCCCGCGTCGCCTTCTTTTGTTTTAAAGTAAAAAGCGTTATAATTTTTGGATGAAGTTTTATATTCCGCTGCTAAAATTCTTGAATTAAGCGTTGTATTTTTTTTCGCTATATAAGTTGTTTCGTAAGCTACTTTAAAGGTATCGCCTTTTCTCGGGTCTGTTAAAAAGTCCAGCTGCCATGCGAAAATATCGGCAAAAGACATTATTATGTTTGCCGGTATACCTGCGGATGACATTGCTTCCCAAAGCGATGTTTCTATTTTTCCTGAAGCCTTAATAATTTCTACCGAGCTGGCCAGAGCTTTTTTCTGGGAGATTATGCTTCCGTCCGAAGATTTTTTTATGGAATAATAGTCCAAACCTCTAGGATAATACCAAAAATGCGTCCATTCTCCCGAGGGGGAATAGACTATTTTATAAAAATCTCCCTGAACTATACGTCCGAGATTTACGCTTTTTCTAAGTTCTTTTGTTATTTCTTCGGCTCCTTCTTTGGAAATCTTTGTTTTTTCAAAAGTTGAAGCAAAAATATCTCCGCGTTCAATATTAACTACGTCTATGTCAATTTCATAATCAGGCGGAATAGGAGTATATTCAAGTTTTGAGATTTTCCATTTTAAAATACCGAAAATTATCGAGTAAGATAAAATAAGAACCAAGGCGTAAAAAATAATTCTTTTTATGATTTCGTTCATCTATATAACTCTGTAAAAATTAATTTAGTTTAAAAGTCGTTATTCTACTCGGAATCTATAAACATGGATCCCCGATTATGAATTTCGGGGATGACAAAAGAGAGGAATAACAACTTTCTTTTGTCAATTTTACAAGATTTTCGGCTTTTTGACAATATTAAACTATTTATGATAAAATCATACGGTATTTTCAATATATTTTGGAGGATTTTATGGCAGAAGTAAAACCGTTTAGCGCAGTAAGATATTCTAAGGAAAACATATCAAACTTGATATGTCCGCCTTACGATGTTATAAGTGACGAGGAGAAAAAGAGACTTCAAAAGCTTTCGCCTTTCAATATTGTAAACATTGAACTTTCCGATGCGAAAGGCAAAAAGAATAAATATGCTAATGCAGCGGATATTTTTAAAGCGTGGTTGAAAGACGGCGTTTTAAAACAAGACGATAAGCCCGCGTATTATTTTTACGAACAGATTTTTACGGACCACGGCAAAAAAATGACAAGAAGAGGTTTTTTTGCGGCGTTAAAACTTGTTGATCCGCATTCCGGAAAAGGCGCAGTAAAACCGCACGAAAAAACTTTGGCAAAACCTAAAGCCGACAGACTCAGTCTTTTAAAAGCCGTAAAAGCCAATATCAGTCCTATATTCGGATTATTTGACGACGAAAAACGCGTAGGCGTTGAACTTTGCAAAAAAATATCGAAAAGAGCGCCGTCGGCAACCGCTAAAGACAAAGAAGGAACTTTACACAAACTCTGGGTTGTGACAGATGCTGATATATTAAAAAATATTGAAAAATATTTGTCTACGAAAAAAATGTTTATAGCTGACGGACATCACAGATACGAAACCGCTTGGAACTACAGTCAGGAGAAAAAAGCGAAAGATAAAACTTATTCCGCGGACAAAGCGTATAATTATGTTTTGACTTATCTCTGCCCTATGGAAGATCCGGGAATTTCAATATGGCCTACTCACAGAGTTATCGGCGAACCTAAAGATTTGGAAGCCAATATTGAAAAGTATTTTGACGTTCATCAGGTTAAAGATTTTCAGAAGCTTTCAAAAAAAGAAATCCAGCCGATGATGATTTTTAAAAACGGCAAATACAAAGTGCTGACTATAAAAAATGAAAGCATTCTTAAAAAAGCTATGCCCGGCAAAGGCAAAGCGTACAGAAATCTTGCGGTAAGCGCTTTGCATTATGTGCTTATACCTAAAATTGACGCACAAGAATTTACTTATGTAAAAAATGATAAAGAAGCAGTAGCATTGGCGAAGAAAACTGGAAAAATAGCTGTTATTGTTCCAGCAACTCCGGTTGAATCTTTAAAAGCAATAAGTTTAAACAATGAAATGATGCCGCAAAAATCGACATATTTTTATCCTAAACTCGCAAGCGGAATAGTTATAAAACAAAGTTAGTAGATAACATATAGTGTCATTCCCGAATGTTTTAGTCGGGAATCCATGTTATTGAAAAAATGGATCTCCGACAGAAACGCTCGGAGATGACAAAAAGTATAAAAAATGATTCTTTTAATTGACATATTTTTAATCGTAAGCATATTTTTAATAGCATATCTGGGCTGGTCTGCCGGACTAACCAGAAGTTTTTTTGCCGTGCTTACGGGCTTCCTGGCAATTCTTGCCGCAAGCAAATATCCTTATCAGGAAGGTATAAATTTTTATCTGATTTTCGTGATTACCGCTTTGGCGGTTATGCTTGTCGGCGGTTTTATTTTAAGGCTTGTCAATTTTTTTTATATGAACATAATTGACAAAGCCGGCGGGGCAATTTTAAGCGCGGCGGTTTGGATTATTGTGGCGGTTAATGTTTTGGTGCCTACGCTTACGCACGGAACGCACGCGTTGGACGAACCAGCGCAAAATTCAGTATATAAAACCATTTCAAATAAGATGCAATCACATATTTCGGTGTTTAAAGATTATGTTCCTCCGGTGCTTGAACGTAAAGCGATGGAAAGACAACGTATAAATGAAGAAAAACAGGAGAAAAAATAATGAAAAAATTAAGATTAGGATTTCCAAAAGGCAGTTTGCAGGATTCAACGGTAGAATTATTTAAAAAAGCGGGGATAAAAATAAATGTTTCGTCGCGTTCGTATTTCCCTTCAAGCGATGACGACGAATTGGAAATAATGCTTGTACGTTCACAGGAAATGGCAAGATACGTTCAGGAAGGTTTTTTTGACGCCGGCCTTACGGGTTTTGACTGGATTTGCGAAAGCGGCGCGAAAGTAAAAGAAGTATGCGAGTTGAATTACGCGAAGTCGGGCTTCAGACCTGTAAGATGGGTTTTGTGCGTTCCGGAAGCATCAAAAATAAAATCCGTAAAAGATTTGCAGGGAAAAAGAGTAGCGACCGAACTTATAAATTATACGAAAAAATATTTCGCGAAAAATAAAGTTAAAGCCGACATAGAATTTTCATGGGGCGCGACAGAAGCAAAAGCCGGCGCTTTGGTTGACGCTATTGTGGAGCTTACCGAAACAGGTTCGTCTTTAAGAGCCAATAAACTCAGAATTGTAGATGAAGTTCTTACTTCCACTACAAGATTTATCGCAAACGATAAAGCGTTAAACGATAAATGGAAAAGAGAAAAAATTGAAAATATGGCAATGCTTTTAAAAGGCGCTTTGGCTGCGGAAGGCATGGTCGGTTTGAAAATGAATGTCCCTATAGAGTCTTTAGATAAAGTGGTTGCGGTTTTGCCTGCTCTTAAAAAACCTACGATTTCACAGTTAAGCGATGAAAGCTGGCTGGCGTTAGAAGTAATAATTGAAGAAAAAACCGTAAAGAAGCTTATTCCTGCGCTTAAAAGAGCAGGAGCGGAAGGAATTATTGAATATCCTCTTAATAAAATTATTTATTAATTTATAACGACTTTGATATTTTTGCTAAGGCTGCGTTACGCGTCGGCTTATGTACCAGTCGCTCCGCTTTACTTAGGTACACATCGCCGACGCAAGCCTTGCCTCGCTAAAAATATCAAAGCCTAAAGACAAAGACACAAACTGAATGTTTTAAAGGAAAAAATATGAGCAAAGGCAGAGTTTATGTTGTTACAAATCCGGCATTTCCTCATTTATTTAAAATAGGTTATACATCTAAGGATAGCGTTAAAAAACGTGGTTTGGATGATTCTAATGCTCCGGAAGATTTTATAACTTTAAGAGAATACGAATGTGACAGTCCTAAGTCTATTGAAGATAGACTTCACAAAACATACGATAATTATAGGCATTATACTCACACAGGAAGAAAAACTGAATTCTTCTATAAAGCTTGTTTAAATGAAGTATTGGGATGGATGGATGATTTAAAAGGTCTTACCGACGTAACAGATAAAGCCATAGAAGAAGATAAGAAGAAGAAAAAATCTAAAGAATACGATTTAACAAAAACAATAAAAACCAGAACAACATTTAAAATGCTAAATATACCTATCGGTTCAAAATTAACATTTACAAGAGATAAGTCTATTAAAGTTAAAACAGTAGATAGCATCAATAGAGTTGTGTTATCAAACGGTGAGCAAATGTCTATATCAGCAGCAGCCAATAAATTCTTAACTGAAATGGGAAATAAATCTACAGCAATTCAAGGGGCTGCTTTCTTTTTATTAGATGGTGAAACACTGTGGGATAAAAGATTGCGAATAGAATAAAATCTTTAGAAAAACTTCTGTATAAATTTAAATATTTTGAGGTTAGTCATGAGTTCAAACATAAGAGTTCGTTTTGCGCCTTCTCCTACCGGAGATTTACATATCGGCGGCGTCCGCACGGCTTTATTTAACTGGCTTTTTGCGAAAAATAAAGGCGGAACATTTATTTTAAGAATTGAAGATACCGATGAAGCCCGTTCAACCGAAGAATCGGTAAAAGTTATTTTGGACGCTATGAAATGGCTTGGACTTGGCTGGGATGAAGGTCCGGGAAACGAAGTTCCAAAATATGCCTCTTACTATCAGATGAAGCGTAAAGAAGCCGGTGTTTATCAAAAGTATGCCGATGAACTGATAGAAAAAGGTCTTGCGTATCAATGCTTTTGTACGCCCGAAGAAGTTGACGAAATGCGTAAAGCCGCTCAAGCCAATAAACTTCCTCCGAAATATAACGGCATGTGCAGACATTTGACTCCGGAACAAAGAAGGCAGAAAGAAGCGGAAGGCAGAAAAGACGTTATAAGATTTAAAACGCCGGATTCCGGAACAATAATTTTGGAAGACCTTATAAGAGGCAGGGTAGAATTTGATAATTCGCTTCTTGACGATTTTGTAATACTGAAAACTTCGGGAATTCCGACTTATAATTTTGCCTGCGTTATTGACGATTATACTATGGACATAACGCATGTTTTAAGAGGCGATGACCATATTTCAAATACTCCGCGCCAAATACACATTTATAATGCTTTAAACTGGAAAATGCCTTATTTCGCGCATATGGCTATGATTTTAGGTCCCGACGGTTCAAGACTTTCAAAACGCCATGGACATACTTCGGTTCTTGAATACAGAAAAGAAGGTTATTTGCAGGATGCGCTGCTGAATTATCTGTCTTTGCTAGGATGGTCAACCGAAGACAGCCAGCAGATTTTTACCATAGAAGAACTTAAAGAAAAGTTTTCAGTTGAAAGATGCGGAACAAGTCCGTCAACTTTTGACCCTGCGAAACTTCTCTGGCTTAACGGCGAAAAAATACGTTCAAGAACGCCGGAGCAAGTTTATGATTTGTTTATGGATTGGCTTAAAGATACAGGTAATGAGAATATAATAAACGGCTGGAATACTGAAGTTTTAAAAAAGGCGATAGGTTTGGAACACGAAAAAATAAAGCTTTTAAAAGATATTCCGTCGCTTGTAGATTTCTTTTTTGTAAAAGACGTGGTATTTGACGATGATTCTGTAAAAAAAGTTTTTGAAAAATCCAAAGAAACGGCGGGTATTGTGCTGAAAGAAAGCGTTCAAAGGCTTCCGGATCAGTCTGATTTTTCCGCAGACGGTTTAGAAAAATACGCCAGAGATCTGGCTGCCGAAAAAGAAATAGGTACGGGGAAAGTTTTCCATCCAATAAGGGTGGCGATTTCCGGCAGAACGCAGGGACCCAGTTTATTTCACATGATGGAAGTTATGGGAAAAGACGAAGTCGTTAGAAGAATTGGTATTGCGATAGCGAAATACTTCGCATAGGTATTATAGAATTGCCGTTGTCGTCATTGCGAGGAAGAGTGAAACTCTGACGAAGCAATCCAGAAAATCCGTGTCATTCCCGAGATTCGTTATCGGGAATCCATGTTTGAGACCATAAATTAATTCCGGAGGAAAAAAATGTCAGAAGAAAAATTAGATTTTAATCCTTACTTTTTTAACCTTGTAACAATGTTTGCTTCTGCAGCATGGCAGCAGCTCGGGAAAGTAGCGAGTCATGTTGACGGTAAAATACACAGAGATTTGCAAAACGCGCAAATAACTATCGATATGCTTTTGATGATACGCGATAAAATGAAAGGAAATTTGGATAAAAAAGAAGAAGAACTTTTAGCTTCAACTATTTCAAATCTACAGTTAAATTACGCTGATGAAGCCGCGAAACCTGAAGAAAAAAAGAGCGAAGAGAAAATTGAAGATAAAGCGGCAGAACATAAAGAAGGCTGTGGCTGCGGCAGCCACTAAAAGACAGATGTAGTGTAGAGCGAGTTGTCATTGCGGACTTGATCCGCAATCTAGCGGAGGAAAAATATGAAAATCCTTGTAATAATCGGCGGAATATCTAAAAATTCCATAAACAAAAATCTTTTTGAACTTATAAAGCCTGTTGCTCCTGTGGATTTTGAATTTGAAACTTTTGACATTACTACACTTCCGTATTTTTCGCAGGATTTGGAAGATAATCTTCCTGAAATAGTGGTAAATTTCAAAAAACAAATAACGGACAGCACGGCGGTTTTATTTATTACACCCGAATACAACCGTTTTATCCCCGGAGTTTTAAAAAATGCCATAGATTGGGCTTCAAGACCTTACGGCAAAGGCGCGTGGATAGGTAAATCTGCAGCTGTGCTTGGCGCAGCTATGGGACCTACAGGCACTTTAAGCGCGCAATTGCAGTTAAAACAATTGCTTTCATTTTTAAATATGAAAGTAATGTGGCAGCCGGAAATATGTTTTAACTATCTTGCTTATGTAAAAGACGGCGTTTTAGCCGAAGACTCAAAAAAATATTTTGAAAAATATCTCAGTTCGTTTAAAGAATATATTGAAAAAAACAGATAATTTTTGATATAATCTGTTTCGTCGTCATTGCGAGGAAGAACGAAGTTCTGACGAAGCAATCCAGAAAAATTATTTTTAAATTGTTAATTATTAATTGTCTTTCAAATTGCCCGATGGTGTAATTGGTAACACGTCTGCCTCTGGAGCAGAAGTCTCCTGGTTCGAGTCCAGGTCGGGCAGTTTTTGTTTTGCAAAAATTACTGTATTTCATAAATTAAATAGCAATTATTGTATTCAATACCTCCGTTTTCTTTACTACTGTTGGTTGAGATGGTTGTTTGATATTTTAATGAGCTGTACTTAAATCGTTAATATCCAAAGCGTTGGAATTTTTTAAAATGATTACGAAGATAGTTAAGCAGAATTTAATATTAAACTAGAGAGGGTTATGATGAATAGGATAATGAAAAAATCCGGAAAATTTATTTTGTGGTTGTATTATATACTTTTTTCTAAATTTGATAAATATTATTTGCAACCTGATGTAAAAATGCCTGTGTATGTTGGTCATAAACAATGGCAGCAATATTTGATTGACATCGGAAATAAACCGGGAAAACGGATATTGGAAATAGGGAGCAGAGAAGTAACAGGACCTTCTTTTGCCCGTGAAGGATTTGACAAGGCAACTTATATTGGATTTGATTTTTATCCGGGAAATAATGTCGATATAGTCGGAGACGCACATAAATTATCAAGTTATTTTAATGAGAAAGAAAAATTTGACATAATCTTTTCAAGCGCTTGTTTTGAACATTTTGCAATGCCATGGATTGTTGCTGAGGAAATTTCTAAATTATTAAAAGTGGGAGGTTTTGTTTTTATAGAAACTCACTTTTCATTTTCATCGCATGAAAGACCTTGGAATTTTTTTCAATATAGCGATTTAGGCTTAAAAGTTTTGTTTTCAGAGGCTATGGGATTTGAATGTGTAGATGCGGGGATGTCCAATCCTATAGTGGGAAGATTTTCTTCATTATCGGATAAATATCTTAGAGGTAAACCAGTGATAGGTCTTTATTGTCATAGTGAATATTTAGGCAAAAAGGTGAAAGAAGTAAATGATTTTAATTGGGAGAGCGTGGATTTAAAAAATGTTGTTGGAGATACAAAATATCCAAAACCTTTAGAATAATTTGCAATTCTATTTAAAAGATTCCCTTTAAAAAATATTCGTATACAGCTTTCGCAACCGAAAGCTGTTTTTTTATCCCAAAGCCTGTTCTACAGGAACATATTCATATCCGTGGTCATGTGCTACTGCTTTGTATGTGATTTCGCCGCCTGCAATATTAACGCCCAATTTTAACGCCGGATTTTCCAAAATCGCTTTTTTAACGCCTTTGTTTGCAATTTCAAGCGCGTAAGGAAGCGTGGCATTTGTCAGCGCAAATGTAGATGTTCTTGCTACTGCTCCGGGCATATTTGCCACGGAATAATGCAAAATTCCGTCAATTTTATATACAGGATCCGCATGAGTTGTTACATGGTCGCAGGTTTCTATACAACCGCCTTGATCAATTGCAACGTCAACGATTACCGATCCGGGCTGCATTGTTTTTATCATTTCGCGAGTGACCAACCTAGGCGCCTTTGCGCCGGGAATAAGCACAGCGCCGATTATAAGGTCGGCGTTTTTAACAGCGTCTGCTATATTATAAGGGTTGGATATTATCGTTTTAACGCTGTGTCCGAATATATCGTCCAGTTCGCGCAGTCTGTCTACGCTGATATCAATAATCATAACATCCGCGCCTTGACCGGCCGCAATTTTGGCAGCATTTTTTCCGACAACGCCGCCGCCGAGTATTAAAACTTTTGCTTTCTTAACGCCCGGAACGCCGCTTAACAAAACGCCTTTGCCTCCGTAAGGTTTTTCCAGAAAATGCGCGCCTATTTGTACGGACATTCTGCCTGCGACTTCGCTCATCGGAGTCAACAGCGGCAATGCTCCTCCGACTTGGACTGTTTCATACGCAATTGCCGTCACTCCGGAATCTTTTAGCACGCGGGTCAACTCAGGCGCGGAAGCCAGATGCAAATATGTAAAGATCGTCAAACCTTTTCTGAAAAAGCCGTATTCGGAAGCTGTCGGTTCTTTCACCTTCATTATCAATTCGGATTTTTCCCAGACCTCTTTTGCATTGTCCAATATTTTTGCGCCTGCAGAAATATAATCGGCATTAAGGAAACCGCTGTTTGCTCCGGCATCCGTTTCCATGTAAACAGTATGTCCCATGGAGACAAATTGCGATACGCCCGCCGGAGTTACTGAAACACGGTTTTCATTATTTTTGACTTCTTTTGGTATTCCTATTATCATTTGTTTAATTTTCCTTTGACTCTGTTGAATGCTGCCGGGATTGTTTCAATCCCAAAAATTCGAGTCTGTTAAATGATAAGAAAAAAAAACGCAGAAATCAACCTAATTAGAATTGTTTTTCTATGTCTGCTATTTCTAAAAGCTTGTCAATGGTTTCGGACAAATGGTAAAATTCTAAAATAATATTTTGAAAACTAAAACTTTGGAGAAGTAAAAAATGGAAACTAAAGACACTCATATTAATGATTTTGATTCTGCGCTGATTTGCGAATATTTCTCAAGTTTCAAACGGCAAGGTCCCGGCAGTCCTGATATGACAATTAAAGCGTTAAGCTTTATTGATAACCTTACCCCAAAATCTAAAATCGCTGATCTTGGCTGCGGAACCGGCGGCCAGACAATAACGCTTGCTCAAAATATTGCCGGAGATATTACAGGAATAGATATTTTTCCGGATTTTATAAATATTTTCAATGACAATGCAAAAAAACAAAATCTGCAAGACAGAGTAAAAGGCGTAACCGGTTCAATGGATAATCTTACATTTCAAAATGAAGAATTGGACCTCATTTGGTCAGAGGGGGCAATTTATAATATTGGTTTTGAACGCGGATTCAAGGAATGGAACAAGTATCTAAAAAAAGGCGGATTTATAGCAGTAACTGAAGCCTCGTGGTTTACGGAAAGCCGTCCGTCAGAAATTGAAGAATATTGGAATTTTCATTATCCCGCAATAACGACAATTGCCGATTGTGTAAGTATAATGCAAAAAACAGGCTATATTCCGGTTTCGGTATTTACTCTGCCGGAGTATTGTTGGACAGATAATTACTTCGCTCCGCAAATTCCCGTTCAGGAAAAATGCTTAAACAAATATAAAGAGAGTAAAGCCGTCAAAGAATTTGTAGAATCCGCGCGACTTGAAGAAAAAATGTATCAAAAATATAAAGAGTTTTACGGATATGTGTTTTATATCGGAAAGAAAATATAAGCTTTACTAATATATGCGGCTTTTGCAGCCGAATTTATTTATATTTATTATAAAGTTCCAAAATTAGATTAAGCGTTTTTTCCACGGAAGCGCCATAAGCAATTATTCCTTCGTCATGTCCGTTCATAACAATGACACCCTCGTTTTTACCTGATTCCAATACACATTTTTCAATGGCAAGAGCTATTTCCGGAGTTCCGTAAGCCGCATTTTTTGGCGTTGCCGGATATGAGTCCCGTATCATTCCATCAAAAATGGACTTACTGTGTATGTGAATAACGCAATTTACTTCCGGTCCTGAATTATAAACTGCCCCGTGAGTCATGGATTCAGACGATGCCTGAACAGGTCCGCAAGAAACAATACTGTTACGCTTAATATCAAATGAGCGTACAAGACAGTACTCCGCAGTACTCAATTCTGGATATGCACCGGTATTAGTTCCGGTAATAAGAAATTCTTCTCCTTGAAAACGGATACTTAGGTTTCCATAGCCAATTCCCTGAGAAGTAACTCCGACAAGTCTGAGTTTGTGTAAAAGCGTTCTTGCCTCATTGAGCTGCTTCCAATGAGGAACTTTTATTGGCGGTGTTATAGTGTGTTCCGCAGTATATTTTACATAGCCTTCGTGGGCATGTTCCGGATAGAGATTAAGTATTGCGGCTTCGGATGCTTCACAGATTCCTCTTTCGGTGATAAGACCTGTAATGTAACGCGCCGGAGTAACATCAAAACCCCAATTCCGCGCTTTTGTCGTATCAGGGCAAATCTGTACGGTTTCTATGATGCCCTTATCGGTTTTTCCGGTGACATAGCGTACTTCCGAAGAATCCCGCTCTTCAATGGGGATTTCTTTTATACCGTCCAGCATTGAAAAATCAAAAGTTGATGAAGGTAAGGCAACATAGAAAGGTATGTTGTTTTCTTTTGCCGCCAGCGCTTTTAGATATGTGCCGATTTTGTTTGCCGCGTCTCCGTGCCTGGTCACGCGGTCTGCACCGGTTATAACTAAGTCCACAAGACCGTGCTGCATAAGGTGTCCGCCTGCATTGTCCGCAATAAGATCGTGGCTTACTCCGTGCTGTCCCAGCTCCCATGCGGTAAGGCTTGCTCCCTGATTGCGGGGACGGGTCTCATCGACCCAGACATGAATATCGATACCCTCATCAAAGGCTGCGTATATCGGCGAAAGCGCTGAGCCGTAATCAACAAAAGCAAGCCATCCGGCATTGCAATGGGTCAGAATATGGACAGGTTCTCCGCGCTTTTTTTCCGAGATAGCCCGGATAATTTTCAGCCCGTGCTGCCCTATATTTTTACAATACTGCGCGTCTTCATCCGCGATTGCCTGCGCCAAAAGCCGCGCTGTTTCTATTTTTTCCGACAGAGTTCCGCAATATTCTGCAGAGAGCATTCTGTCTACTGCCCATGATAAATTGCCTGCGGTAGGACGGGTATTTTTGAGTATATGTGCCGCCGTATTCATATCATTTTCGAAAGATTCTTCACCGGCGTCAAGAGCTGCAAGGTACATTCCGAAAGCCGCAGTCGCACCGATAAGTCCGGCACCCCGGACATACATATCTTTTATTGCCTTTGCAGTGTCGGCAACAGTGTTCAGGTCAAGAATTTCAAACTTAAAAGGAAGGGTCTGCTGATTAATTATCTGCACTGTCCGATGTTCCGGCTCTTTTAGCCAAATGGTTCTGTAATGATTGTCTTTTATATTCATTTTACCCGCTTTAAACTCTATTGCTTCTGATTTTTGTTTATTCGCAGTTATTATATAAAAGAAATATGCATTATGTCACACTAAAGCTTGCTTGACTTGCAAGTTTAAAGAAGTTATTATTTTAACTGTTACGGAAGCGCGAATGAAATATTTACAATGAGGAGCGCATATGAAACATTTATCAGGAAAAATTTGCTTTTTGGGCTTGAGTATATTAATAGCGCTTTCCGGCTGCAGCAGTGAAACCCAAGCAACCCAAAAGGAAGCTAAAATGGAAAACTCACAGTTAATCTATACTTTACCTGCGCCTAAAACCGAAGGGAATGTAAGCGTTGAAAAGGCATTGGCAAACCGCCGTTCACAGAGGCAATTTCAAAACAAAGCGTTATCAGCAGAGCAATTATCACAAATTTTATGGTCTGCTTATGGAATTACAAATCCTATAAATAATCCGGCGTTAAGAGGCGGACTGCGTACTGCTCCTTCCGCGGGCGCATTGTATCCTTTGGAAATTTATGTGGCAGTCGGAAATGTAGCAGGAATAGAAGCCGGCTTGTATAAATACATTTCCCAAGAGAATAAAATAATAAGAACGATAGACAGAGATGTCAGGAGAGAACTCAGCGCCGCCGCATTAAATCAGGGTATGATAAGAGAAGCGCCTGTAACAGTGATTTACACAGCTTTGTTTGGCAGACTTACAGAAAGATATGGCGACAGAAGTGAAAGATATGCGTTTATGGAAGCAGGACATTCCGCTCAGAATATTTATCTGCAGGCAGAAGCTCTGGGCTTAGGTACATGCGCTGTAGGGGCATTTCAAGATGACAGGGTAAGCGGATTGCTTCGCCTTCCGAAAGAGGAAAGACCTTTGTATTTAATGCCGGTAGGATATTTTACGGCAATTACGAATGATTAATTACGAATCAAGTACGAAAGGTAATAATCTTTATTTTGCTTCTTTTTTATATTGTACGATTTTCAACAAATCAGTAAATTGTTTTTTGTATTTTATATTGAAAATTAAAGGGATCATTTTACCCCATTCTTTTTCTAGTTTGAAACTATTTTTGTTGGTTTTTAATGCGGCGATTCCTTTCATGTGTCTTTCCAGAAAGAAAAAACTTGTTTTGAAAAAACCGTCCCATACCGATAGCCAGAAAATAGTTTTTTTCTTATTATGTACTTTGCACAGCCACGCCTTGCTATCTCTGTAATAACGCCAATCAAATACCAGAGCAAATTCTTTTTGCGTCAGCTGCGTTTCCAGATCTTCAAATACGCTGTAGCTCTTACCAAGCGCGTCTTTTAAATTTTTTTTTGACGGGAAAATTTTCGGATCTTCTAATAAATTTATTTCCATTTAAAGACCTTTTTAAAAAAGTTATTTTTTTATGCTTTTACCGCTTTTTCTTTTTATACCGTCATTATATTGAACGCTTACATGGCTGGCGTCGCAGAAAGGTTTTAGCTGCGAAGCTCCGCATCTGCACAGCGCCTGACGGTTTCTTGCTTCGTATTTCTTGCCGTCCGCGTCTTCAATTATGATATTGCCGGTAACAAATATTCCTGCGCTTACTTTTTTGGGTAAGTCTTCAACTATACTTATGCTGTCTTCCAGTTCAGGTTCAACAGGCTGTCGGTTAAGTATTGCCGTAAGTCTGCCCGTAGGGCATTGCGAAGCAGCCTCGATAGCTTGTTTTTTTGCTTCCGGATTATCGGATTGTTGAGTTAATGTCCACACGTCTCCAAGGTGTTTATGGCAAAACCTCGCAAAAGCGCATCTGTCATCATCAAGCAAATCCATATCTTCGCCGCGGTAAATTTCTGCCCTGTCCTTGTATTTGTCGTGTCCTGCAACTTCAGTTCCGTCAAAACCTATGTTTTTGTGAGCGGCATCGCAAAAAGGAGGATTAACGCTTTTTCCGCATCTGCACAAAGCAAAACCTGTTTTAGGAGTATCCAATTTTTTTATTGTTTTTAAAACATTAAGACCTTCTTCTTCAACTATTTGTTTTAAATATAAAGAAATTTCGCCTGAAACAAGATATGGTCCGTTTTTTGTAACTTTAATCTTTTTCATAACAGCTCCTTTGTTATAACGCTATTTCGTAAACTATAAAATAAAGTAAAATATTTGTCAAACACATAAAAATATAGTAACTTTAACTTGTTGTCAGGTAATAACATTTTTTAAGAGGTGTCAATAAAATGTCCTATAAAATTAAAAGACTTTTAGCAGTTTTATTCTTGTTTATGTTTATTGCTCCCGTTGCATTTTGTATAGGCGCGGAAGTAACGGCTTCTGATTCGGAAACGGTGAAAACTAAAAACATGGAAAGCGCGGCGGTAAGCCCTTTTGGCAATACTCTTTTTTATGTTTACGGTAATATCGGAAGCGTAAGCGCGGAGAAACGCGCGGAAAATATTTCGCAAAATATAAGAAAATTGAAAAAGGATATATTATTTAAACCTTCTCTTTTGACAATATCTTCCGAAAACGGAATGTTAGGCATTGTCTATATGAATAATGTTATAGCAGATACGACTGAAAAAGAAGCGCAAATTGAAGGGGTAATAACAGAAGATTTGGCAAAAAGCCGTTTAGATATTATTGCTTCTGCGGTTGAAAAGGAACGCCCCGGAAATATCAGGTCTTTAATTGTAAAGCAAATCGTGATTTTTCTCACTATTGTAGTTTTTGCATTTTTAGCTATAAAATATTTGAACGTTTTATATCGCTACGCCATAAGGCTTACGCAGCGAGAAAAAAATGATGCCGGTAAAACAATAACTTCAATAGTAAGTATCAGCAAACAAGTGAAAATTCTTCATTTTGTTTTAAATATTTTGCGTATTTTAATATTTATATTTATGCTTTACTGCTGCTTTTTATTACTGCTTTCTTTTTTTCCGGAAACAAAATGGATTGCAGATAAGCTTTTAAGTCATGTAACAATACCTCTGAAAAGCGCTTTAATTGCGGTATGGCATTATCTTCCAAACATTTTTATGATAGCCGTTATTTTAATTTTAGCGCGAATGGTTGATAAGTTTTTAAGACTAATTGCCGAGAAAATTGAAAAAGGACCTATAAAAATAAAGAATTTTCACGCGGACTGGGCATTGCCGACTTACCACTTAATCCGTATAGTGTTAATTATATTTGTATTTATATTTATTTTTCCGCTTTTGCCGAATTCCAACTCCGCGGTATTTAAAGGCATTTCTGTTTTTGTCGGCGTGCTGCTGTCATTAGGTTCTACTTCAATAATAAACAATATTGTTTCGGGTTTTGTTATAACTTATATGCGTCCGTTTAGCGTAGGCGATCGCATAAAAATGGGGGAACATGTAGGCGATGTTATTGAGAAAACATCCCTTGTTACCCGTATAAAAACAATAAAAAATGAAATTATAACCATACCAAACTCTAACATTATGACGGCTGCTACTGTTAATTACACGCATTCCGCCAAAGACTATGGTCTTATATTAACAGGCGAAGTTAATATAGCCTATGATATATCATGGCGAAAAGTTCACGCACTTTTGGCGGAAGCCGCGAAAAACACCCCGTATGTACTGAAAGAAAAAGAGCCTATAGTATTTCAAACGGCATTAGATGATACCAGCGTAAAATATCAGGTGCAGGTTTTTACAGATGACGCGACAAAAATGTGGCTAATAGCTTCGGGTCTTAACCAAAATATACTGGACGTCTTTTTTCGCGAGGGTATAGAAATAATGTCGCCTGTTATTAATGCCCACCGTGACGGAACGGTAAAAGCCATACCAAAGGAATATTTGAAACCTGAAGATTATAATACAAAACCTGTTGTTGTGGAAGTTAAAGAAACTAAGTAAAAACGGTAATGTATACTGCGTTAATAAGTTTATTGATTTCAGGTTTTTTATCGGCAACTTTGCTTCCCGGAACTTCCGAGGCGGGGTTGGTTTTATTCTTATATAACTTTCCTGATTCATGGTTTGTTGTATTGATACTCCTTACAATTTCAAATACATTGGGAAGCATGACGTCTTTTTTTATGACTTACTTTATTCCGAAAAAGTCATTTTCTGGCAAAATTGAAAGTTTAGTAAAAAAATATGGGACGCCTTTGCTCTTTTTCTCTTTTTTACCGATTGCGGGAGATGCGTTGCCGCTTGCCGCCGGCTGGCTAAAATTGTCAAAGTTTAAGACGTGTATGTTTATTGCTGCAGGTAAGCTTTTCAGATATGCTTTTATAATTTTTATGTTTTACAAAATAAATATTACCAAAATCAGTTAAAACTCTCATCAAAATCAAAAAATTCCGTATGTAAAATATTTGTGAAAACTGGAAAAACCCGTAAAAACAGCATAAAAATAGGGTATAATATATTACTTACTATATATAAGTGTGTTTCTTTAAAATTTGTTGATAGTAAAAAGTATTGCTAAAATATAAAAAACATGCTGATTATTGAATAAGTATTTATTGTGTAAATTAGAGTCTTAGGCTATATTATTCCCAGCCGTTGAAAATTTTTAGGGGTTTTAGATGAGAACCTATTCTAAACTTATATCAATATTTATAACCGTTTGTTTTGTAATAACAAACGCTTTTGCGCAAAATTTTGCGTATGCCCCGAATATTGCCCAAAATTTTAATATAAACGATACCAGCCTTATACCTCAAAACCTAGGCAGAATAACAGAAGTAAATCTTAAAGACTCTGCTAAAACCTTAATTTTTATACAAGATGTTCATGCTAATTTCCAAGTCCAGGAAAATATATACAAAATATTAAATATTCTAAACTCTAAGTTTAAAATAGAAAAAGTTATACTTGAAGGCGCTCCTTACGGTAAAATTAATACTGCGGCATTAAGCGCGCTGCCGGAAAAAATTTCGCAATCCATAAAAGATAATCTTATGCAAACCGGTTATTTAAGCGGAGCGGAAATGTTTGTCAGTCAAAACGAGCAAACCTCCCAAACAGCCTATGGTATAGAAAACTGGGATGTCTACTTAGCAAATATTTACAGAGCTTCTGACATTTTAAACGATTATTTTTCAAATAAATCCGTTATCAACGCTTTCCAAAGTAAAGTGTTTTTGCAAACCTCAAGAAGTTTAAAAGGGAAAGCTTCAAAACTGAATTCGGTCATAATAAACAAAAATTTTTCTTATAATAAAATTAATGATTTAAGCAAAATTTTTAATAAGCCCCTGCCGTCAATCGATATTCAAAATCATGTGTTGCAAAACAGGGTACATAACAATATAAATTATAAGAATGTTGAAAAACAAATGTCGGCATATTTGGAAAGTTTAAAAAATATTCTTCCTTATAAAAATTATAAAGCCATTATTGATAAACAGTTTGACAAAGCGGAATTTTATAAAGAACTCTATTTTTCTGCAAAAAGTACGGATCTTTCGGCTTTTGTAAAAAATTATCCGGATCTTAATCTTTTTCTTGTTTCGTTTATAAACTCCGAAAAAACAAACCCGCTTAACAGTTATGTTGAAACCGAAAATTATCTTAACTCCTTAATATCAGACAGAACGTTATCTAAAACCGAAAGAGAACTACTTACGCTTTCTAAAATGACAGCTCTGTTAGATAATTTTTTCGGTTTAGAGCTTACCCCTGAGGATTACAGGTATTTTATCGAAAACCTTAATTTTTATAAAAATTTTTTAAAAACGTATTATCCGAAAAACAAAATAAACGCTTTACTTAATAATGAACAAATAATCGATTATTACGAAGCAAATATATCCAGAGACGGCATTTTTCTCGAAAATATTTCTTCTTATATTAAAGCTTCAGGCGGAACAAACATATTTGTTTCCGGCGGATTTCATACGGAAATGCTTAAAGATTTAAATGATAAAGATATTTCATATATAGTAATAACGCCCAATATTACGCAAACAGGTTCAAATTATAAATTAAGAATAAGCCAGCAGGGCAGAGTTTCTCAGCATGATAAAAACGCTCTTGCGCCCATACCGCTTCTGCTTGCGCCGGATTCTTCCGTAAATGAATATATAAGGAACGAATATTTTAGCAGCCTTATAGGAAATATAATCAAAGCATCCGATAGTAAAAACCCCGAGGCGCTCAGGTCTATTATAAATAACTGGCTAAAAGACGTTGAAGAAAAGCTTCAGTCTGAAGGTAAAGATTTTGATAAGCTTGAAGTATCATTTACTAAAGACACATTTACGATAAAAGGCAAAACGCAATCGATCACTTTTCCTATAAAATCGGGAAAAATTGTTTTTGAAGATTCTTCTCTTATAAGAACTCTTATCGCAAAAGCAGGCAGTATATTTAATACGTCAATGATGGTAGTAAATAATAGTCTGGGGCATTTTTTAAAAAACGAAATAAAATTTATTGAAAATAACTCTAATATTTCAGTTCCTGTTGTAATAATAGGGAAAAAAACCGAAATTACTATTGATGAAAGCCTTGCCAAGGCTCTTATTCAAGTTAAAGAAAAAGAAGGACTTACAAAAGAACATGAAAAACAACTTCAAACTGCAATTACCAATATTATTACGGAAGCAATCAGAAACTCGCAAAGCTTCTTTCCTGAAAATGCTAATCCTGCCGGAAATCTCGCAGATGAAATTAAAATAACCATCGCATCAAAATCAAAGCATTTGTTTTCATATGACAAAGAGTCGAAAACAATTATCGTAAACGAAATAGTTCTTAAAGCGCTGGAAATGTTTCCGAAAAATATAAGCGCTTTATTAAACGCTTGTCTTACTCATGAATTCATTCATGCGGTAACGGATATTCCGGAAAAAGACCTTGAAGCGTTTGAACAGGAGCAGGTGTTAAGAGATATTGAAAATATGAAAAATCTTGTCGGAGATGAAGAAGAGGGCAAGCATTTTACGCTAATGATGCTTTATATTGCAGATTTATCATCTCTAATTTTTGGCAATATTTTAAATGCTCCGGCCAATGAAAATGAATTCATGGACAAAATTCTTGAAGGCTCCTTAAGTATTACAGAAATAAGGCATTACGCAAAAAAGTTTTTTGAATACGGGAAAACAGCTGAATCCGTGGAAAAAGAAATTGCGTTTTTTGAGAATTTGACATATAAAACCGCTCCGGACAAGCCTCTATATAATAAATATTTAGATACAATTAAAGACAAACACAATGAAAATAAAGCAAAATTAGAAAAATTTCAAAAAGATTTTGAAACCGCCGCAAGTAAAAAGAACCAGCGATTTGCCTTTGGCATGACGGCCGGTTTTCTTAAATCAGAAGTTGAAGAAGCTTTAGAAAAACTTTATGATTCAATACCTACGGAGCTATTTGAAGCTTATTATACAGGTTCAAATCATTATTCTTTTACACATACAGTCGAGGTGTTAAACGGTATTATAAAGCTTTTTGAAATGGACTCCAAGATTTTTTCAGATATGAAAGATGATGAAATGAAGGCTCTTGCTTATGCTGTTGTTATGCATGATATTTCAACGTTTATTGTCCAAGACAATCATGAACGCAATTCCTCAATATGGGCAGGGGCAATTCTTAAAAATTTATCCAAGGATTTGCCCAAAGGATTTAGTGATTTAGTTCAAAAAATATGCATGGGACACAGAAAAATTAAAGAAGATTTTCAACCGCGTGAAGAACATAAAGGATATCAAGCAGCAAGAATATTACATGACGCCGATGCTATAGCGATTCTGGAAAATATGGAAATAATATTTGATATATGGAATCAAGAAAATACGCGCGGAATGATTTTTGACGGTTCAAAAAGCATTGCCGAACGCGTAAATATGCTTAAAGACAATTTATATAAAGGAACAGAAAGCGGAGACTATATAAACGACATTGTCAGGCATTTTGTTTATCGTAAAAATGAAGGATTATTTTTAACCGAAGCAGGAAAAAACTATATACACAACAACCCCGGCGGCAGGAGAGCATTGCTTAGATTTTTATTTGGTTTGAAAGAGGGCGAGGAAGACAGAGAATCATTACATGATTTTTTAAATAATAATAATTATGAAAAAGATGAAAACAGTCTCGTAGAAAAAATTAAAAATTCAGGGAATAAAGTTTTTATCCCCGGAAAGCCGCAAGGGACAGCAGTAACAAATGAAGATATAGAAGTAATATTTGATACTATTGAAAAAGTTATATATTCGTTAAGAAATATTGCCCCGACAGATGAAAACGTATATAATCCGTATTTAAACAAGCAAAGCGAACAAACACCGAAAGCGTATTTAGAAGATTTGATTTCTAATGACCGTAAAAATGAAAAATCATTGATTTTATCCGATTTGCACGGTTCAGGAGACAGAACGCTTCTGCTTCTTGAAGAAGTCCTTTCTTATCCGAATTCTAACGAGCCTAATGAAAAGGGAGAAAAAAAACCTGCGATACAAATAAGCGATTTAGCGAATATAATAAAAAATTCTGACATAGATAAAGTTTATGTTTTGGGAGATGTTGTTGACAGAGGTGAACAACAGGCCGACACGGTAAAAATAGTTGAAGCAATAATGGCTTCCGGGAAAGGAGCTTACGTTTTAGGCAATCACGACATAAACGTTTTAATGAATTTAAGCCGTATGCATATACCATATTATGACGGATACAAAGGCGTTATAGGATATGAGACTCGCGATGCTAAAGGCGATGCACTTATGAATCTTGAAGAGTATAGGAAGTTTTTGGTAGGAGTCGCAACTCTTGTAAAAAATATTCATTCCAATATCAACAAACTTGAAGAAAAGTATCTGAATACGGAAGACCCCGGCAAAAAAAGTAAGATAATTGATGACATTATAAAACAGCTTACTCTTGCGAGGAATTATCAGTTTCATGTGGATTCTTTTATGGCTAAAGCTTTTGAAAACAAAAAGGCAACAGCAAAAAATTTAATTAAAAGGTTTGAGAGAGAGGCAAAATCTATAAAAATCGACGACAGCCAAGATTCTGTTAGAATAGAACATAAAATGGACTTGGAAGATAAAGAATCGAAAGAGTTAATTAATCAGCTTGGTATGAGGGTGATCGAAGAAAAAGGTTCA
>WRFE01000014.1 GCA_009778965.1 Candidatus Endomicrobium labiotermitis
CGATACAAAGGTTATGCTTATAGGCGATTCAAACCTTAGAATTGAGAAAGCCGAAGTTATAGCCAAACCTGTTACAAAGGCAGCTATCGCGGAATTTTTAAAACCGGCAGTCAAAGGAAAAATTGCAATTATAAGTTCCGATACGCTCAAGTCTAATAATTTAAAACTTTCGATTCTTGCCAAGGGTTATGACGTAATCTATTTTCCTCTTATGGATAAATTTTTAAACAGCGCGGAGTTAAACACTTTTAACGTTATTATTTCGGAGACGGGTATTATAACCGAGCTTGAAAATTTATGCAGGAAAGTCAACTCCGGAGATATAAGCGGACAATTAATAGGAATACTGGATTATGAAATTCCTATACCGGAAAATATGATAAATAAAAAAATCAAATTTTTACAAAATCCATTTGAGCTTTCGGAACTTTTTAAAATAATTGAGGAATAAAATGGAAGCGAAAAGAAATATTTATTCAAAAACCTTAAAAGAGGAACAGAATGACGAAAAACTTGTGGTTTTAAACAAGTTTGCGTCTATAGCTTCTCATGATTTAAAAAATCCTCTGGCAAGCCTCAAAAACATAGCTTATTATTTCAAAAATGCCGTAAAAATTGACGGAGAAATTCCAAATAAGATGCTTAAAATGCTTTCTTCGGAAGTTGACAGAATGGATAAAATGATAGTTGAGCTGTTGGATTCTACCAGAGTAAAGCAGCTAAAACCGGTTATAAGCGATCTATATGTTTTAATAAATGAAGCAGTTGAAAAAGAAAAATCTGAAAGTGTAAATTTTAAATTGAATCTGACAAATTATAAAGTAAATGTCGATCCTGAAAAATTCAAGCATGTTATATGCAGTCTGATAAAAAATTCTAAAGAAGCTATGTCTTCGGGAGGGGATATTTCCATAAATATGTCTAAAGACGGAGATTATGTTATTATAGAGATAACCGATATAGGAAAAGGAATGGATGCTGATACTTTAGGCAAATGTTTTGATCCGATGTTTTCTACAAAAACCGCAAAAGCTTTGGGGATGTCTCTTACGGTTTCAAAACAAATAATAGATATGTCCGGCGGCTCGATAAAAGCGGAAAGCTGTTTGGGAAAAGGCGCTAAATTTACAATAACTTTGCCCTTGGTTATATAATGGAAAAAAAGATATTCTCAACAAACAGAAAAGCGTTTCACGATTATGAAATTCTTGAAAAATTAGAAGCAGGAATTGTTTTGTCTGGGTATGAAGTTAAATCCGTAAGACGTTCAAATATAACTCTTGTCGACGGTATTGTGCGTTTTTCAAACGGAGAAGCTTTCGCGGAAAATATTTTTATCGCTCCTTATGAGCAGATATCCACGCATATTTCGGATTATGACACAAAAAGGAAAAGAAAGCTTTTGATGCATAAATCCGAAATAAACAGGATGCATTCAAAAGTAAAAGAAAAAGGGCTTACGGTTGTTCCTCTTGAGGTTTATGTTTCGTCTAAAGGCAGGATGAAACTTCTTGTAGGTCTTGCAAAAGGAAAAAGGGCTTACGATAAAAAAGAAACTATAAAAAGAAAAGATATAGAAAGAGAAACGGCCAGAGAAATAAGGGCAGACAGAAAGTGACAAAAGTAGGTTTTAGTTCCACTCTTTTGTCATCCCACAAAATTCGTAGTTGGGGCGCCACGTTTTTAAATGATAAAGAGAAAATAATAACATATGTCATTAATATATAGAGAGGGTTTATGAAAACTATAAGAGTATTTATATGCGCATTATTTATGTTTATATTTGCCGGCGCGGCGTATTGCGCTCCGATAGATTTTACAAATCAGGATGTGGTAAATTCTAGCTGGAGTAATGTGAATTCGGCAAATCAGGGAATATTTCATAGCGGTTTTACTATTTATATTCCTACTGAAATAACCGGATTATCCGGTAATGTTATTCTTGCTTCAGACAGTAATTCATCCCGGGTTTTATATTCAAGCGGTGTTCACAGATTTTTATCTTATCAGTCAGATAATTCTTCTCTTACAGTAACAGTAGGTTCAATAACTTTCAGATACGGGCAATATAGCGGAGATACGAGCGGAGGCGGAGGCGGTGCGGTATATTCGAGTTCCAATAATTTAACCGTAAGCGGCAATATTGTTTTTGATCAAAATAAATCTAATACGTCCGGCGGTGCAATATATCTTGCTTCAGGTACGCTTACTTTAGACGGTAATATAATTTTCAAATACAATGTAAGCGGTACTGACTATGGTTATGGCGGTGCAATTTACAGCGGAGACAATATAGTTGCAACTGAAGGCAGTTATATCGATATAAATAACAGTACTTCAACTACGGGCGGCGGAGCGTTTTATGCCGAACGCGGCTATATAATTATAGGAGGCATGGCGGAGATCAACTCTAATCGAGTAATTTCTGAAAACATAGAACATAACGGCGGAGCGTTTTATGCCGGCGATTACATTTTATTTTCATCATCGAATAGTATTATAAATATCGTATCGAATTCCAGCCAGCTTTTAGGCGGCGCTCTATATTCTGGCAGCTCGGTGACATTTTACGGTGGAGCCAAAATAGAGTCAAATCAAACTACTACAGGTTCAAGCACTAATACTGTGCGTGGCGGCGGCGCTATATATGCCGTAAGCAATGTTATTTTTACATCTCCGACTGCTGCTATTGAACTGACAAAAAATACAGGAACCGGCAATGGCGGTGCTATTCTTTCCGGCGGATATGTATCTTTTTCGGGTTCTGCAATTATTACCGGAAACTCGACTGAAACTAACGGACCGGAAAGTGACGGCGGTGCAATTTGGGCTGAAAATGGAATATTTTTTAGAAATGCATTATCCACTGTCACTATTTCTTACAATTCCGTAAAAACCAGCAATGCCGGAGCCTTGTATTCCAACTCATATATAATATTCGACGGTTATGTTACCGCAGTCGGAAATAAATCAGAAAAAGGCTACGGAGGGTTTTCTGTTTCAAGCGGTATTGTAGTAGGTGACGGCGGAGAGTTTCGGTATAATACGGCAGCATCGAGCGGCGGAGCATTTGTTATACAGAACAGTACGGCTTCTTTAATTTCCGCAATTAGCAGAGACGTTGTTTTTATTGATAACGAAGCTGCTGGAAAAAGAAACGATATACATATGACTACTTCAACTCTTACTTTTTTTGCCGATGACGGAAGAAGCATAACTCTTAACGGCGGTATTACAAGCGGCGGAAATAATAATTTCGTAATAAAAACCGGTTCGGGAACTCTTGCATTTAACGGTGATTTCAGACTTCAGACTTTCAACGTATATGCAGGAACCGTTACTTTAGGCGCGACCGCGACTTTTGAGGCAATAGATGTAATTTTTTCATCTGATACCGTTATAGATATGAGAAACAATAATAACAATGATATTTTAAGAATATCGTCTAATATAATTTCATCGGCTCTGATTTATTATGATTTCGATTCTGATTCAAATTCTTCTGACTTAATTACCGCAAATTTTGCCAATATGGAAGGTACGACAATTAAGGTCGGCATAGGAGGCATAAGTGCTTCCACAAAAACTTATATGATTGTTAAAACAACGGAAAACAGCCTCGGAAATATGGGTTTAGATAAAACAAATTCTCAAGGCAATGATATGAGAAGAGTCAATGCGTGGCTTACTTATAAAACAGATTCAAACATAACAAGTTCATCAAGCTGGAATAATGCAAATTTAAATGTTTTTATAAATCAGTTAAACGCCATACAGGGTCTTACCGAAAACCAGCTTAATGTTGCGTTGGCCTTAGACAGGGATTATGGAAATGCTGTTGACGATTTATTTTATATTATTGATGTCATTGACGGTTTTTCAAGCGAGCTTGAGAAAAAAGACGCTTTAAACGATATTTCAGGTCATATATATGCCAATGCCGTGACAATCTCAGCTTTAAACGCTTCTAAAAACAATATTTTATCAAGACTTAAAAAAAGTTATTTCATCGCCAATGACAGTGCGATTAAACGTAATGTCTGGATTCAGGGTTACGGTTCGTCAAATTTATATAAAGGAGACGTGGATTCTCCCGGAAATTTTAAAGCGTCAAACGGCGGGTTTCTCGTCGGTTTTGACACAATGCGCGATGAAAGATATATATTTGGAGTAAGCGCCGGATACGTCGGCACAAGCGCCTCTCAAAACAATGATAAAATAAGTATAGACGGATACACTGTCGGCGGATACGGCTCTTATTTTTTTGAAAATGATGTTGAAGCGAAATTTATGATTGTCGGGGGAAGGCAAAATTACGATTCTTCAAGAGAAATAAGATATCTCAACAGAACAACAAAAGCCTCTTTTGTCGGATACAGTCTAAATCTTTCAGCGGAAGCGGGATATGATTACTATTATAGGAATAATGTTTATTTCAGACCTTTTGCCGGTCTTGATTATTCATTTGTCGCGACAAATGAATTTAGTGAAACAGGAGTAAATTTTTCTACAAGCGCAGCGGATTTAACCTTATACGCAGGCTCGTATAACAGAGCTAACGCAGGTTTTGGTTTGCAAATTAATAACGGAACCCAAATGAGGATGAAATGGTATGGAGAAGTCAGGATGGATGCGATTTTAATTGGGGCAACTGGGGAATTTACCGGAAAATTTAAAAACAGCGAGCATGAACTTGAAATAAAGGGTGTTTCAAATAATCCGTTAAACTATGGAATCGGCGTTGGCGGTTTATACGATATATCATCGGCATTCAGCGCCTATATTAATTTCAATTACTCTATGTCGTCAACCCAATCGGGTTATTACGGAAATATCGGGTTAAATTATAAATTTTCAACCGAAATTATCGGTTTTTACGACAGATAATACAAAAGGCAAATACAGAAGATGAGAGGATGGTATGATGAGCAGTAGCGCTGTTGCCGAACATCTCAACTTCTCATCTTCTCAACTTCTAAAATGTTAAATTTCAAATTCGATCCCAAAAAATACGATTATAATTTAATGCTGCTTATATTAGCGGCGGTTCTTTTCGGCGCTTATATGGTATTTTCGTCAAGCGCTATAATGGCTGATTTAAGATGGGCCTCTCCATATAAATTTTTTGTAAAATATTTAATTTTTTCCATTATAGGCTTTGGCGGAATGTGTCTTACTGCATTTCTGATTAATTATAAACTCTATCAAAAATACGCGAAATATATTTATATTTTAACTTTTGTTTTGCTTTTGGCGGTTTTGATTTTCGGGATGGCAAAGGGCGGTTCAAAAAGGTGGATTAATATCGGATTTATTCCGTTCCAGCCGTCTGAAATCGCTAAAATTGCGGTTATTATTTTTATTTCCGATTATTTAGCCAGAAGAAAAGATTTTTACGAGAAATGGCAAACTACTCTGGTTCCTGTCGCAATGCTTTTCGTGATGATAATCCCGATAGCGATATCTCCGGACTTAGGAACATCAACTTTAATTTTTGCAGTATCCTTTTCTCTGCTTTTTTGCGCGGGTATTAAGCTCAGATGGATTTTAGGTTTGCTTGCCGCAGGGCTTTCTTTTATAACCATAGAAATAATAAGAAAACCGTATAGGATGACGAGGTACAGAGTTTATTTAGATTCTGTTTTTAATATTGATAAACTTTTAGTAAGCACAGGCAGAGAAGTTGAGCAGGTTAAACAGTCTATACAGGCTTTAGGTTCGGGCGGACTTTTTGGCAAAGGGCTTGGCAACGGCGAAATAAAAAGAGCGTACCTTTCCGAGCCGCACACGGATTTTATATTTGCAATTATCGGTGAAGAACTTGGTTTTGTGCGTTCATCTTTAGTGTTAGTTTTTTTTCTGTTTCTTTTATATAAAGGTATGCAGATAAGTAAAAACGCTCCGGATGATTTTTCCCGATTTCTGGCGCTGGGAATAACCTTAACAATTGTTTATCAGGCGCTTATTAATTTGTCAGTAGCGGTCGGGAATATTCCCGCTAAAGGAATAACGCTTCCGTTTATATCTTCCGGCGGATCTTCTCTTATAGCCACTATGACAATGGCCGGGATTTTAATAAATTTGTCGCAATACGAAATGAAAAAGGTGAAAAGTGGAAAATAAAAATGTCATAATTGCCGCAAGCGGTACAGGCGGGCACATATATCCGGGAATATCTTTGGCAAAAGAATTTAGAGATAACGGGTATCAGGTTATGTTTTTCATAAGCAATAATGAAGCTTCCGAAAATATTATGAAAAACAGCGGTTTTGATTTTGTGACTTTTAATTTGTCCGGCATGCCTCGCGGATTTTCAATTCGTTTTGTAAGTTTCTTCTTTAAGCTTATTTTTTCATTTTTTAAATCTTTGAAACTGATTTCAAAAATTAAACCCGCTGCGGTTATAGGCACGGGCGGATATATTTCTGTTCCGCCGGTTTTTGCAGCAAAAATTTTAAAAATTAAAACTTTTATACACGAACAAAACGTTTTTCCCGGAGTTGCAAACAAATTGTTAAACAGGATTGCCGATATAACTTTTGTTAGTTTTAAAGATTCTGAAAAATATTTTAAAAGAAAAAAAATATTTTTTTCGGGGTATCCCGTACGCAAAGATATTTCAGGAATTTCTAAATTCGACGTTTGCCGTAAATTTAATTTTGAAAACGACATTTTTACCATATTGATTTTCGGCGGGAGTTTAGGCGCGGCAAAAATCAACGAAATCGCTTTTGACGCGGTTAAAGAGTTATCTTTAAAAGAAAAAACACAGACTTTGCATATCACAGGACAAAAGAATCATGATTATATAAGAAGCAAAAACTGCAATGAAGCTTCATATAAAATTTTCGATTATATGCACGATATAAGAGACGCTTATGCGGCAAGCGACATTGTAATATGCCGCGCCGGGGCTGGAACGGTTTTTGAATTAAAAATGTTAAAAAAATCTGCGGTTTTAATTCCTTATCCGTCCGCGTCGGACAATCACCAGTTTTACAATGCGAAAGAAATTGAGAAAGACGGAGTTGTGGAAATTATAGATGAAAAAAATCTTTCAGTATCAGCTCTTGTATCGCTTATAGAAAAACTTAAATCCAATCAAAATAAACAGATTGTTTCAAACTCGGAATGTTCTCAGGCGAAATTGCCCATTGAAAGCTTTCCTCAGGAAATAATTTTCGGAGAGATAAAAAAATGTATAGAGTCTTAATTTCAAATGATGACGGCGTAAACGGTCCCGGGCTTCGTCCTTTGATTAAAGAAATGTCAAAAATAGCGAAAGTTTATGTTGTGGTTCCGAAAAGCCAAATGTCCGGTACAGGTCATGCTATAACTCTTTCAAAATATAAAAAAGCCGCAAAAGTCGCTGAAGATTTTTATGCCGTGGCAGGCGGCACTCCGGCAGACTGCGTAAAATATGGCTTATTGGCTTTCGGAAAAGATAATATTGATCTGGTTATTTCGGGGATAAATACCTGTCCTAATATGGGGCAGGATGTAATTTATTCCGGTACGGTTGGCGCGGCAAGAGAAGGCGCTATGAAAGGTATTGCGTCTATTGCTGTTTCTGCCGCAGAAATGCATTCTAAGGAATACAAACGCTCGGCAATAGCAACAAGGCAGATTGCGGAAAAGATATTGAAAAATAAGAAGAAATATAAAGCCGTATGCCTTAATATAAATATCCCCAAAAACTATAAGGGAATTAAAGTTGTTCCGCTGGGATTAAATGATTATAATGAAAATATAGCTGTAATAGCGGATAAAAAAGGAAATTTCAGTTATAAACTTACAGGCAGATTTTTTTCCGGCGGCAAAAATAAGGGAAGCGATATAGATATGGTTGAGAAAGGTTATATTTCCGTTACTTCTTTACAGATAGACCAGACAGATTTTAAAACCCTGAAAAAAATAAAATTGTGATGAAAAAAGCATATTAAATACATATATTGAGTTTTTCTGTTTTATTTTGTAAAATTATTGGCGTTTGATAGCAAATAAGCACGCAGTCGGATTTGCCGAAGGTCTGATAATAAATTATCAGTTTCGGATATTGAAAACTGCGGAAGCCGCGAAGGGAACAATGTTCCCGGGAAACAAAGTTTCCTTGCGGAGCCCTTCAATCCGGGATACGGAAAGGGTAAAAACCAAAGGAGAGCAGCAAAATGGCTAACATTACAATGAAAGCCCTGTTGGAAGCAGGCGTCCATTTCGGACACCAGACAAGAAGATGGAACCCGAAGATGGCGAAGTTTATTTTCGGAACAAGAAACAAAATCCACATCATCGATCTTCAAAAAACCCTCAAAGAACTGAAGAAGAACTACAAAGTTGTCCGTGATTTCGTCTCCGAAGGCAGACAAATCATATTTGTAGGAACAAAAAAACAGGCCCAGCAGCCGGTAAAAGAAGAAGCATTACGCTGCGGAGCTTTTTTTGTTTCCGAAAGATGGCTCGGCGGAACCCTTACGAATTTCGAAACTCTTAAAAAATCAATCGCAAGATTCAGAGAAATAGAAAAAATGAAAGAAGAAGGCGTTTTCAGAGTCCTTTCCAAAAAAGAACAGTCACAGATAGAAAAAGAAAGACTAAGACTTGTAAAATCCTTGGAAGGTCTTAAGGATATGTCAAAACTTCCGGGACTTATGTTTGTTATAGATCCGCACGAAGAATCTACCGCGGTATCCGAAGCCAGAAAACTTGGTATTCCCGTAGTTGCGGTATGCGATACAAACTGTGATCCGGATTTGGTTGATTATGTAATTCCCGGAAACGATGACGCTATAAGAGCCGTAAAACTTTTCTGCTCTATAGTTGCCGACGCTGTTTTGGAAGGTAAAGGCGTAACGGAAAAGAAAGAAGATGAAACCGAAGAAGCTGCGGCAGTTGCCGAAGAAATAAAACCTGAAGGAGCATTAAACTAATGAGTCTTGAACTTATAACAAAACTAAGAGAAATGACGGGTGCCGGAATTTCGGATTGCAACAAAGCTTTAAAAGAAACGGCTAACGATTTGGACAAAGCATGCCAGTGGCTCAGAGAGAAAGGAATGGCTTCCGCTGTAAAAAGAGCGGGCAGAGCGGTAAAGCAGGGCTTGATCTATTCATATATACACGGCGTGGGTTCGCTCGGTGTTTTGGTTGAAGTAAACTGTGAAACCGATTTCGTCGCGAAAACCGATGATTTTCAAAATTTGGTAAAAGAAATTGCCATGCAGATTGCGGCTATGTCTCCTATGTATGTAAACAGAGAAGCAGTGCCTGCGGAAGTTTTGGAAGCCGAAAAGACCGTTTACAAAGCCCAGCTTAAAGAAGAAGGAAAACCTGAAAAAGCGTGGGATAAAATTATAGAAGGAAAAATTGAAAAATTTTATTCGACAATTTGTCTTTATGACCAGACTTATATAAAAGACGCTTCGGGAAAAACGACTATTAAAGATATGGTCAATGAAAAAATAGGCAAAATCGGTGAAAATATAGTTATAAGAAGATTTGCGAGATTTAAACTCGGAGAAGAATAAAAATGGCGTCAAAAAGAGCGCTTTTAAAGCTTTCGGGAGAGTCTCTTTCAGGCAGCGAGTCGTCAATAGACTCGGAAAGCCTGAAAAGAACAGTGTCGGAAATTAAATCTGCTTTAGACACAAATGATATTCAGCTTGCCATAGTTGTCGGCGGCGGAAATTTGTGGCGCGGAGCAGGTAAATTGATGGACAGAGTTACCGCCGACAAAATAGGAATGCTTGCCACGGTAATGAATTCTCTTGCTTTAAATGACGCTTTGAAAAGCGCAGGATTGAAATCTAAAGTTTTTTCAGCTTGCGGAGTAAGCGGCTTTGCGGAGCCGTTTGACAGGCAAAAAGCCGTAAGGTGCATTGAAAAAGGTTATATAGTAATTTTTGCCGGAGGTACGGGAAATCCGTTCTTTACAACCGATACCACAGCAGCGTTAAGAGCGGCAGAAATAAAAGCCGACATGCTTCTTAAAGCCACTCAGGTTGACGGAATTTACAGCGCGGATCCCAAAAAAGACTCGAATGCGGTTAAGTACGATTCTTTATCTTTTCCGGAAGCTATAGAAAAACGTTTAAAGATTATGGACCCGGAAGCTTTTTCTTTATGTATGCAGACAGGTATTTCTATTTCCGTGTTTGATTTTTATCAAGACGGCAATTTACGCAAAGTTTTAAACGGCGATAAGATAGGAACTTTAGTAAAATAACGGCAATTACGAATTGCAGCGGAGGTTTATATGCAGCAGTTAAATTCTTTTTTTACGGCAAGCGAAGACGGAATGAAAAAAACCATTGAAAAAGTTAAACATGATTTGTCTTCGGTTCGTACCGGAAGGGCTAATGCCGCGGTAATAGAAGATATAAAAGTTGAAAGTTATGGTTCTCTTATGCCGATAAACCAGATAGCCGGAATAAGCGTTCCGGACGCTAAGACCATAGAAATAAGACCTTGGGACGCTTCTCAGTTAGGCGCTATAGAAAAAGCGATTATAAAAGCGGAAATAGGCTATACGCCTATAAACGACGGCAAAGTTGTGCGTATTTCGGTTCCGCCACTTACTGAAGAAAGAAGAAAAGATATTGTTAAATCAATTAATAAGACTGCGGAAGATTACAGAGTTGCCGTAAGAAATGAAAGAAGAGTTCTTGTAGACAACATAAAAAAAGCGGAAAAAGATAAAACGATAACCGAAGATGACAAGAAAAAAGCAGAAGTTGAAGCCCAGAAAGTAACTGATTTATACATAAAGAAAATAGACGAAATGATAGCATTAAAAGAAAAAGAAGTAATGCAGATATAAAAACGGCAATTACAAATTACGAATAAAAGACAAAAAACGCAGTTAAAAGGAGTTTAAAATGGCTTACAAAATTGATGTTGCAGCGTGCGTAGGATGCGGAGCTTGTGAAGGAACTTGTCCTGTTACGGCTATTGTTCCTAAAGATGACAAATATATTATTGAAGCGGACAAATGCATAGACTGCGGAGCTTGTGAAGGAAGCTGTCCTGTCAGCGCAATTTCGAAAGAATAATAAAAACCCTTAACCGGGTGGTAAGGAAATTTAGTTGAGCGAAATAGATTTTTCAACACTGCCGAAGCATATTGCCATTATAATGGACGGCAACGGCAGATGGGCTAAGAAAAAGTCTTTACCCAGAATTTTCGGTCATAAGCAGGGGGTCAAAACCGTTAAAGAAATTGTCAAGGCGGCAACAAGTCTTGATATAAAGGTTTTGACCCTGTATGCTTTTTCTACTGAAAACTGGAAAAGGCCGGTTTCGGAAATAAACGCTTTATTTACTCTGCTGCTGCAGTTTCTTAAAAAAGAATTAAAAGAATTTTCCGAAAGCGGCGTTCGTTTAAGAATATTAGGTGATATATCGGCGCTTCCCGAAAAAGTTCAAAATGAAATCAAAAAAGTTCTTGATTTAACAAGCAAAAATAAAGGTTTGCAGTTAAATATTGCCTTAAATTACGGCGCCAGACAAGAATTGATAGAATGTTTTAAAAATTTGGCAAAAAAAGGGATTAATAATCCTACTGAACAAGAAATTTCAGATTCTTTATATACTGCGGGTCAGCCTGATCCTGATTTGCTTATAAGAACTTCAGGCGAGCATAGAATATCAAATTTTTTACTTTGGCAGATAGCTTACAGCGAGATTTACGTTACGGACAAACTTTGGCCGGATTTTACAAAAAAAGATTTGGAGCAGGCAATAGCAGAGTTTCAAAAAAGAGAACGCCGCTTCGGCGGAATATAACGACAGATTTAAGAGTTGAGAGTGTAGAGTTAAGATGCTGTGTTTCGGCAGAGCCGAAACTTATTTTACGTTTTCGCAAAGCGAAAATTCATTCTTTTCACTTTTCAATCTCTACTCTTCACTTTATTTTATGAGGCTTTTATGTTATCAACGCGTATTTTTACAGCTTTAATCGGCATACCATTGATTTTTGCCGGTATTTATTTCGGCGGGATTTTTTTCTTTATAATGATGGCGTTGATATCGTTTTTTTGCGTTTTGGAATATATGAATATAACGCAAAAGTATAACCCGCATAAAATTTTATCTCTTATAATGTCTGTTTTATTTTTTGTTTTTATATATTTTTCTTCTTATGGCGATAAAGTTCTTGCGGCGGCGATTGTTATGCTTTTTATTTTGTTTGCCGTAGAAGTTTTCGGCAAAAATACCGATATGTGCGTCGCAAGAATTTCCGTATCTTTTTTAGGCGCGTTTCTTTTGCCTCTTTCTTTAATGTATATGGTTTATATAAGAGAAATTCTCGGCGCCGGAATGAAATTGATATTTTTAATTTTCATAACCGTATGGGTTTTAGACACGGCTGCATACGCTTTCGGCAAAACGCTTGGTAGACATAAATTAGCTCCGAATGTCAGTCCTAAAAAGACAATAGAAGGCGCGGTTGCCGGAGTTGTATTTGGTATTTTAACGGTTGTTTTGTGCAAATATACTTTTATGCAGGATATTTTAAGTTTAAAAAGCGCGATTATTTTGGGATTTGTAATTTCAATAATAGGGCAATTTTCAGATCTTGCCGAGTCTTTAATAAAAAGAGACGGACAAATAAAAGATTCCGGAACAATCATTCCCGGACATGGCGGTTTCCTCGACAGATTCGATTCCTATATTTTTGCCGCTCCCGCAGTATATTATTGCTTATACTTTTTTAAATAAAATCCATGAAAAGAATAACTGTTTTGGGTTCATCAGGCTCAATAGGCGTACAGACTTTAGATACCGTTTCTAAAATGAAAAATGGTGTATCTATTTATGGTTTGTCGGTTAATTCTAATATTGACTTTTTAAAAAAACAAATAAAAAAATTTAAGCCTGAAGCTGTTTGCGTAGGAGATTCACAAGAGTGCGAAAACTTAAAAAAATGGCTTTTTGACAACAAAATAAAAACAGAAGTTTTTTACGGTCCGGACGGGCTTAATAAAATTGTATCTGATTCAAAAGTAAATATGATAGTTGCCGCAATGGTCGGAGCCGCCGGACTTCAGCCCGTTATAAAAGCAATTGAGTCGGGAAAAGATATCGCGCTTGCAAATAAAGAAGTTTTGGTTATGGCAGGTAAAGAAATAATGAGTCTTGCCGAAAAGAAAAAAGTCCAAGTTTTGCCTGTTGACAGCGAACATTCCGCAATTTTCCAATGCTGTACCGGTGAAAAAAGATCGCAGATAAAAAAGATAATACTTACTGCGTCAGGCGGACCTTTTTATAAGTACGAAAAAGATTTTTCAAATATTACGGTTGAGCAGGCTTTAGACCATCCTACATGGAAAATGGGTAAAAAAATTACCATTGACAGCGCTACACTTATGAATAAAGGTCTTGAAGCGATAGAAGCGTCGGTTTTATTCGGTATTCCTATAGAAAAAATAGAGATAATAATACATCCGCAGTCGATTGTTCATTCTATGGTAGAGTTTATAGACGGCTCGGTAATAGCGCAGTTGTCAAATCCTGATATGCGTCTTCCTATACAGTATGCTTTAAGTTATCCTGAAAGAATAAAATCAAATATAAAACCTTTAAATCTTGCGGAAAAAGGGAAACTTGAGTTCTATAAACCGGATTTCAACAGATTTCCGTGCCTAAAGTTTGCTTATGGCGCGGCAAAAAAAGGTTATTCCATGCCTGCTGTTATGAGCGCGGCAAACGAAACGGCGGTTGCCGCTTTTTTAGGCAAGAAAATAAAATTTACCGATATCGCGAAGATAGTTGAAAAAACAATGAAGTCTCATAAAATAAACAAGAAGCAGACAATAGACAATTTTATCGCGGCAGACGCGTGGGCGAGAAGCTATGCCAATGACTTGATAAATAAAGGAAAACGGAAATGATGATTATTCTTCAGATACTTGGCGTTTTGTTCGGGCTGGGTTTTTTAATTTTTGTACATGAACTCGGGCATTTTATTGCCGCCAAATTATGCAAAGTACGTGTTTTGACTTTTGCTTTTGGCTTTGGAAACGATTTAATAAAGTACGAATATAAAGGCACTAAGTATTGTATTAAAGCTATTCCTTTTGGCGGCTTTGTATCTATGGCAGGAGATAATCCCGACGAAGTGACTGGCGCTGAAGGGGAATATTTAGCCTTACCGTGGTATAAAAAAATATTTATAGCGTTTTCGGGTCCTTTGTATAATTATATTCTTGCCGTAATTATGTTTGCGGTAATGTTTAACTTGTGGGGCGTAACTAAAATGTCTCCCGATTCTTATGTCGGGACGCTTTTAGAAAATTATCCTGCCGCTATGTCGGGACTTTTGCCGGGCGACAGAATCGCCTCTATTGAAGGCGTTAAGATAAAATCGTGGGCAGACATAAGCGATAATTTAAAAGACAGAGCAGAAAAAGAAACTTTGTTTGTTATTGAAAGAGGCACTTATTCTTTTGATTTAAATATGACTGTTGCAAAAAATCCCGTAACCGGATATGGCGCTATAGGAATTTCTCCTGCGATTGTTACAACCCAGGCAGGATTTTTTAAATCAATTGTATTGGGCGTAGATACTGTCATAGCGCAAACTTTTATGACGGTTATGTATCTTGGAGATAAAATAATATCTTGGGAAAAACCTGATATAGCAGGTCCGATAGGCGTTATGCAGGTTATGGCAAAAGCCACGAAGTCAGGCGCGCAGGATTATTTCAGGCTGATAGCAATAATTTCGGTTGCTTTAGGTTTGTTTAACCTTTTCCCGATACCTCTTGTTGACGGCGGAATGATAGTTTTGTTTACCGTTGAGGGTATTACAAGAAAAAAGATAAAAGCTAAAGTTATACAGATTTACAATACCATAGGATTAGTTTTGATAGGCGCGATTTTTATATTTGCGACTTACAGCGATTTGTTAAGGTTGGGAATAGGAAAACTGTTCGGTAAGTAATTAACTTGTTTTGTTTGTTAAGGAGATTAAAATAATAATTAATAATGAATAAATAATAATTTTTGAGTTTCGCCAAAAGGCGAAACATATTAGAAAGTTTTCGCAGAGCGAAAACACAACAATAATTACTCATTATTCTCTATTATTTATTAATTGTTTTTATGAAATTTTACAAAAGAAACCAAACCAGAAAAATTAATGTCGGCGGAGTTGTCATCGGCGGCGGCATGCCTGTCGCGGTGCAGTCAATGACTAATACCGATACATGCGATTGGAAATCTACGGTAAAACAGATAAAGCAGCTTGAAGAAGCCGGATGCGAAATTGTCAGAGTTTCTTTGCCTGATATGGAATCGGCTTTAAATGTACAAAAAATTAAAAAAAATATAAAAATTCCTCTAGTGGCTGATATTCATTTTGATTATCGCATCGCCTTAGAAGCAATAAAGCAGGGTATAGATAAATTAAGAATTAATTCCGGAAATATAGGTTCTAAAGACAGAGTGGAAGCGGTTGTAAAAGAAGCGAAAGCCGCAGGGATTCCTATAAGAATCGGCGTAAATGCGGGGTCGTTAAAGGCTGTTCACAATTATAAAACGGTTTCCGACAGAGCCAAAGAGCTTGCTAAATCCGCTATGGAGCATGTTCATATTTTGGAAAAGCTTAGCTTTTATGATATAGCGGTTTCATTAAAGGCTTCTGATATTTCTACTACGGTTGAGGCATATAAAATTTTTGCCGGAAAAAGAAATTATCCTTTGCATCTAGGTATTACGGAAGCAGGTTCAATATTTTCAGGCACCATAAAGTCAAGCGCGGGGCTTGGTATAATGCTTTACGACGGGCTTGGCGATACAATACGAGTATCTTTGACTGCAGACCCTGTTGAAGAAGTTAAAACTGCATATTTACTGCTTCAGGACTTGGGGCTTAGGAGCGCGGGGATAGAAATTATTTCGTGTCCTACATGTGCAAGAACGGAAACAGATTTGATAAAAATTGTTTCCGAAACAGAAAAAGAAATTGCTAAAATAAAAGAGTTAAAGAAACTCAAAAAGCCTTTAAAAGTCGCGTTAATGGGCTGTGTTGTAAACGGTCCCGGAGAAGCAAAAGATGCGGATTTAGGTATAGCAGGCGGAAAAAATACGGGCGTTTTGTTTGAAAACGGAAAAATTATAGGACAGGTTAAGCCCGATATGTGGGTAAAAAAACTTGTTTCAATGATAAAGCAAAGAGTTAGGAGTTAGATATGGCAATTTATTTAACAAAAGCAGGAAAAGAAAAACTTTTAAAAGAACTGACAGACTTACAAAAAAGAAAACCTTTGGTTCAGGAAGAAATCGCCAGAGCCAGAGAACACGGCGATTTAAGGGAAAATGCCGAATATCACGCAGCCAAAGAAACTCTTACAAATATTATGCGCAGAATTGAAGAACTGGACAGAAAAATTTCCAGCGCAAAAATTATTGAAAATTTAGATATAGACCCTGATAAAGTTTTTATAGGCGTTACCGTGTCGCTTCAGGATGAAGACGGTGATGATTACGAATATACTATAGTAGATTTAGAGGAAGCGGATCCGTCCGAGAACAAAATATCGGTACAATCGCCGCTTGTTCAAGGGCTTTTAGGGCATAAAGCTGGGGAAACAGTAACCGTGGAACTGCCTGCCGGAAAAGCAAAATTTAAAATTGTAAAAATAGTAAGAAGTTAAGAAATTTTAGATGTTTGTCACACTGAGCGAAGTCGAAGTGTCTGCCGTTAAAAGGAGTTTTTATGTCAAAGAAGAATATATCCATAAGCGTGTCTGTTCCAGTGTATTTTTTTAAGCATAACGGAGACAAATATATTTATGCTGAATGTCCTTCTTTGCGTATAATAACTCATGCAAACACTCTTGCCAAAGCCAAAAGAAGATTTGATGAGGCGTTTAAGCTTTGGCTTGAAGTGGCGGTTGAAGACGGAATAAGAAAAGATTTAAAAGCTTTAGGCTGGAAAGTTACTCCTACGGAAGTTACTCCCAGAGATGAATTTAGAAAAATACCTCTCGAAATTCTTGCCAGTACAACAGTTCATATACGTATTCCCCCGGCGGCATAATTGTGGGCCTGTTAGAAACAGTAAAAATTCATGACTTTAACAAATTTTTAGAATCGTACGGTTATTATGAACGCCGTCAGACGGGCAGTCATGCTATTTACAAAAAAGATAAAGGCGGCGGCTCAATAACAATTGCTATTCACGGAAAAGAAGTCCCTTTTTATGTAATAAGGCAGGTAATAGATTTATTGAAAATCACAAGAGAAGAATTTGAAAAAGAAATAAAAGATTTCTAAAAACTAAAAACTTAAACGTCAATACGTTGTCGCGCCCCTTTGGTATTATATAGAAAAGACAAAGGAGGCGTTTTTTTATGGCTGATAAAAATGTTTTTGTTTTTGGGGACATTCACGGGCTTACTTTATGGAAAAATGTTGTTGAAGATAATCTGTCTGCGGATTTTGTTTTCTTGGGCGATTACTTAGACCCATATCTTGATATACCAGACAAAATACTGCTTGATAATTTGCGTGAAATTATTAAACTTAAAAAAGACCGCCCAAAAAATGTTGTTTTGCTGTTGGGCAATCACGACTTGCATTATTTCGACAATAAAGCTCTTAATGCGGGACGCTTTAATTACGAAATTGCCCCTGTCGCGGAAAAACTTTTTATGGACAACAGAAAATTGTTTCAATTTGCTTATCAAAATGGCAAGACGATTTTTACGCATGCCGGTATAACAAACGACTGGTTTATAAATGACTTCAAAGGCGACATAAAGAAAAATATCGCCAAACAGTTAAATAATCCCAAAAACTCCGAACAGGAAAACACCCTCTATTACGCAAGTGAAAATTTTCGCGGAGGTTTAAACGAAAACGGCGGACCGTTCTGGTCTGATATTTGTGAAATCGGAAATGACCCTTTAAAAGACTTCATTCAAGTCGTAGGTCATAACAGAGTTGAGAAAATAGGAAGAATGGAAATATCCGGCGGCAAGATAATTTTTTGCGATTGTTTGGAAAGTGGAAATTATTTAAAAATATAAAAGAATCAGTATTGAGCCGTCATACTGAGGGACAAACTCCCGAATGTATCCATCTGTTGTTTCCCTCGCCCCTTGCGGGAGAGGGCAGGGTGAGGGTTGTCTTTGCATGTGTGGATTTTTCACTTTGTTCCAGAATGACAAATTAATACATAAAAGGACAATAATATCTTGAAAGAAATTATTTTTACAGCAAAACCCAATAAAGAAGTTGATGAACTTTATCCTGAATTTAAGGAGTTTTATCTTAACTTCAAAAACATCGCAGAGAAGTACCATACTTGCGAAAGTGTAAGTCTGCCCGATATATGGGTGAGGGATTTTTTGCCCATAGAAAACGTTAAAACCGGCAAGCTGTATAATTTGTTTTATGATCCTACTTATAATCGCGGGTTCCTCAAAAATTTTTATGCCAAAATCAGAACGGCAGTAAAAAAAGAATTTCCTAAAGCGCAGGATTTGCCTGTGCGTATGGACGGCGGCAACTTAACTGTAAACAGCCAAGGCATAGCTTTTGCTTTTGAAAAGAGCGTAACTGTTAAAAACACTTCATATGAAAATCTTTCCAGCCTGCTAAAAGAAAGCCTAGGCTTAGCAGATATTGTTTGGCTGCCAAGATTACCCGAAGCGTATGATCCGTTCTGCCATATAGACGGTTTTATGCAGTTTTTGGGAGATGACATTTTACTTCTAAACAAGTCGTATGATATAGATGAAATCACAAAAAAACATTCGGAGAAGTGTTTTAAAATAATAAATTCAAAGTATCCAAATTTAAAAATTATTGAATTACCTGTAAATGTTGAGCCTTATGATACTTTAAGCGCAAAAGGTATATACGTTAATTTCTTAGAAACTTCAAAAGCTGTATTTGTGCCGCAGTACAATTTACCGCAGGATAAAGAGGTATTTGATATAATAAAAGTACTAACTGCCAAAGATGTTGTAGGCATTGATTGCGAGAAGATATCTAAATACGCTGGTTCATTGCATTGTTTGACGTCAACACAAATTGTTAAAGGAGATTAAATATGGAAATTAAAGATTTACAAGAGTTGATACAAAATGAAACCGGAATAGAATTAACCGACGAAGAGGCTAAAGTTCTTTTATATTACTCTGTTGAAAGAAAACAAGATGATCTATGGAAAATCATATTAGATAGTTATGAGGGCAAGACAAAAAAAGATTTTAACAATAGCCAGGATTATTTTTGGGCTAACAATGATAATAAATTAAAAGATGTAAGAGAGTTCTTTAATAAATTTTTTGGCAAATTTAATGCAGACACAGAGTTTAAAGATGAAGAAGGAATAGAGAAAAAATACAAGTCCCGTAAAAAAGGATTTGGCGATTTTAAAAATTTCTTGAACTGGTATTTTTCACAATATAAAAAGCAACAGGGAAAGTGTTATTATTGTGGGATGGAAGAAAAAGATTTGAAAGACTTGTTGGAGGGAAATAAGAAAAATAGCTTTAAATCTAAGAAATTTACAAGCGGAGGATTGCAAATTGAAAGAAAAGTTGCCCCTGACGAATATCATGAAAACTCCGATAACGGATATACAATAGAAAATTGTGTTTTAGCTTGTGCATTATGCAATAATGCCAAAAGTGATTTGATATCTTCTGATGATTTTATGAAATTTTTTGCCAAACCAATGCAAGATTATCTAGAAAAAAGAAAAAAAGAACTTAAAGACAAATAGTACTTCCATTAAACAAAACCGTCTTCTTGAGAATAACATAAAACAAGGCGGTTTTCTTTATTTTTATGAAGCGACATAATGTTGTCGCGATGAAATGGTATTATATATCCATAACAAGAGTGAAAATAGGGAGGAAGACTATGGAACAGTCTAAAGAGCAGGAACAAAAAACTCAAGAAGAAAAAGAAACGTCAAAGAAGCAAGAATTGTCTTATGCAAGCAATAACGATTATTTAGACGATTGCATTGACCTTGTAATGAAATTTGACGATGGTAATAAATATGCGAAATACAGCGACTTTATTGCCGATATTGAGAATATAAACTCTAAAGTTACAAACAGCGCAATTAAAATTTCTTTTGAAGAAAAAATTAAAAATTACAATTTTAGCCCGCTTGAAAAATTTTTATTATGGTTTTTAGGTTTGAATGTTTTTATAGCGCTCAGAAGTTCCGCAGATTATTCTAGGCTTCTTCGGCAGTTTATACAAAACGGCAGAGTTAAAAGTTCTGAAGTAATAAACATGCTGAGCGAAACCGGGAATTTAAGAAAAAGCAAATGTATTAAGCTTGAAAATGGTGACTTTTGCATAAATAAGGATTTATACGGCTTATTAACAGGAATAAAAAACGCGAAAAAAAGTAAAAATAATATTCAAATGTCCGTATCCGTAAAAGATAAAATGCCTAAAATGATTTATGAAAAAATAGATAAATACGTAATATCGCAAAATGAGGCAAAAAAGAGTATCAGTTCCGCTGCTTGCGAACATTTAACAAAATGTAAAATTAACGCCAAGGCTAAAACAGACAAGCTTGATAAAACCAATACTTTAATTATAGGCGGTACAGGCACGGGTAAAACGTATCTGTGCCAAGTGCTGGCTGATGTATTGCAGCTGCCTTTCCATTTGGCAGATATGAGCAAAATGAGCGAAAGCGGTTATGTAGGCGATTCCGTTGACACCGTAATAACAAGGCTAAGCCGGAAAATTGACGGGTATAGAGGGCAGTTTCCGCCGAGTATTATTTATTTAGACGAGATAGATAAAATTTGCGAGCAAATGGATTATAAAGGCAGAAGAGATATTGCAGGTACATCTGTTCAGCAGGAGTTATTAAAACTTATAGAAAGTAACAAATACAGTACTTTTGCTACAATGAGAGTATCAAGTTCAAGCGAGCAGGACATTTCAAACATTATGTTTATAGCGGGCGGCGCGTTTGTGGGCTTGGATAAAATTATAAAAAAGCGTCTGAAAATAGAAAGTGATAATAAAAGGCAAATAGGCTTTATTTCTAACACAGCAAGTGAAGAAAGTAATGAAAATATATTGCAAAGAGTAATCCCGCAAGATTTAATTGAATACGGTTTTATGCCGGAACTTATAGGACGGTTTTCAAACATAGTAGTTTTAGAACCGTTAAGCGAAGACGATTTAATATCGATTCTTTCAAAATCCAAAAATAATGTGTTTGAACAATATAAGAAGATATTCAAAGAGCATAATATAGATTTGGAAGCGCAGGAAAACCTGTTTAGGGAAGTAGCGCAAAAAGCTATAAAAGCGGGAACCGGCGCCAGAGGTTTAAAAAATATCCTTGCTAAAATATGCGGCGACTATTTGTTTGAAATAGGCGAAAACAAAGATAAAAAAATAACGATAACCAACGACGATCTGAAAAGAATTGCTTAAAGGATGCAAAAAAATGAATCATACAGAAAAAACATTAAAGGAAATATTCAAAGTTTCAAAACTAAAGGATAATACAAAAGGCTTTTTATTATCTAACGGCGAATACATTGATATAAAGAATAACAGTCATTCAACAGCAGCCGCGGAATTAGGTTTAACATTGGAAGAATTGTTGTTAGAAAATATATTGAGAATTGCCTGCTATAACGGCGAGCTGGAAGTAGAAAAAGCAAAAGATTCTGAAATAACCGCAAAACAAAAAACAGTAATAGAAGAGTTTGTTAAAAGTAATAAGATTAAAAAAATAAGATATTCCTGAAATTCTTCTTTTTTATATGCTTACTGTATCTTGCAATTGTGGAGATATCAAAAAACCTGCTAGAAAGTTGTTAATAAAATGAAAAAATGATAAATTGACTTTAGATAAAAAAGTATTAAGGATTATTTATGAATTTAGAAGCGCTACTGCAACAAGTTTTTTTAATTAGCCAAAAATACGATGAGATAGCCGAGCGTACCGGAGAAAACTTTAACATTTTTAACATTCTGCGCGTTTCAAGACTTGAACTTCCGCATTCAAATGTTATAGCCGCTTTATTAAATCCAAAAGAACACCATAGCAAAGGCAATACATTTCTAAAACTATTTTTGAAAAAGTTAGATATAAACGAAACTGAATTTTCCTTAGAAAATGCAAAAGTTAAAACAGAAGTTACTTTGGATAACGGTCGAGTAGATATAGTTATAGAAAGCGGTAAAAAAAGCATCTTTATTGAAAATAAAATTGATGCTGACGATCAAAACAAACAACTGGAACGTTATTATAAGCATAAGCCCTATAAACTTTTTTACTTAACTCTAGACGGTCGAGATGCACGTGAAGAAAGCGCGGGTAATCTTGAAGAGGGACGCGAATATAGCTCAATATCATACGGAGATGAAATTTTACAATGGCTTAAAGAATGCCTTAAAGAATCTGTAAATTTTCCGATGTTAAGAGAAACCATACAACAATATATTAATTTAATAAAAATATTGACCGGTCAATCAAGGAGTGTTGAAATGTCAAACGAAATAATAGATATTTTGCTAAAAGATAAAGATAATTATTTAACGGCGTGGGAGCTTCGCGCCGTTGTAGAGACAGCCACGGAAAGAATTATAAAAGAACACTTTAGTCCTGAAGTTAAAAAAATTGCCGACAAACACAATTTGATTGTTTTAGATAATAATTTGACATCTAAGGACAAACCGCGACATAGCGGTTTTAATTTGAGCGATGAAAAAAAGCAATGGACTATCCGTTTCCAATTTGAACATAGATGGTCTAATGGTTTTTTATATGGTTTCCCGTCATCTAAATGTGAACATGTTACTATAAGTTTAAATGAAAATTTAGACAAATATTTAAGAAACAAAGCTCAAGAACTCGGCTATAAATCATCTGATCCATGGTGGCCGCTATTTAAGTTTATGGAGCCATACGAAAATTGGACTCCTAATGTTTATGCGGAATTGTTAAATCCAAACAATGAAGTATTAAAGAAAATTGAAGGAAAAATAATAGAGTGTTTAGAGATTATAAAAGATTATAATTCTCAAGTAAACTACTGATTATGCTAAAAAATTCATAAACTATAGCGTCAATACGTTGTCGCGCCTCCTTTGTATTATTTAGAAAAATACAAAGGAGGTTTTTTATGCAATAGTCTTTAATATCTTCTCCAAATATGTCATGCAATTTAATTAAAAATCAGGAGAGTAAAATGAAAAATTTTATTACAAAACATTGTTTTTTAGTTTCGTTTGTCGTTGTTTCAATAATTTGGAGTGTTTTAGTGTATAATCCGCTTTATGAAAGTTCAAAGGATAGACTTTTAATTAATAGTCTAAATACTTATATGCTGTATGCTAACCCTGACGCTGACATTGTAACCATAAAAAACACTTTAGAAGATATTATATCTGACAACAGTAATGTGTCAGTTTCAATTACAAAGATATCAGAACCTGATAAAATAATTTACAATAATATCGGCTACAAAGAAAGCCGGTATAAAAATAAACCAAGAATATACGGTATAGGCAGCTTTTTTAGAAATGACGAACAATATGAATATAAAATTGCCGGGCAGCATAAGTATATTTTACCTGTGGCGCTTATAAAGCTATGGTCTTTTTCAATTATACCTGATATTAATAGAATTATATTACTCCAAAGCTTATTTTTCTGGCTTATGGTAGTTTTGTTATGGAATCTGTTATTGTTTTACAAAAAAGAGGGTATGAAATAATAAAGCTGACGGATGTTATAATTTTGGCGTAATATTGTCGGAATTTAATATTTTCTTAATATATTTTTCTAATTCGCTGTTTTCGCCGTAATCCGCAGGCGCAATAAAATTTACGCGTTTGTCTTTCAGCAAAGTTTCGGCTTCATGTTTTTTTTGCGAGGAGTTTTGGTTATATACGGCTATTGAATTGCCGCCTTTATCTTTTAACAGTTTCATACAAGGCACGTCGGTAAAACCGTCTCCTATATAAACCATATTGGTAAACGGAACATATATATCTTTTTTATCGGTAAGTTTGTTTACTTCCCGGTTATTGTTAATATCAAAGCAGCCTTTGCTTATTCTAAACAAAAATTGTGTCTTATTTGTATAGTTTACTGCGAACGCAGGCCATTTTGGCTCGCCGTTTTGATCGTAAATGTATGAAGATGCGTATATTTGTTTAAATTCGCCTGCAATTTCCGCGCCTTCTATCATTTCTTTAAGTCCTGAAGATATGATGTAATGCTCAACCTCTACGCCTAATTTTTTGCCATAAAAGTTAATCCGTTCAAACCAAGTTTTAACGCCGTTAAAAAACGCTATCTTTCTGCCGCAGCCCGCAAGCGTTTCTTTGGTAAGTTTAACGTTTTTGGAGGCAGCGGCTTTTTCTATGATTTTAAGCATATACACAAGTACGGTGTCGGCATTATAATCTTTGGCGTATTCTATAACTTCTTGCCAAAAATCGTCTTTATTTATGCCAAAACTGGGTATTAATTCATTGTCCTGCATATTATATGGCAAAAGAGTATCGTCAAAATCATAACAAATGGCAAATTTATTGTTTTTCATATATTTTATACCTTTTAAATAATATGTTGTTTTAATCCGCGCGTTGCGTTGTAAATAATGCCTGCATCGCGGATATTAGGAGAATAGGCATGATTAAAAAAAGAGGTTTTTTCAAACAACGACAATATATCAGTATCAAAAATAAAGGTTTTTTGCAGTATTTTCCGACTTTCCGAGTCAGGTCTATGAAAGGCGTTGTTTATAAGAATTTTTGCTTCGCTTAGCTCGATTAACTTGACTAACCTTAATACGGCAATTAATTGCCAATCCCATAGTAAAACTCCGTAACTATCGTTGCATAATGAAGCGATTATAGGATATTTTTCAACGGCAGTTTTGTGTCTAAGTATGCGGGCTCTTAATTCTTTTATACCGCCATAATAAGGAAAACGGTAAAAAATATAACATGCCGCAGTCTGCATAAGCGTTTGAGGTTCTAATTCATTTATAATGTTCAATAAGTCATAATCAGGGTACAACATTTCTTCTTTATAATAATCCGTATAATGTATTCCGACAGAACCTAACAGATAATATCCGTTTACGCTTGTTGCGTTTATACACTTGAAATCATCATTTTTAGTATAGTCTTCCATTATATACAATTTTTGCTTAATTTCGCTTGTTATCTCACCTTTTTCAAAATAGTGTTTTTTTACAGTGATATTTTTCATAGGACTCTCCAATTTTTTTGTTTCAATAAATAATTGTAGCAATTGCCAGCGACAGCATTATGTCGCAAGAAAATGCATTAAAAAAGAGAAATTTTGATTTTTTTGAGTATTAGAAATAGTTTGATGAGATTAGCTGCGGAGTAGCTTACTGTGAATTACCAAGTGTCGGATGGTTCCAGTATATAAACAACAACATCTCTGAACATCCAGGAAAGTTCTTCCTGAGCATTATTAACGCCCAAATCCACTCTGTTGCCTTTTATAAGATTGCCGGTGTCGCCTGCGTAACCGTAGCCATATCCCGAAACAAAAAGCCTTGTTTTGAGGGGAATGACTTTAGGATCTACCGCTATAATTCCTCTTTGCATTTTCTGACCGAGAAAAGTGACTGTTCCGTCACCCCACGCAAGCGGGTCGCCCGGATAATATGCCGTAGCCACCATTTTTTTTCTTTCCATTTTAGATAAATCGTAAATTTTTTCAGGCTTATTGTCTTTTGTTAAAAGAACCAGTCTGTAATATTCTTTTCCTACGGAATGTTCTTTCAAAACTTCCCTGTGATGCAATACTCCGTTATGGTGAGTGTCCAATACATGTTTTACCGTATTTTTTTCAACGCCTTTTTGCAGTTCTGTTTTTCTTAAATTTGAATTATATTTTCTGCTCCACGTTTTTCTAAACGGCGCGTTTTCGTTTATACGTTTTTTTTCTTTTGTCACGCGTATAATTTTTGCGGTTTGGTTGGGTTTTAGCGGCTTATCTATATCTTTGGTAATAATATCGTCTTTCCCGAGTTTTATGTTGTTTTTTTGTAAAGTCATATTTAAAGAGATATTCTTATACGGGGGGATTGTAATTGTATTTCCGTCAACTTCTATGTATGCGTATATACGCGACAAATTTATTGAAGAAAGAATGCCTGATAAAATTAAAATACCAAGCGCAACGGAAGCCAATTGAATGATTTTTTTGATTTCAATTTTCATCTAAATACGGGCGGGCTCTGAATAAAACGCCCGCGTCTTGAGCTATCTTTTCCACTTTAGAAATATCAAGTCCGGGAATTTCTACTGCCGTAATAACTACGGTCGGAATATATTTTTTAGCTTCTTTGGCGAAATTTATAATTTCGTCAAAAGATTCTTCTTTAAACATAGGTCTGTTTAATTCATTGTGTTCTTTCGCGGTTGTTCCGTTCAGACTTATAGATATTACGTCAACAAGGCCTTTAAATTCAGGCAAAATATTTTTACCGTGATAGCGGTTTGCAAGCCCTGCCGTATTTATTCTTACATTTCCGCCGTTATCTTTAATCCATTTTGCGATTTCTATAACGGCCTGCGGGTTAATTAAGGCGTCGCCATAACCGCAAAATATAATCTCTGCGTATTTTTTCGGGTCGCCTATGGAGTCTATTACTTCTTGAGCAGACGGTTCTTTTTCAAGTTTTAAATCGTTTCCGTTAAAGTCGTTATCCCACTTGCGTTTTATACAATAAGGACATTCCATCATGCATTTGTTTGTTATATTAAGGTAAAGGTTTTTGCCCATAGTGTAAGAGATGGTATTCATAAGACTTCCTTATTGTTTGTCATTGCGGGCGAAGCGCGGCAATCCACGTTGCTTTTAAAATGGATTGCTTCGTTATTTCACTCCTCGCAATGACGACATTAAAAATAAATCTGTTGCATTTTGTGTCGTTATTTTTGCCGCTTCTTCAAAAGAAATATTTTTTATTTCCGCTATTTTTTTTAAAGTTTCCGTTACATACGCAGGCTCATTTCTTTGACCTCTGTATTTTTGCGGGGCAAGGTACGGGCAGTCGGTTTCAATCAAAATTTTTTCAAGCGGTATTTCTGAGACTGTTTCTCTTAGTTTGTCGGATTTCGGGTAAGTAACCGGTCCGTCAATTCCAAGCAGAAAACCCATTTCAATATATATTTTTGCTTCCTCAGGCGTTCCGGAAAAACAATGAAAAACGCCTTTAGGCAGATTTTTATGTTTCTTTAACAGCGTTATCATTTCTTCATGCGCGCTTCTGCAGTGTATTATGACAGGTTTATTGTGTTTTACGGCTATATCAAGCTGTTTAACAAAAACTTCTCTTTGAATGTGTCTGGGTGAAAAATCATAATGATAATCAAGTCCTATTTCACCTACGGCTATAGTTTTTTTATTTTGTAAGAGAACTTCAAGTTTGTCGAAATCCTGTTGAGTTGCTTTTGCCGCGTCATGCGGATGTACCCCGAAAGAAATATAAACATTGTCTCTTTGGGAAAATTCCAATGCTTTGTCCCAGTATGCCGGATCGCAGGCTATTTCAAAAATAATATTAACGCCGGCGTCAAAAGCCCTTTTTACGGCTTCGTCTCTGTCGGCGTCAAATTTTGAGTCTGATAAATGAGCGTGCGTATCTATAATCATTTGTATTTCCAATATGTCATTGCGGGCTTGACCCGCAATCTAAACAACGAGATCCTGAATCAAGTTCAGGATGACATTTTCTGTTATTTGTCGTCAATAATTCTCGGGAATAAAATTCCCGGACTTTGAAGCTGCGAACCTGAAGGGGAAAAGCCGTTTTCAGGAATTATTTTATCTTTAAAATATTTTTTTGCGATTTCGGTTATGTTTCCGCTTGCGCCGGTTATTGTCCAGATTTTTTCAGACAAAACGGGCATAAAGCAAAGCAAATGTATTAAAATTAAATCCGTTGCCTGCAAATAAGAAAAAATGCATGCCGGAAGTTTTTCAGGTTCGGTTTTTGCCAGCTTCCACGGCGCGTCATTTTCTATCTGCTGGTTAACTAAGGTCAAAGCTTTTTGAAGCGCTTCTGACGCTTTATGCAGATGCAGTTCGTTCATCTCGGGAGTAAACTCTTCATTTAAAATTTTCGCGACTTTGTTTGCAAGTTCCAAATCGGATTTTGTGTCGGGAACTTTTAAATCAAAATTTTTCTCAGCCATTTTCAAAGTTCTTGAAATAAGGTTTCCGAGATTGTTTGCCAAATCCGTGTTGTATTTTAACGTAAGCGCGTCCCATGAAATATCTCCGTCGGGTCCAAAAGGAATAAGAGTTACGGCAAGGTATCTTGCCGCGTCAACTCCGTATTTGTCTACAAGCTGCTGAGGGGATATCACATTTCCTAACGATTTTGACATTTTATCGCCGTTAATAGTGAAAAATCCGTGCGAATAAATTTTTTTAGGAGTAGGCAATCCGCTGCCCATAAGAATTGCAGTCCATATTATGGAATGAAACCACAAAATATCTTTTGCCATTAAATGTATGTCAGCTGGCCAATATTTGTTGAATGTGTCCATATTGTCGGGGTAACCTACGCCGGTTATATAATTTATAAGAGCGTCAACCCAGACATAAACCGTCTGTTTTTTATCAAAAGGAACGGGAATACCCCAGTCTATTGCCGCTCTTGAGAAACTTACGTCATCAAGACCCAGCTTAATTTTGCCTATAATTTCATTTCTTCTTTCTTCAGGCTGTATTTCAATGTGTTCTTTGTGGTTTTTATCGGTAATTCTTGCGAACAGCTCATCCTGAAAAGCCGACAGTTTGAAAAAGTAGTTTTCTTCCGCCTGAAGAACGGGTTTTGTTTTGTGAAAAGGGCAGCAACCGTTTTCATCTAAATCTTTTTCAGGATAAAATCTTTCACAGCCTAAACAGTAAAGAGCCTGATAAGTCTTTTTGAAAATTAATCCTTTTTCAAACAATATGTTGACTATTGTTTCCGTCGATTTTATGTGGTCTGCGTCGGTTGTTCGTATAAATCTGTCGAAAGAAATGTTTAAAAGCTGCCAGGCTTCTTTGAATTTCGCGCTTGTTTCATCAACGAGCTCGCGTGGCGTTTTGCCTTTTTCTTTTGCCGATGCGGCGATTTTCGCGCCGTGTTCGTCTGTTCCGGTTAAAAAGAATACGTCAAAATTATTTAACTTTTTCCAGCGCGACATAATGTCGGCTGCTATTGTTGTATATGAATGTCCTATATGAGGGACATCGTTAACATAATAAATAGGCGTTGTTATGTAAAATTTCATCTAGTGTTCTCCTTACAGTCTGTCACCCTGAACTCGTTTCAGGGTCTGTGAGCTTTTTTAACGGCTAGATGCTGAAACAAGTTCAGCATGACAATCTTAAGAGCTTTTTTTATTCTTATCTTTAATAGTCTGTATGGGGAAAGTTTTAAATTCTCTTTCTCCGAAATCTACGGTAATAAGCTCTCTTATACAGTCAATCGCGGCAATTTTTCCTTTGCCGTTTGGCGTTAAGACCATTTCTCCTAAATGCGGTAAATCTTTTTTTATGTTTTTATATGTATCGTTTTCATAGGCTATGCAGCACATAAGTCTCCCGCAAAGTCCTGAAAGTTTCGCGGTATTTAAAGACAAATCCTGTTCTTTTGCCATATCTATTGTTACGGAATTAAAATCTTTTAAAAAACTCTGGCAGCACAAAACCTGCCCGCATGTGCCTATTCCTCCTACCATTTTCGATTCGTCGCGTACGCCTATTTGCACCATTTGTATTCTGGTTTTTAAAATATGTCCCAGGTCTTTTATAAGTTCTCTGAAATCAACTCTTGTTTCGGATGTATAGTAAACAAAAAGTTTAGACCGGTCAAAGGTGTATTGTACGCACGTAAGCTTCATGTCCAGCTCGTGATCGTCGGCTTTTTGTAAAACGATGCCTAACGCTTTTTGTTCGCGTTTTTCATTTTCGGCTATTCTTCTTTTATCGTCTTCTGTCAATTTTCTTAAAATTTTACCTATAGGGTCTTTGCCTTTTTGTACGTCTTTTTCTTTTTCGCAAATAGTTCCCGCTTCCGTTCCGTGATCGGTTTCAACTATTACTTTATCGCCGGGTTTTACATCCAAATGTCCGACTTCGGCATAAACTTTATCTTTTATTCTTCGTAACATTACTCCGACTGCCATCATATAACATCTCCTTAATTAACAATTTACAAAGAACAATTAACAATTTGTAGAGTTTCGGCTTTGCCGAAACATAATTAATAGGGTTTCGCTTTGCGAAAACTCCAAATTTGAACTTTGTTATTTGAACTTTGCTAATTGCCGTTCTATATTTTAATAAACATCTTTGATGTTTTTTTAAGTTCTGCCAAATCAAAAAACAAATTATCTAAAACGGTCTGCGCATTAACATTTTTTAACAATAAAGCCCTTGAAGCGCTTAAATACTCCAGAGTTTTAATCGCGCTTGACGGGTAAAGTCTGAAATCCTTTTTTGCTTCCGCCATCATTGCGTCTATGTATTCTATAACTTCGCCTCTTGCCAAACTTCTTGAAAGTTCCAAAAGTTCCGAGGTATTAAGATTTTCATTTTTAAGTTTAAGCCACAACGCAAGACCTTCGCTTTCGTTTTCATCAATAAGTTTTTCCGCGGCTTCTATTGAGCCTTCGCAAAGCGACGCTATTTCCTGCGCTTTAGAGGCTGTTAATGAATGCCTGACCATAAGAAAAGTCGAAATTTCATTCTGTCCCAGCGGCTGAAAAAAAAGCGTTTGCGCGCGCGAGACTATTGTCTGCGGTATTGTTTCTTTATGACGCGCGATAAGAATTATTATAGTATTGTCCGGCGGCTCTTCAAGAGTTTTTAAGAGCGAATTTGCCGACTCCGTAGTCATTTTTTCTGCGGGCTCTATTATAAAAAATTTCCATTTCGCTTCATGCGCTTTTGTCGCTACTTCTTTTTGCATATAATCTCTTATAGTATCAATTTTAAGAGATTTTTGTTTTTCAAGGTCTTCATCGCGCATTTCCGCTTGTTTTGCAAAATCTACAAAGTGCAAATCAGGATGCAAATATTTCGATATTTTTTCGCAGTTAAGGCATCTTCCGCATGCGCCGGCGTCTGTTTTTAAAAAATCGTTTACGGAACAATTTAATATTTTCGCAAACTCAACGGCCGTAAAACGTTTTCCTACGCCGTTTTGACCCATAAATATATAAGCGTGGGGGATTTTTCCGCTTTTTATCTGGCTTGCCAGTATATTTTTAATTTTTTGCTGACCGAGTATGTTTTCAAACATGAAAACTCCAAAGTATAATTAACAAAGTACAAGTTTAGAATTTTCTCTCTGTCGCGTGTCATTCCGGACTTGATCCGGAATCTATTTTCATTGTGTCGTAGGATAAATTCAAAGGCAGCTTGGATACCGGCTTTCGCCGGTATGACAAACAAACCCTGTTGTTATTTGTTAATTTTTAATTGTTTATCAATAACTTTCTTTATCAATACCCATGTTTTGTTTACATCGGTGTCTGTTTTGATAATTTTTATTCTTTTCGGGTATTTTTTTGCCTGCGAAAGATATCCTTTTCTTACATTTTTGTGAAACTGCAAGGATTCTCTTTCTATTCTGTCTCCGCTTTTTCCGTACGATTCTTTATCAAGATTTTTAGCTTTATTTAATCCTACATTAGGCTCAATGTCCATATATATTGTCAAAACAGGTTCGAGACCGAAAGACGCGGCTGCATTTAGTTTATTTATAAGCGAAAGGTTAATCTTTCTTCCGTAGCCCTGATATGCTACTGTTGCGTCGGTAAATCTGTCACAAATTACAATCTTTCCTTTTTTTAAAGCGGGGATTACTATTTCGTTTATATGCTGGGCTCTTGCCGCTTCATATAAAAGCAGCTCGCTTATAGCCGTAAGGTTAGATTCAGGGTTTAAAAGTATCTGCCTTATGGATTCTGCCAAAACAGTCCCGCCGGGCTCTCTTGTTCGCAGTACTTTAAAGCCTTTTTTTTCAAGATATTCTTTCAGAAGTATCGAGTGAGTTGTTTTTCCGGAACCTTCTCCGCCTTCTATGGTTATGAAAAGAGGTTTATTTTTCTTCATTTATTTTGTCATTCTATAAAAAAAGCGTGACTAACGCAAATGTTATGCAGTTAAGCCGTTACCGTTGAACGCCCTGTTTTGTTTATACAAAGTGCATTAGTGCATATGCTTGGCATTTGAATAAACAAAACGAAAAATGTATTGAAAATGATAGGGAAAAATAGTAAAATTACATCATGGAAAAATAACAAGACAAGACAAGACAAGACAAGACAAGACAAGACAAGACAAGACAAGACAAGACAAGACAAGACAAGACAAGACAAGACA
>WRFE01000015.1 GCA_009778965.1 Candidatus Endomicrobium labiotermitis
AACCTGCAATAACTACTACGGCGATTAATACTAAAAGACCTGTGCTCATTGTGTTTTCTCCTTTTTTGCCGCTGAGGTTTTTAAATAAAAATCAGCTTCGGCAAGGTTTCTTTTGTAATATTCTATCATTTCCGCATGTTCTTTTGTTTCTTCGGTTTTTGAAAGCATTTTTGTTTTCGCGTCAAATTTAAAAGTTTTGCAGGAATTATTGTGTATATTATACAAAACTGCATTATCTCCTGACAATATAAAACCGTCGGTATTATAAGCAATGTGATTCTCTTTTTCCAAAACGCTTGTTCCGGCCGCTGTGTATTTTGTGTCCGAAAGTGATAAATCGTAAAGCGTAGGCATAATATCCATGTGACAGGCGGCAATATCGGTATTAAAAGGTTTTTTTAGTTTTTCCGGCGCATAAATATACATAGGTACGGAATATTTTTTGAAAAGTTCTTCATCAACTGCCGCCGCGATTTCTCTAAGGTTATGGTCGCCGGTTATAACTACTATGGTATTTTTTGCAAGAGCAGAATTTTTTATTGCCTGTAAAAATTTTGCCGCTTCCCTGTTTGCGAACTGGTAACTTTCAAATATTTTTTTACCGTACTTTTTTTCTCCGGGCATCATACGCTTTAAGTCTTCGGGAATATTAATTGTAAGGGGAACATAATCAGGCGGTGTTTCATAAGGCGGATGCGTACCCGTGGACATCGCGTAAATAAATTTTGGCGTTTCAGGGTCGGCGTTAAGTTCTCTTAATAAAAGTTCGAAAAACTGCGCGTCGTTTATTCCCCATTCGTGTCTGTGTTCATTTTTTATGTCGCCTTCGCCGTAAGTTCTGTCAAAACCCTGAGCTTTAAAAAAGTTTTCTATCCCTCTCCAGTTAAGGCTTCCGCCGTAAATGGCTTTTGTCAGATAGCCGGCGGTTTTATAAGGAAGCGCTGCCGCGCTCGGAAACTGTTTATATGCTGCCGGACTTTGCGTTATCTGCATTGCAAGCGGTCTTTGCGGCATATTGAGAATTGTATTTTCAAGTGCGTGAATGGTAATGCTTCCCGCCGAAAGAAAATTATAAAAAACGGTGTCTTCATCAAAATGTTTTTTGAGTTCTCCCAAAACGTCAAAATCCGCGCTGTTGAAAATAATAGGCAATGCTCCGAAACTTTCCAGAACTATAAATACAACATTTGGTCTTATTGCTTCTGCTTCCTTATTAACAGGAGTGATTTTTTCAAAACCGGAAAGATTTATTGTTTCTTTATCAATCCCGAATTTTTGCGCTATATCTAAAGGGTTTTGGCTTTGTTCCTGTTTAGCCTGTATAGCGTCAGTAAAAGCATGCGCTCCGCCGATAGAAAGTTTGTTTATAAAAGCGTTTGACGAAATTTGCGTGTAAAAAGTTCCTAAAGGAAACATAGATACAGTGCCGCGCGCAGCAAGAAAGATTAAGCAGGGAACTATTAAAACGATTACAATTTTTATGTAGATATTCCAATACTCTGCTGCAATTAAATTTTTTTTATTCAAGAGACGTTTGTCGGTATTTTTGACAAGCTTAAAGAATATAAAGACTATGGATACAAGAACAATAAAAGCCGGTATAAAACGCCAGTCTGTAATGATAGTTGCGGCAATGGCTCTTGTGTCATCGGCAAATGCTTCGAAAATAAGCAGATTTATATGTTCGTTAAAATAAGTGAAGAAACCGAAATCTATTATTGTAAGTAAAGCCAGTACGCTGAAAATATATAAATAATAATACTTTATTACTGCCGCAAAAATTTTAAATGATTTTAAATCTCTTACTGCAAGGAAAACCGTAAAAATAAGAACAGGCAGTATATTTATATACGCCAAAACCGAAAGGTCAAATCTGAATCCCAGAAAAAAAGCCCTGAAAACATCTCCGTATAATCCCGAAAGCGAGGAAAAATCGGCAAAATAAAAAAAGAAAAAAAATCTGTAAATTGTCATCAAAACCAATGCAGCAATGTTTATCGGAACAATTTGCAGTAAGCAATCAAAATATTTTTCGAAATTGTAATTTCGTACCATTAAAACTCCGCCAATTCACAAATAACAATTAATAAATAATAAAGAATAAATGTCGAATTTTCGCAAAACGAAAATGTTTTAATATGTTTCGCCTTTGGCGAAACTCTGAAATTATTAATTATTCATTATTAATTAATAATTCTTTTGTCAATTATATCATTTTTCAATGAATAATTTGATATAATTTATGATAATAATTTTAGCAAGGTAAGGAGAATAAAAATGAGAAGCGATCAGATAAAAAAAGGGGCTGTCAGGGCTCCTAACAGATGTCTTTTATATTCAACAGGCATAAGCCCCAGAGATTTAGACAAACCTTTTATAGGCATAGCGTCGTCTTTTACGGATTTGGTTCCGGGTCACGTTTCAATGCGCGATTTGGAAAGATATATAGAAAGAGGAATAGCAGCTGCAGGCGGAGTTCCTTTTATTTTTGGCGCGCCGGCGGTGTGCGACGGTATTGCTATGGGTCATAGCGGTATGCATTATTCGCTTGCTTCAAGAGAAATAATCGCGGATTTGGTTGAAACCGTTGCAAACGCTCATATGCTTGACGGGCTTGTTCTGCTTACCAATTGCGACAAAATCACCCCGGGTATGCTTATGGCGGCGGCAAGACTTAATATTCCCTCGATAGTTGTTACCGCGGGAGCAATGTTGAGCGGGATGTATGATAATAAAAAACGTTCGATGGTTCGAGATACTTTTGAAGCCGTCGGGCAATTTCAGGCAGGCAAAATTTCTGAAAAACAGCTAAAAGAATTGGAAATGGCGGCTTGTCCCGGAGCAGGGTCATGCCAGGGAATGTATACGGCAAACACTATGGCCTGCCTTACCGAAACAATGGGAATGTCTTTAACCGGCTGCGCTACGGCTTTGGCTGTAAGCGCTAAGAAAAAAAGAATAGCTTACGAGTCCGGCATAAGAGTTGTCGAGATGGTAAAAGAGAATATAAAACCGCGCGACATTTTAACTTTGGATGCTTTTAAAAATGCGATAACAGCCGATATGGCTTTGGGCGGTTCTACTAATACCGTTTTGCATTTGCCTGCTATAGCTAATGAAGCGGGAATTAAACTTTCGCTTGATTTATTTGACGAAATATCAAAAACGACTCCGCAGATTTGCTGTTTAGAGCCTGCAGGTGATCATTATATGGAAGATTTAGATAACGCAGGCGGTATACCGGCAGTTCTTTCAGCGCTTGAGCCGAAACTTTTTTCTTCCAAAACAGTAAACGGTACTAATATAAAAATAATAGCCGAAGAAGGCAAAATTTTAGACGAGAATGTAATAAGAGCTAAAAATCCTTACAAGCCCGAAGGCGGTATAGCTATTTTAAAAGGAAATATTGCTCCAAACGGCAGTGTTGTAAAACAAGCGGCTGTAAGCGAAAAAATGAAAGTGTTTTCAGGGCCAGCTAAAATTTTTAATTCCGAAGAAGACGCTATGAAAGCTATACTTGACAAAAAAATAACCTCGGGCTATGTTATTGTCATAAGATACGAAGGCCCGGCAGGCGGTCCCGGGATGAGGGAAATGCTTTCTCCGACAAGCGCTCTTACGGGAATGGGTTTAAGCGACAGCGTGGCATTGCTTACCGACGGCAGATTTTCGGGAGGAACAAGAGGTCCGTGTATAGGACATATTTCTCCGGAAGCGGCTTCAGGCGGCGCGATAGCGGCAATAAGTGACGGCGACATAATTGAAATAGATATTCCGAAAAGAACCTTAAATGTTAAACTTTCTGATGATGAAATAAAGTTAAGGCTTGCAAATGCCGTAAAACCCGAACCGAAAGTCAAAACGGGTTATCTTTCAAGATACGCCAAGCTTGTTCAATCGGCTGATACAGGAGCGGTGTTAAAGTAAAATTGTTGGAGGCCCTAATGAAAAGTATAAGAATAATTTTATTATTTATAGCAGTATGCTTTATCTCTGCTTTAAATGCTTATTCTGCTGAATTTTTAGTAGGAACTCCATCAGAATTAAATACTGCGATAACAACATCGGTTACCAGGGATACCATAACAGTAACAAATGACATATTTATGGACGTTTCTATGGCAACTATCACCGGAAAAAATATTTCGATAATCGGAGATAATTCCGGAAATTCCGTGACATTATTCGGAAATAATAATACCGGTTTAGTAAATACTTCGACCGTAAACATAAACAATATTTGTTTTTCAAGTTTTACTGGAGCCGCAGCGATACATAACGTAAACCGCAGTATGATTGTCTCGACAGGACCGGATGCGAATGTGTCTTTTATGTTTAATAATTCAACCAGAACGGCAGGCGGCGGCGGAGCCATATATAATGTCAGCAGTGCCGGACAATCAAACCTTTCCGGTACAATAATTTTGGCTTCCGCGACATTTTACGCAAACAATGCCTTGAATGGCGGAAAAGGCGGCGCCATTTTTGGTTGGTCAGGCAGTAATATTATTCTTGGAACAGCAACTTTTATCTCTAATACGGCTACGGAAGGCGGCGCCATATTTTTATTCGGCGATGGGGCTTTGGGCTACAAATCGACGCTGACTTGCGATAACGGTTACTTTGAGTTAAACCGGTCTACAAATCACGGCGGAGCCATACATAATACGGAAGGCGGCGTTTTAATTCTTTCTTCCGCAACATTTTTCAGAAACAGCGCAGGCACTCACGGCGGGGCTATCGCAAGCGGTTATTCGTGGGCAAATGCCTATTTCGGCAATGTAACATTTACTTCAAACACGGCAAACGCTAACGGCGGCGCGATATACCACTACGGAAACAGCGGCGGGATTGCAATCACTTCAACAGGAACATGGGCGTCTTTATTGTTTCAGTTTAACCGGGCTAATAACGGCGGAGCTGTATATAATAATCTGCAGGCAAATCCTGTTAATCTAATTTTTTCCTCATCAACGTATATTCAAAATACGGCAACTACTAACGGCGGCGCGATATTTAATGCCAGTTATTTAACTTTTGGCAACGCGTGGTTTTTCTCAAACAGCGCGGCTAGCGGCGGAGCGATATATAACGCAAGCGTCTTGACTTCAACATTGACGTATTCAATGTTTTCTTTAAACAGAGCGGCAAACGGCGGCGCGGTATTTATGAATTCAGGCGGCATTGTTTTTGATGTTGCTACATTTACAGGAAATATAGCGACAAGTTCGGGCGGAGCGTTATATTTACGTACAGCCAGTACGGTTACATTTACCTATAATGCTATATTTACAAATAATATTTCAAGCGGCAGCGGCGGAGCGATATATTTAGAGGGAACCGGAAATGTATATTTTGCAGGCTCAAATATTGTTGCTGTAGGAAACATAGCAGGCACCAACGGAGGGTTCATATATTCAACCGGAGAAAAAAATGTAGATTTAACATTCAGCAATATAACGTATGCGAACAATACAGCCGCTAACGGCGGATTGTTATACGGAATCGGCGGCACGACTTTTAGATTTAACGGGACTGATACAAACATAAACAACTCTACGGCATCCGTATCAGGCGGCGCAATATACTTGGGAGCAGGCAGCGGGGTAAATTCTTTAGGTACTCTGTTAAATGCTCAAAGCAACCAAGCAGCGACCGGCGGATTTTTATATGTAACCGGAGGAACGGCGGCGTTTGCAGGAGCGAATATATCCAATAATACGGCATCTGTGTCCGGCGGGGCAATATATGCACAAAATAATTCAAAAATAAGCTTTAGCGGCGGGACTACGACATTTCAAAGCAATACATCGTTAACATCCGACGGCGGAGCAGTCTATTTAATCGGTTCATCGATAAGTATTTCAAATGCATATACGGAATTTATCAATAATTCGGCGGCAGGTAATGGCGGAGCGATATATGCAGAGCAATCAATAATGAGTTTTAGTGGCAGTATAATGTTCAGTTCAAACAGCGTAAACGCTTACGGATATGGCGGAGCTATATTTGCAAATCAGTCAACAATGAATTTTAGCGCGACAAACGGAAATATAGAATTCAATTCAAATAAGGCAACCGGTAATTTCAGTTCCGGAGGAGCAATAAGAGCAGAACAGGCAATAATGAATTTTATTGTTTCAACCGGTAATATTGTATTTAGCGGAAATAGCGTAGGTTATTCCGGCTTTGGCGGAGCGATATCCGCATTGCAGTCAACAATGAGTTTCAGCGCGACAAACGGAAGTATATTGTTTAGCTCAAACAGCGCAGGCGCAGGGGAAAGAGGCGGAGCTATATACGCAAACAAGTCATCAATGAGTTTTATTACCGTAAACGGAAACATAGAGTTCAATTCAAACAGAGTAGAAACGTATTCCGGAGGGGCGATAGCTGTAGACGGGTCAACAATGAGTTTTAATGTAACAAACGGAAATATATTGTTTAGTTCAAACAGTACATCTGCAAATGGAGGAGCTATAGGAATATGGTCCGGTAATAATTCAATAATAGATTTTATTGTTTCAAGCGGTAATATAATATTCACTTCAAACAAAGCAGGTTCTTACGGCGGTGCCATAGTATCATGGGCAGACGATTCAATAATAAGTTTTAACGTTTCAAGCGGCAATATAATATTTAGCTCAAACACGGGCAGCGCGGGCGGAGCCCTATATTTGCTTGGTTCTACAATGAGTTTCAATGCAACAAATGGCAGTATAATATTTAGTTCAAACAGCGCAAACAGTTATTCTTTTGTCGGCAGCGGCGGAGCGATATATGCTCAAAATAATTCAAACATAAGTTTTAGCGGAGGAAGCACGACGTTTCAAAATAACAAAGCGGTAATAGACGGCGGAGCAATATATTTGATTGGTTCATCAATGAGTTTTTCAAATGTATATTCGGAATTTATCAATAATTCTGCGGAAGGAAAAGGCGGGGCAATATATTTAAGCAGTTCAGCAATAATAATAGACAGCACATACGGACAGGTAATGTTTGCAGGCAACCGCGCGGCGCTGGGTAGCGATATATATGCGAATAATTCACAAATAAATTTTAATGCGCTAAATTTGATAACAATATCAAGCGGAATATATATAGGAAGCAATAACAATGCAATAAACAAAACAGGCAGCGGGGAATTGTATTTGAGCGGAATGAATTTTATACAGGGAGAATTAAATCAAACCGCGGGAATAACAACAATAAATCAGTCAACATTTACATTTTTCAGCGGAGAGTGGAATGTAACAGACAGCGAAGGGATACGCATAACCAATTCAAACGTGACAGTTGAATCGACCGTAAATTCATTATTCAGAGATAATTCTAAATCCAACGGCGGCGCGATATTCTTGGAAAACGCCACAGCAGAATTTGTGCAGACCGTGGATTTTATATCTAACACGGCAGGAGACAGCGGCGGAGCAATGTATATAGGAAGCGGTGCAACGGTAGCAGCAAACAATATAACATTTACCGGAAACACGGCAGGACAGAAAGGCGGAGCTGTTTATATGGAAGGAACAGCCGGAAATAATGCGGTATTAAACATAACGCAGAACACTGATACTTTAATATCAGGAAATATGGCAGACGGCGAATCGAACGTATTTTATTTAGAGCAGTATTCACAGTTAAATTTAAATATAGCAGACGATATAACAATGACAATAGCAGACGCTATAGCGTCTATTGGAAACAGCAATAACATAATAACCAAAACAGGAAAAGGTATATTAGAGTTAGACAGCAATATTAATGAGATAGACGGTATATTAAATATATTTGACGGAACGGTAAGAACAGGCTATGCGACAGGAATCGGCGACATATATTTTACAAGCGGAACGCTGAACATAATGGATGACGTAACAATGACAAATAAAATATACGCGTTGGATAGTAATTCAATAATAGATTTGGATATTATAAGCAGCGTGACAGTAACAATAAACGGATTGATAGGCAAAGACAATACAGGAATTTTTGAGAAAAACGGATTAGGGAAAATAATAATATCGGGTTCCGGTTCAAATATAGGCAAAACAGACGTTAACAGCGGGGAAATGGTAATATTGTCAAATGATTTTGGTTCAGAAAGATTGACTGTAAAAGAACATGCGATATTAAGCGGTACCGGAAAAATAATAGGAAATGTAACAAATAACGGATTTGTAAGAGCCGGTTATGTAAGTCCGTCCGATACATCATTTGGAACACTTACAATAAACGGAAATTATATTGAAAGCGGTAATTTGGGAATAAGACTAAACGAAGGAGCCATCGGCAGCGAAATTGTTCCTACAAACGATAAGTTAATAGTAACCGGAAATGCAACAATTAATACAGGGAGTCTTATAGATTTAGATATGACGCATGGATTTGAGATATATAAGAAATACACAATATTGGAATCCAACGGATTAAGTGGAATATACAGCGGACTTAAAGCACTGTATCCGTCTATTGATATAAGAATCAGCAAGGATGCAAATAATGTTTATTTAAAGATAGCAGGAATAGATACGGATTATATGGAAATACCGGGATTAGATCATAACAATACGGAAGTAGCAAAAATAATAGACGAAACAACTTGGAGCGGAGATTCAAACAAAATAAATGATATATCGAAAATAGTAGGAACAATGGACCCGCTGGACAATGCAGGCAGAAGAAGAGTTTTGGAGGAAACAGCGGGAAGTATATACGCAAACGCATTATTGGCAAGCGGGCAGCAAATGAGACAGGCGTATCACAGAATACTTGACAGAAGAGAAAGCGGGTATGAGGGATATAATGTGTGGGCGGGAATATACGGTTCACAGAGAAAAGTAGAACAAGATTCTAACAGCGGAGATTTTAAAGCGCGTAACGGATATTTAATATTGGGATTAGAAAAATACAGCGATAACAGCAACTTTATGATGGGTTACTATGCAAGCATAGGTCAGCACGATACGCATCAGTGGGATGATATAGTAGATATAAACGATTACCGCGGCGGATTGTATTTAGGGAAATTTATAGATAAGTGGACAATAAGAGCAGAATTAAGCGGAGGTTATCAGCAGTATCAGGGAAAAAGGCAGCAACTGCTGCTGCAGTCAAGAACGGAAAGCGAATATGACGGATGGAACATAAATGCAAATGTGGAAGCGTTTTACAAGATATTGGAAAGCAATATAGCAAACATAAGTCCGTTTGCTGGATTGGATGGAAGTTTTATAAAGACGAGCGGATTCAGGGAAAAAGGATTTGATAATGCAGCTGCGGTACTTACGGTAAAAGACAATCAGTTTGAGATATTGAACGCGGCAGTGGGATTGAGAGCGGAAAAAGAGGTCGGAATATTAAGATGGTACGGAGAATTGGGAGCAAGATATAATTTGAGAGGCAGTAAAGGAACATTCACAGCGTCGCTGAATAATTTAAACAATGAAATGAAAATATTTGGAGCGGGAAACAGCCTGTTGTCCGGAAAAGCGGAGTTAGGATTTAGCGCTGATATCTGGAAAGGATTGGAAGTATTTGCAATGGGTTCGTACGAGAAAGCGGAAAGATTTCATCAGGTGGTAGGTGAAACAGGAATAGGGTACAGGTTTGGACAAACTTCAAAGGACAAAGAACAGAGTTCAAATAAAGACAACGACAAAGCAAAACGGCAAGAAATGCTGAAACAGGAGGAAGAACAAAATAGAATTGCGGAAGAAAGGGAAGCGGCAGAAAGAGCGGCGAAAAAGGCGGAAGAAGAAAGAACAAGACAAACGGCAATAGCAGCGTTGAAGAAACAGATAGAAACTACAAGAGTGCATTTTGACTTTGATAAATCAAATTTAAGACCTGACGCAAGAAGAGCAACGGAAGAAATAGCGCAGGCGCTGAAAGAGTTAAAAGAGCTTGATGATACAATACAAGTGACAATAGAAGGGCATACGGATGAAATAGGAACTCATAAATATAATGAAGGATTGTCGCAGAGAAGAGCAAACGCTGTGCATAAGAAGTTAGTAGAATTGGGAGTAGAAGCGGAGATGCTAGACAAACAATGGTTTGGAAAGACAAGACCGACAGCTACAAATAAGACAAAAGAAGGCCGAGCACAAAACAGAAGAGCTGAGATAATACTGAAGTAACGACAATTACGAATTACAAATTATGAAAGCGACACGGGCAGGCTTTGAAATGATTTCAAAGCCTGCCCGTGTTGCTTTTCAAAGTAAAATATATGATATAATAATAGCGTTTTACTTAATTTAGCATTGGAGGCTGTATGAATAAAATAAAAATTTGTATTTTTGCCTGTTTTTTTATGTTGTCCGGCAGTATTGTTTCTTTTGCGCAGAATGATACTTTGAAAATGATGAATGATATGATAGATCAGCAGGTAAAGCAGATACAGGAAATATCTAAAAATATGACGCCTGAAGAAAGAGAAGTATTTCACACATATCTGAGTCAGGCTTTGAAAGAACAGAAAGCTAAAATGGAGCCGATGTTTGACGAATTAGGACCTAAAGAAAAAGCGGAATATGAAAAATATTGGAAAGAAATATTTAAAAAGTTCGGAATTAAATAATGTAACGCTGTAAAATTTTAAAAGGAGGACAAACATTACTATGTCGCAAAAAATGACTGGCGCGCAGATTTTGATTGAAAGTTTACTCAAGGAGAACGTTGAAGTAGTGTTTGGGCTTCCCGGCGGACAGGCTTTACCTATTTTTGACGCGATTTACGGTTCGAAATTAAATTTTGTATTAACAAGGCACGAACAGGCAGCATCCCATATGGCGGACGGTTATGCCCGTTCTACCGGAAAGACCGGTGTATGTATAGTTACATCGGGTCCCGGGGCTACAAATACGGTAACCGGACTTGCTACCGCCTATATGGATTCGGTACCTCTTATTGTTTTTAGCGGACAGGTTTCAACAGCGGTAATAGGACAGGACGCTTTTCAGGAAGCGGACACCACCGGCATTACAAGATCCGTGACAAAGCATAATTTTTTGGTTAAAGACGTAAAAGATTTGGCAAAAACCATAAAAGAAGCTTTTTATATAGCATCAACAGGAAGACCGGGACCGGTTTTAGTTGATATTCCGGTTGACGTACAGCGCGGAATCTGCGAATTTGCGTATCCGGAAAAAGTTGAAATCCGTTCATATAAACCTAATTACAACGGTCATCCCGGGCAAATTAAAAAAGCGGCTGAAATTATAAATAAAAGTGAAAGACCGGTTTTATATATAGGAATGGGAGTAATAGCTTCAAACGCCGAAGATGAAGTTTTGGAAATCTCAAAAAAAGCTGATATTCCGGTTACAAATACTTTACTTGCGAAAGGGGCATATCCGAACGATTCTGCGTTAAGCCTCAATATGCTCGGTATGCACGGAACTTATTACGCGAATAAAGCTGTTCAGGCAGCGGATGTTATAATAGCTGTCGGCGCAAGGTTTGATGACAGATGTACCGGAAAAGTCTGCGATTTTGCAAAAAAAGCGAAAATTATACATATAGATATAGACCCCGCTGCGATTTCAAAAATAGTAGATACTGATATTCCGGTAGTGGGTGACGCGAAGACAGTGTTAAAAGAAATGAGTTCTTTGATAAAAAATAAAGAACGCAAAGAGTGGATAGAAAAAATCGGAGAGTGGAAAAAAGAACATCCTCTTTCTTATGAAAGAAATGATGATAAACTTCGTCCTCAGTATGTTATAGAAAAAATATCGGAACTTACAAAAGGCGAAGCTATTGTCGCCACGGAAGTCGGCCAGCATCAAATGTGGTCCGCCCAGTATTATAAAGCCGCAAAACCCAGAACGTTTATCAGTTCAGGCGGGCTTGGCACTATGGGGTTTGGTTATCCGGCAGGTATAGGCGCGAAATTCGGAAATCCGGATAAAGAAGTTATAGTTATTGCCGGCGACGGTTCTTTTCAGATGAATATGCAGGAAATGGCGATTGCCGTTTTGAATGAAGTTAATATTAAAACAGTTATTTTGAATAATCAGTATCTCGGAATGGTGCGCCAGTGGCAGCAGATGTTTTACGGTAAAAGATATTCGCGCACGTGTTTGGCGAAACGTAAAACCTGTCCTTCTTCGTGTAATACTCCGGACAGGGATAAATGTCCTGTTTACGTTCCGGATTTTGTAAAATGGGCGGAGAGTTACGGAGCTTTGGGCATACGCGTTACAGATAAAAAAGACGTTGAACCGGCAATAAAGAAAATGCTTGAAGCCAAATGCCCGGTTGTGCTTGACGTATGGGTGGAAATAGAGGAAAACGTTTTTCCTATGGTTCCCGCAGGCGCGTCGCTTGATGATATAATGGTAAGGATGAACGGATGAACGGCAATTAACAATTGAAAATTTATAATTTAGAGTTTCTTTTTGTTAATTGTTATTTGTTAATTATTAATTGTTAATTGGAGTAAAAAATGCGTCATACTATTTCAGTTTTAGTTGAAAATAAATTCGGCGTTTTGGCAAGAATTTCTACTCTTTTTGCGGCACGCGGTTTCAATATAGATTCTCTTGCTGTAGGCGAAACCGAAGATCCTGCCATTTCAAGAATGACAATTGTTGTTAAAGGCGACGATTCCATACTTGAACAGATAACAAAACAGCTTAATAAGCTGGTGGATGTAATAAAAGTAAACGATTTTAGCGGTCTGGAATATGTTGAAAGAGGGTTGGCATTAGTAAAAATAAACGCTCCCAAAACCGTCCGCGCTGAGATTTTTCGCATAGCGGGGGTGTTTAGAACAAGAATTATAGATATTGCCAAAGATTCGGTAATAGTGGAAGTTACGGGCGATGAAGAGAAGATAGAAGCTTTTATAGAAGCTATTGCTGATTACGGTATTAAAGAAGTATGCAGAACAGGCGTAATAGCTATGTCCAGAGGACACAAATAAAAACAATTACGAATTCAAAATTAAGAATTACGAATCAACGGCAAAGACAAAAAACGAATGCCGAATAAAAAATAAAAGAAATAAGTAAAGGAGTCGTAAAATGGAAAAAGAAGCTAAGATGTATTATGAAAACGATGCGGATTTAAGTCTTTTAAAAGGTAAAACCATTGCTATTTTGGGTTATGGCAGTCAGGGACACGCACACGCGTTAAACTTGAGAGATTCCGGTATAAACGTAATAGTCGCGCAGCGTGAGGGCGGCAATAACTATAAAAAAGCCGTTGAAGACGGCTGGAAACCTGTAAGTATTGCCGAAGCCGTAAAACAGGCTGACTGGGTGCATATACTTTTGCCGGACGAAGTTCAGAAAAAAGCATGGGATGAAGATATTCTTCCCAACATAAAAAAAGGCGCGGTTATAAGCTTTTCACACGGTTTCAATATACGTTATAAAAGAATAGTTCCGACGGCTGATATGGATGTTATAATGATTGCTCCGAAAGGTCCCGGACATTTGGTAAGAAGACAATATGAAGAAGGGAAAGGCGTACCGTGTCTTATAGCTGTTGAACAAAACGCAAGCGGCAAAGCGAAAGAACTTGCTTTGGCATACGCAAAAGGAATCGGAGGAACAAGAGGCGGTGTTTTGGAAACGACCTTTACGGAAGAAACCGAAACCGACTTGTTCGGCGAACAGGCAGTTCTTTGCGGCGGAGTTGTTGAGTTGATAAATGCCGGTTTTGAAACTCTTGTTGAAGCAGGTTATCAGCCGGAAATCGCATATTTTGAATGTTGCCATGAAGTTAAGCTAATAGTCGATTTAATATTTGAAGGCGGTATTGCGAAAATGAATCATTCTATTTCCGATACGGCGGAATACGGCGAGTATGTAACAGGAAAAAGAATAATTACCGACTCTACTAAAGCCGAAATGAAAAATGTTTTGGGTGATATTCAGTCAGGTAAATTTGCGGATAACTGGATTAAAGAAAACGAAACAGGCAGACCTTTCTTTAAAAAATGCAGAGAAGAAATTGCAAACAGGCTTATCGAAAAAGTCGGAACTCGTTTGAGAAGTAAAATGTCTTGGGCAAAAAAATAATTCTGTATAAATGGTGTCATGCTGAACTCGTTTCAGTATTAGGTACTTAAAAAACTAACAGCAGACCCTGAAACAAGTTCAGGGTGACACAACAGGACTTTCGGAGCAGAAATTGTATAAGAAATTTTTTAAACTGTTTATTGTTTTAGCGATTCTTGCCGCGGCGTGCTATTACTCTTTTAATACTGTAATGAGCGCTATAATACACTCAAAAAAAGAAGTAGTTTTGCCTGATGTTAAAGGCAAAAACATATACGAAGCTTTGGAAGAACTTTCAAATACCGGTTTCGGTTTGAGAAAAGAAGGCGAAGAGTTTAATAACAACGTTGCTCCGGGTGTAATTTTGCGTCAAAGCCCTCCTGCGGGAATGAATGTCCGTGAGGGTAAAGTTATTAAAGTTACTATAAGCCGAGGCGGAGAAACTATATACATACCTAATCTAATAGGTCAGACTGTCCGTGCCGCAGATATTACAATAAAATCTTACGGGCTTATGATAGGCGAAGTTTCGCAAAAATATTCGGTGATAAAAGAAAAAGGAATTGTTATTTCGCAGGATCCGGCGGCAAAATCCGCGGCGGATAAAGATACTGTTATAAATCTTGTTGTTTCAAGCGGACAGCCTCCCAAAGGCATTATTTATACTCTTGATTGGAAAGGCAAGTCTTTAGAAGACGTGAAAGTCTGGGCTTCGGAAAACGGCGTATCAATTGAGGTGATAAGAGATAACTCGGAATTACCTCCAGGAACGGTGCTAAAGCAAAAGCCCGAAGCGGATACAGATATAACAAATTCGAAAAAAATACTTTTGAATATTTCCAAATAAAGGCTGAAATGAAAAAAATTATAATATCTCCGTCGATTTTATCCGCTGATTTTTCTAATCTTGAAAAAGATATAGCCGCTATTGAAGATGCAGGTGCGGATTGGGTGCATATCGACGTTATGGACGGGCATTTTGTTCCTAATATAACTATAGGTCCGGTTGTTGTTAAATCTTTAAGAAAAACTACAAAGATGCTGTTTGATGTTCACTTAATGATATCGGAACCAGAAAAATACTGGCGTGAATTTCAAAAATCCGGCGCGGATTTTATAACTTTTCACAGTGAAGTTAAAACTGATAAAAAGAAACTTATAGAAGATATAAAATCTTCCGGAATAAAAACAGGCATTTCTATAAAGCCCGCGACGCCTGTTTCCGAAATAGAATATTTGCTTCCTTATTTGGATTTGGTTTTGGTTATGACTGTGGAGCCGGGTTTCGGCGGACAGTCTTTTATGGAAAATATGCTTCCTAAAATTTCCGAACTCAGAAAAATTATAGATGCGAATAATTATGCTTGTATTATTGAAGTTGACGGCGGGATAAATGCTGAAACAGGAATACGCTGCATAGACGCGGGAGCGGACGCGCTTGTAAGCGGTAATTATATTTTTGCCGCGTCAAACCCCAAAGAAGCGCTTCAATCGCTTTTAACTAAATAAATATTTAAAATAACGATTTTGTTTTGTCTTTGTAGTGCCGCATACACGCGTCTTTTTGCAGCACTCCATTTGAGCAATTCAGCGCCAAAGCAAATAAAATAAAAAATATATTGACAAATATCATTATTTTCACTAGAATTGTCAGGACAAAAATGAAAAACTTAAATAAATTTACCATTTTAGGCGTATCGTTATTTTTTCTTTTGATAACCTCATGCAAAAGCATGCAGGGAAATTCTAAGACAACCGTTCTCGAGCAGCCGGGCGAAGATAGTGTCAACGAATATGTCATTTCAGAAGTTATGAGACAGGCTCTTGCCGACACTCCCAGGAAATATATAAGGGGAATCCATCTTTCTCAATGGGTAAGCGGTCCCACGAAATTAAGAAACGCCGCCATAGAACTTTTTAATGAAACCGAGCTTAATACTGCTGTAATCACTATAAAAGAAATGGAAGGACAGGTTTATATTGACGGCGTAAAAACAGCTAATGAAATAGGTGCTTACTTTAATGCGATCCCGAATATAAAACAATATCTGAAACAGTTAAAAGACAACGATGTGTATACCGTTGCCAGAATGGTGGTCTTCAGGGATGATCTTATGACCAGAAAAAAGCCGTCTACGGCTGTAAAAAATCCCGACGGAACTATATGGGTTGACAGAAAAGGCATTGCGTGGCTTGATCCGTATAATCAAGACGCACGTAATTATAATTTAGAAATAGCTGAAAGAGCCGCGGAGTTGGGTTTTGACGAAATACAGTTTGATTATATACGTTTCCCGTCAGACGGTCCTACAAGAAACTGCAGATATAAAAATAAGAATCATAACGCGGCAGACGCTTCGGACGCGATTGTAGAATTTTTGAAACAGGCCAATGAAAGACTAAAGCCTAAAGGCGTTAAAATATCAATAGATGTTTTCGGACTGACTACTACGGCAAGAGATGATATGGGTATAGGGCAGAGAATAGTTGAAATGTCCGAATGGGTTGATTATGTAAGTCCGATGGTTTATCCGTCTCATTATGCTAAAGGCGAGTACGGTATTGAAGACCCTAACAAATCTCCTTACGAAACTGTTTATATAGCTATGGAAGGGGCTCTGAGAAGAATTCCGGCTGAAAAACTCCGCCCGTGGCTGCAGGATTTTTCCATGGGACATAAATACGGGAAAGACGAAGTGCGAGCCCAGATACAGGCATGTTATGATAACGAAATAGGAGACTGGCTGCTTTGGAATCCAAGATGCATTTATACAAGAGAAGCGTTAAAAGAAAAGAAATCCGGAGTTGACAGGTCTTTTGAGAAAAGCAATCCGCCCACGACTTTGATGATAAGAACACAGGAAAGATTAGAAAGATTGGAAAGATTGGAAAGATTGGAAAGAGAAAAAGCGGAAAAGTCTGAAACCGGCAAATAAAAATAAAATTTTGACATATATCGAAGCATTTGTTATAATAGCCAATTATGAGTTTAAATTCTCTGATTATTATTTCTTTAATAGTTGTTTCCATAGCGGCAATTTTTGTTACTATTTATTTAATAATTACGCTTGTTCAGATAACAAAAGCGTCGAAAGAACTTGAGCTTGCTTTGCAGAAAGTAAACGTAGAACTTGATACGGTTAATAAAATTTCCAGCAAAGTCGTTAATATAACTGAAAAAATATCTTCTCCGATTATGTCTGCAGCATCGGTTATTTGCTATATTCTTTCGGGAATAAAATCAAAAAAGTAGGTTCAGGAGGGTAAAATGTGTGATAAAAAAGACACTCTTTTGGCTTTTATTTTGGGCGGAATAGTAGGCGCCGCGATAGGAGTTTTATATGCTCCTAAATCCGGAAGAGAAACAAGATATAATATAAAAAGATTCGGTGAAGAATTCGCCGATACAGTTAATGATTTAAGCGACGATTTTAAAGAAACCGGCCGTAAAATGTATGAAGAAAGCCGTGAAAAAGTATTGTCAAGCAAAGATAAAATAGACGAAGCTCTTGCAGCCGGTAAAAAGGCTTTTGAAAAATACGCAAAAGAAGATTAATAGAAGCAAGCCGAGGTAGCTCAGTCGGTAGAGCAACGGTCTGAAAAACCGTGTGTCGGCAGTTCGATTCTGCCCCTCGGCATATTTTTATGCCTTAAATAAATGCCGATGTAGCTCAGTTGGTAGAGCAATTGCTTCGTAAGCAATGGGTCGTAGGTTCAAATCCTATCATCGGCTGATCTGAACACTAAACCTTAACCATATATAAAATCCAACCTTAAGTAATTATCAAATCTAACTATTGAATGCCTTAAGCAAAAAATAAAAAAGTCATTGCAATTAAATACAATATGCATTATGCTTAGGAATATTTATGAATTTTTTGAAAATATTATCAGTTTTTGCGGTGGTACTGTTTTTTGCGCATTTGGTTTATGCTGACATTAAAGTCACGAGTGTAGAAAAGAGCGGAGCAGAATACAGCATAAGCTTTAATAATTCTATAAAAGTATCCGGTATAAAACTGATAAATAAAGACGGGAAAAATGATATAGAATTTCCGTTTTATATAAGTAAGGGCGTTATACATAAGCAGATTTCAGTATTAAACAGGGATTACAGAAAATATCTGATAAACTCTATTGAAAAAGGTTTAGCGTCGGATATTGACAACGCAAATGACAGGGTAAGTTTTAAAATAAATAAATTCAGCGCTTTGAAAAATCATAAATCAATAAAAGCTTTTATGTCGGTTATTTTTGACGGATTGATAGAAGTTGAGTGTCGTGTTTTAAGCGGGAAAAACGGATTGTGGATAGCTTGGCCTTCTGTTAAAAAAGAATCGGGCTGGAGCGGGGTTTTTGAGTTTACGAATCTAAAATTAAAAAATAAAGTTGAATCGGCATTAATCCTATACTACAATGATAAAAATGAAAACGGAAAATAAAAAACACAGCGACAGCATATTAGATATTTTAAGTACCGTAGGGCTGCCTGTTTTGTCAGGAGCTTTTTTTATTGTATGGGTTATTAATTTTCTTGAAAATCCTATAATTACCTTTCCTCTTATTTCAATATTAATACTTGCTTTGTATTTTTTTTCCGGAAGTATTTACAGCGGACTTCTTACGGTTTTTGCGGTTGTAGCCGGAGTAGTAGGCGTTATTTTTGTGGAAAGTTCTTCGCAAGCTTATTATGTGCTTGCGGGATGCGCAATCGTAACTGCTTTTTACTTTCTTTTTGATATGTATAAAGAAAGCTATTTGTCTATGAAAAACGGAAAATCCGAAGAATATGAAACTCTTGAAAGAGAAAATGCCATAAAAGATTCCGAGATATTGGAGAATAAAAAGAGAAGCGCGTCCATAATGCAGCAGATAAAAAATTTTCGCCAAATAGGAAGAATGATACAAACCTTTCAGGCGTCTCTTGACGAAGAAGAAATAATAATGAAATCCGGGGATCTTGCAGCGCAGTTTATCGGCATAGGCAACTGGAAATTGAAAAAAAATGTTCACGGCGACGTTTTTGCCAGCTATATAAAAAACACGGGGCTGCCGTTAATTGTTACAGATATTTCCAAAGATAAACGTTTTACGCTTTCAAAAAACAGATATTTATCGGTTATTGCCGTTCCTGTGGAAGTCAACGGAAGTTTCTGGGGAATAATAAAAGGGACTTCTTATAAAGCTAACAGTTTTAATGATTCTGATTTAAGGCTTTTGTCAATATTGTCGGGAATCGTAAGCACGGTTTTAAACAATGCCTATCTTTATAAAAAAGCCCGCGATTTAGCTATAACCGACGGTTTGACTGGACTTTTTACGCAAAATTATTTTAAGGAAAGGCTTAAAGAAGAAATAAACCGTTCCAAAAGCAATAATGTATCTTTGGCTGTAGGTCTTTTAGACGTAGATTTTTTTAAAAAAATCAATGATACTTACGGACATCAGGCTGGAGACGCTATTTTGCGTCAGGTAGCCCTGCTTTTAAGAGGAAGATTCAGGGAAACGGATTTAATTGCCAGATACGGCGGAGAGGAGTTCGGCGTAATAATGCTTCACACTGATTCAAAAGAGGCCTTTAAAGTATTAGAAGAGATAAGGACTATAATTGAAGCGGAAAGATTTTTTATTCCTACGGAGAGTTATTCTCCTATACAGGTTAGAATTACCGTAAGCATAGGTTTTGCGGAACTCAGACAGTATAATTCTCTGATTGAAAATGAGCTTATCAAAAAAGCCGACAGCGCTTTGTATAAAGCGAAAAATTCCGGAAGAAACAGGACGGTTGAATTCATTGATTATTAAAAAGGTATTTCCCATTATCACGGCTGCTGCAGTTGTTTTGACGCTTTATTTTATTTTAAATAACGGCATCGGGATAATAGTCTGGTCGTATTTTCTGGTTCTTGCCGGATTATACTGTGCCAAATTTTACAGAATAATCGCTCCGGTATGCAGCGTTTTTGCCGTGGCTGTAATAATAAAATATTTCGGCGTTTATCCGTATTCTGTTTCAATAACCGCCGTGGTCTTTATTTCCGTTATAGCGATTCCGTATTATTATTTTGAAAAAACCGGAAAAGAAGAAAAAGAGTTGTCCGATAAAAATTTAAAGCTGAAAAATAAATATACGGAAATTATTGCGGAACATTCTTATGCGGTTACGGAAAGACAGAGATATGAGGATATGATTGAACGTATAATGCAGCTTTACATTATAGGAAGAGATTTGTCCAAAGACATGCTTGTGGAAGAGTATGTGGGAACTATAATGAAAAGTCTCCTGCCTAGAACAGGAATTATAAGCATAAATATTTTCGACAGAGTAAAAAACGAATGGAAACCGCTTGCTTTTTCGAAACAGTATCAGCAGAAAGACTGGGAATTGTATATGCAGTTTGGAAAACCTCTGAATAATGAAATAAGATATGTAGTTATAGATAATCCGCCGTTTTGTTCGCGCGATTATAAAACGGTATTTTGGCCTTTGAAAATTGAAAACGAGCTTTTAGGATGTATTATAATCGTTTGCGAAAAAGATTATGCTTCAAGATATACTCAGGAAGGAGCCATTTTTGGCCCGCAGATAGCGTTGGGAACTAAAAGAATAAAGCTTTTCAGCGAAATAAGCGAGAAAACAAGGACTGACGGTCTTACGGGACTATATCTTAAACGTTATTTTATGGAAAGGCTTCAGGCTGAAGTCCAGAGAGAAAAACGTTATTCAGGCGGTTTTTACATTTTAATGCTGGATCTTGACCATTTTAAGACTGTAAACGACACATACGGACATCTTGTAGGGGATAAAGTTCTCTGTTCTATCGCAAAAATGCTTGTCGATTGTATTCGTCCCGGAGATTTGGTAGGAAGATACGGCGGTGAAGAATTCATAATATTTATGTCTTTGGCGTCTAAAGACGAAGCCGTTTCCATTGCGCAAAATATTATTGATACAGTTCAAAAGAAAAAATATAAAGAAAATGACGAAAAATTCAACGTTACCATAAGCGTAGGAATAAGCAATTATCCCGAAGACGCTGAGAGTATAGATCAAATAATTTCTGCCGCAGATAAAGCTTTATACAAAGCCAAACAAAACGGCAGAAACCAGCTTGTAGTTTACGATAAAAATCTTAGGCTATAAACCCCACATTTATCATTTGGTAAATCCATTTTTGTCTTTAAATCACCGGGTTTTGTTTGCGACAGGCGCATTATTGCGTCCATGAGTGAGTGTTTTTTAAGATTAACAAATTCAACTGTTTGAGCATAAACAGTAATGTGTTGTTTTATGCGAGTTGTTGAAATTGCTTGAAAAATACGAACGAATGCAATTCAGCGCCAAAGCAAATAAAACAAAAATAGTATTGCTCAAGCGTTAATAAAAGTGTAAAATAATAACAATTATTCTGCATAGGAGATTACTATGGCAAAAAAAATAGGTATTATAACCTCCGGAGGCGATGCTCCCGGAATGAACGCTGCTGTCCGCGCCGTGACAAGGTACGGTATTTATCTCGGATATCAGATGATAGGAATCAGACGCGGATTCAGAGGGCTTCTTGAAGATGATTTTGCGACTCTTACATTGCGTTCCGTAAGCGGAATTATAAATACGGGCGGTACGATTCTTCATACAGGAAGATGTCCTGAAACTAAAACAAAAACCGGAATGAACAGAGCCGTAAATACGATTAAAGAACTAGGCATTGACGGTTTGATAATCATAGGCGGAGACGGTTCTCTTGCCGCGGGCAACGCTATTTCCAAACACGGAATAAAAGTTATTAATATTCCAGCGTCAATTGATAATGATATTTGCGGAACGGATGAAACAATCGGTTATGACACAGCTTTAAATACCGCTGTTGAAGCTATTGACAAAATAAGGGATACCGCGACAAGTCATGACAGGATTTTTGTTGTGGAAATTATGGGTAGAGAACACGGTTTTCTTACTTTAGATGTGGGAATCGCCGCGGGCTGTGAATATATTGTTGTTCCTGAAATAAAGCCGGATATGAAAAAACTTGCCGAGGAACTTACAAAAGGAAAAGAAAGGGGTAAAACCTCTGAAATTATAGCTTTTGCGGAAGGCTGTGGCTCTTCTGCGGCTTTTGCGAAACAAGTAGCGGATATGACGGGGCTCGAAGTAAGAGTGAGTAATCTGGGTTATATACAGCGCGGCGGCAGACCAAGCGCAAGAACAAGAATTTTAGCTTCTAAATTCGGTTACGCGGCGGTGCATTTGTTTCACAACGGCGAGTATAATAAGCTTGTCGGAATTACAAACGGAAAAATTTCTTCAATGCCTATCAGTAAGGCTATAGCATGTGAAAAGAAGTTTGACGATAAGGCATTTAAGATTTTAAGAAACTTGTCGGTATAATAAGGAAAACACGATGAATGGAGCACTTGAGAAAATAAAACGCGGTACAAATGAAATTATATCTACGGCAGAACTTGAGAAAAAACTTGCTTCCGGCAAAAAGCTGAGAGTAAAACTTGGCGTTGACCCGACCGCTCCGGATTTGCATTTAGGTCATACCGTAGTAATAAATAAACTTAAAACTTTTCAGGATTTAGGTCATCAGGTTGTTTTTCTGATAGGCGATTTTACGGCAAGAATCGGCGATCCGTCGGGACGTTCGGATACCCGTCCTATGATGAGCGATGAGCAGATAGCCAAAAATATACAGACATACACTGCGCAGGTTTTTAAAATACTGGATGAAAGTAAAACGGAACTCGTTTATAACAGCAAATGGCTGGAAGAGCTCGGCATAAAAGGGCTGCTTGCTCTCGCTTCGAGAAATACCGTCGCCCAGATGCTTGTCCGTGATGATTTTGAAAAAAGATATAAAGAAGATAAGCCTATAAGCATAGTGGAATTTATGTATCCGATGCTTCAGGCCTACGATTCGGTTGCTTTAAAAGCCGATGTGGAACTCGGCGGAAACGACCAAAAATTTAATCTTTTGCTCGGGCGCGATATGCAAAGAGATTATGGACAGGAAGCGCAGATTGTAATAACAATGCCGCTTCTCGAAGGCACGGACGGCGTTAAAAAAATGTCAAAAAGCTATAATAATTATATAGCTTTAAACGACACTTCCAAAGATATGTTCGGCAAAATAATGTCTGTATCCGATCAGCTTATGTACAGATATTACGAACTTTTAACGCAGGCTGATTTGAAAACAGTCAAAGAAATGCATCCTAAAGAGGCCAAGGTCGCGCTTGCTCTTGAAATTACGGAGAGATATCATGGGAAAGAGGACGCTTTAAAGGCGAAAGAAGAATTTGATAAAGTTTTTGCGAAAAAAGATATTCCCGATGATATAGAAGAATTTATTGTTGAAAATAATGCAATAAAACTGTCTGATTTGCTCGTTAACAGCAATATGGTTTCAAGTAAAAATGAAGCCAGAAGGCTTATAGAGCAGGGGGGTGTTAAAATAGATTTGCAGAAAATCTCGGAAGACATTGAAATAAAAATTGAAAAAGATTTTATTTTGCAGGCAGGAAAAAGAAAATTTAAGAAGATTGTTGTAAAATAATAGGAGGATGGTAAAATGAATTTGAAAAAATTGTCGTTATGTCTTTTGGCTTTAACGTTTTGCGTAAGCATGTTCGCGTGTTCCGGACAAAGAGTCACAAGAGTCAATAATGACCAACCTATTGATTTAAGCGGAAACTGGAACGATACGGATTCGCGATTGGTGTCGCAAGAAATGATAACTGATGCTTTGGGTTCTGCGTGGCTGAGAGATTTTACAGAGAAGCAGGGAAGAAGACCTGTTGTTATAGTGGGAGATGTTTTAAATATGACTGAAGAACATATAAATACAGGTACATTTGTACAAGATCTTGCAAGAAATTTAACAAATTCAGGCAGAGTAACTTTTGTCGCTTCAAGAGATCAGCGCGAAGCTTTAAGAGATGAAAGAGCGGATCAGGCGGAGCACGCAAGAGCTTCCACTGTAAGCCAGCAGGGAAATGAAACCGGCGCGGATTTTATGCTTAAAGGGCAGATTAGTTCTATGCTTGACACAGGAAGCGGAGCACAGTTAATAGTTTATCAGGTTGACCTTGAAATGATTAATATTGAAACTAATGAAAGAGTATGGATGGGCAATAAAACTATAAGAAAAGTAGTATCAAGAAATCGTTTTAGAGCGTAATAATGACCGGTATCGGTTTTAAAATTATAAAAGCGCGTTCCTTACGCATTGCCGTTTTATTTCTTATTGCGGCGATGTTCGGGGGATGCGCTTCCGGTTTAAACGGCAGGTATTACAACCAGTTAAGAGATAAAATAGACTCGGGAGAGTTTCAAGCGGCCGCGGATTTAGTGCAAAACTCTAAAAGAAAATACGGCCAAAGAAATATTCTTTTATTTCATCTCGACAGCGGGTTTACAAATCATCTCGCCGAAAATTTTCAGATAAGTTTCAGAAATTTTGAAAACGCAAAACTCAGTTTTGAAGAGTTCTTTCAAAGAAGCATAAGCGCGGGAGCCGCGTCTATGTTTTTTAACGATTCGACTATGCCTTATTCCGGTACGAATTTTGAAAGAACCCACATGCTTGTTTTTGCGGCTTTAAATCATATTTTGTCGGGTGATGATATGGCTGCAGCCGTTGAAGCAAGACAGGCAAACAGACTGTTTTTGACATTTGCCGTTGACGGTGATTTTTACAGCGACGACGGTTTTATAAGATATTTTATGGGGCTTGTCTATGAAAATGCCGGATTTTTAAACGATGCGCATGTGTCTTATTTCAGGGCGCTGAGAGCCTACCGCGGCGGAGTCGTAAATATTGCTCCTCCCCAAGATTTAATAAACGACGCTTATACCACAGCCTTGCGTTTGAGAATGTCCGCGAGAGCCGCAGAAATAAAAGCCGAATTTCCTTCCGCGCGTGACAACAGGCTTAATTCGCCGAACGGAGAACTTATTGTAATATGCTATAACGGTTTTGTACCAAGAAAAATCAGCAGGGTTTTTGAGTTCGCGCTTTTTGATATATGGCCATACATAAATCAGGTTGAAGTTGACGATGAAGGAGAAGCCGCTGAATTTGAAAGGGCTAGATCTGTTACAATCGCAGCTTTCGCCAGCGATTTTGTAAGAGTCGCTTTTCCGCAATACCAAAGGATTCCCAATAATATAGTTTCTTTTTCGGTAGATACTAATGTCAGAACAGAAGTTTCTTATATGGCTCAGGATTTGGCGCAGCTTGCCGAGAGATATCTTGACGATCAGATATTAAAAATCCGCGCTAAAGCTCTTGCGAGAGCCGCGGTCAGATATGTTCTAGGCAGAACTACTTCAAAAGCCGTTGCCGACGCGACCGGTCACGAAGCCTGGGGATTTTTAACCAGAACTCTTTTTAATATTTTTACGGCTGTTATTGAAAATGCGGATACAAGGGCATGGAATATTATTCCTGAAAATATACTTATGGCAAGGCTTCAGCTGCCTGAAGGACAAAATGCAGTTACTCTGAATTTTTTAGACAGAAACGGACGCAGACTTAGAGTTGAAGATATGACGGTTGATATAAAAAGCGGAAGGAAAAATTTTATCTTTGTGAGGGTAAGGTCATGAAAACAAAAATTTTGTCTTTATTATTCTTGTTCGCTGTTGTTCCGGTTTTTGCGTCTGCGCCCGGGCCTCAATGGATTAAAACGGAAAAGCATATTAATTATCCGAACGATACTTTTATTACCAGGGTCGGGAAAGGTTCTACGTTCAAGGAAGCTGAATCGGCGGCAAAAAGAATCATCGTAAATGAGATTGTTAATGCTATACAAAAAAGCGGATTTACAATACGTAAAGCAGACAAGCTTGATGCGTTTATTCTCAGATCTTACGCTTCGTCATTGTCTTATAACAACAAAGCAGCCGGTGAATTTTATGTTTTTGGCACGGTCAATAGGAACACTATCAGAATGGACATTGAAAAGGAAATACTTTCAGTCAGAGGTAATGCTATTCACAATTTGCGTAAACTTGACGATTCCGTTTCAAATACTGTTCAAAAAATTAGAGAAGTAGACAATGTTTTAGCTAAATACAGACATGAAGATGTAATGATTCTTTTAAAGCAGTATTTAAAAGGAGATAATCTTATTCTTGAATCGCCGACATTCGAAAAAGAACGTCTTATAGATGAAAGGATAGAGTTATTTCAAAAAGTTTCATATGTTCTTAAAGTCGATGATTTTAACACAGCTAGAGTAAAAAAGTTTTTTTCTGAAAACGGATTGGTACTGCTTCCTTCGGTTCCTGATCAAAGTCTCGGGAGAGACATAATAGCCATAAATTGTAAAAAGGATATATCAGAGTCAAGTTACAATGAAGGTTTTAAATACGATTGGACTGCTGAAGTATCTTTTACCGACGCTTATAATCCGGGCGTTGTTATATATTCCAATTCTTCATCCGGTTCTGAAAGTTCGGCAATAGAGCACGCAGCCGGCGAAAAAGCAAGGCTTTCCGCCGAACAGGAACTAAATGATATAATTTTTGATTTTTTGAAGACGACGTTTGACGAAAAAGAATAAATAATAAAGTACAAATAACAAATTTTTGTCTATCGGCAATAAAAGGCAAGAAAATGAAAGCGTTTACCATCCAGATAGGGATTTTCGGCAGAACAAATTCCGGAAAATCTTCTTTGATGAATTTTATTACAAATCAAAATACTTCGATAGTTTCTCAAATTTCCGGAACGACTACAGACGTTGTATCGAAACAAATCGAGATTAATCCTTTGGGTCCGGTAACTTTGTTTGATACCGCGGGCATTGGCGATTCTTCCGCTTTAGGTTCTGCCAGAATGGAAAAAACAAAAGAGATTTTAAATTCTTCCGATGTTGTTCTTTTGCTTGCCGAAACCGATAAATTCGGGGATTTGGAAATAGAAATAATACAAGCGGCAGACAGAAGAAAAACACCGGTCATAATAGTAATATCAAAAAATGATTTGAATCCTCCGGATTCCAATTTTATTAAGGAGCTTGGCTCCTATTCGAAAAATGTTTTACAGTTTTCTTCCGTCACAGGAAACAGAGATAACTTTTTAAACGAACTTAAAAAAATATTATTCGGGGTTTTGCCGGAAAACTATATAGAAAATTATTCGCCGCTAAAAGATATTATAAAAAACGATGATACCGTTATTTTGGTTATGCCAATAGACGCGGGCGCACCGCGCGGTAAAATTATAATGCCGCAAATACAGACCATAAGGCATATTTTAGATTTAAACGCCTGCTCTTATATCGCGCAAGACAGCCAGTATCAGACCATATTAAACAATCTTAAAGTAAAACCGGTTATTGTTATAACAGATTCCCAGTCGGTCAAAAAAATTGCGGCAATTACGCCCGCTGACGTAAAACTTACAACTTTTTCTACTATATTTGCTGCGGATAAATCCGATATTATTGAAATGGCTAAAGGCGCGTCGGCGTTAAGTACCCTTAAAGACGGCGATAAAATTTTAATTTCCGAAGCCTGCACGCATCACGCTTCGGCTGATGATATCGGAAGGATTAAACTGCCTAAATGGATAAAAGAATATGCCGGACAAAACATAGAGATCGTTTATGCAAACGGTCAGGATTTTCCTAATATAGAGGAATTAAAAACATATAAAGTTATTGTTCATTGCGGAGCGTGTACATTAAACAGAAAAAACATGCTTGCAAGGCTTAATAAAGCCGTTGAAGCGGGTGTTCCTATAACCAATTACGGCATTGCCATATCGGTAATGCAAGGCGTGATAGAGAAAGTTTTAGAAGTTTTTCCGGAAGCCCTGAAAGCCTATAAACAACAATTAATAAATAACAAAGAATAATTAATAATTGTTGAGTTTTCGCTTTACGAAAACCGTTTTCATATATTTCAACTTTGGCGAAATTTCAAAATTGTTAATTATTAACTATTTATTATTAATTGTCGTTCAAATTTGATATAATTTCTAATCAATATTAACAGAAAAGGAGACGTTTTTTTATGAGAAAACCCTTGATGGCCGGAAACTGGAAAATGAACAAGAGCATAGCCGAGGCTGTGTCTATGGTAAATGCTTTGAAAACTGCTGTTGCGGATGTTTCTGATGTGGAAATTTTGTTATGCCCTACTTTTACCGCTTTGTATGCGGTAAATAATGAAATAAAAGGAACAAATATAAACCTTGGAGCCCAAAATCTTTTTTGGGAACCTAAAGGCGCTTTTACAGGCGAAATTTCTCCTGCAATGGTAAAAGATGCAGGCTGTTCATATGTTATTATCGGTCATTCCGAACGCAGGCAGTATTTCGGCGAAACGGATGAAACAGTGAACAAGAGGACAAAAGCCGCGTTTGCCGAGGGAATTATTCCGATTGTTTGTGTAGGAGAAACTCTTCAGGAAAGAGAAGATAATGTAACTTTTAAGGTTATTGAAGCCCAGATAAAAGGCGGTCTTGTAAATTTAACCGCTGAAGAAGCCGCGACAGTAGTGATTGCTTATGAACCTGTGTGGGCTATAGGAACCGGTAAAACTGCTACTCCCGATCAGGCGCAGGAAGTTCATGCTTTTATAAGAAAACTTTATGCGGAACTTTATAAAGATGCCGCCGATAAAGTAAGAATTCTCTACGGCGGATCTGTCAATCCTAAAAACGTTTCCGAACTTATGAAACAGCCTGATATCGACGGCGGTTTGGTGGGCGGAGCAAGTCTGGAAGCGGATTCTTTTGCGCAGCTTGTAAAATATTCCAAATAAATGAAAGTAACGGTGAATGTTTCCAACAGACACATTCATTTGACAAGAGAGCATGTTGAAGCTCTTTTCGGAAAAGACTATGTTCTTACAAAACAAAAAACGCTTATGCAGCCTCATCAGTTTGCTGCAAATGAAACTTTGACTGTATCTGGACCGAGAAATGAAGTTTCCGGAGTAAGAATCGTCGGTCCGGAAAGAAATCAAACGCAGATTGAAATTACTGTTGCAGACGCGCGTCATTTGGGAATACCGGCTGTTTTAAGAGTTTCGGGAGATTTGAAAGGATCTGCATCTGCTATTTTGAAAGGACCCGAAGGAATAGTCGAACTTAATGAAGGCGTGATTGTCGCAAAAAGACATATACACATTTCCGAAACTGACGCGATTGAAATGAGTTTGAAAACAGGCGACCTTGTTTTCGTAAAAATCAGTGGGGAAAGAGCTTTAATGTATGAAAACGTAGTAATAAGAACAGACAAAAAAAACGCCGAACCTGAATGCCATTTGGATATTGAAGAAGCCAATGCGGCATTAATAAAAAACGGCGATAAAGCGGATATAATAAAATGAACAAAATTAAAAAAGTGGCGTTTGGGACGGATCATGCGGCGGCGGAAGTAATAAGAAACACTGTAAAAGAGTATTTGAAAAGCATCGGTTATGAAGTTGAAGATTTCGGTTTTTGCGGAGAAGGATCTTGCGATTATCCCGATTATGCCGTAAAAGTCGCCGAGAGCGTGCGCGACGGAAAAGCCGATAAAGGCATTCTTATATGCGGTACCGGAATAGGTATGTCAATAGCCGCAAATAAAGTGCAGGGAGTAATAGCCGCGGTTTGCTGGGATGAAGATACCGCGAAACTTTGCGCGCAGCATAATAACGCCGATATTTTGTGTTTAGGATCAAGAACCGCTACGGTCAGCGCTTTATGCTCCAGAATAAAAGTTTTCCTTGAAACTGAGTTTGAAGAAAGACATTCGGGAAGAATAGCCAAAATTAAAGAGATAGAAAAAAAGCAGTGCGCGAAATAAATTGCGGAGTTAAATAAATGAAAAAACTTTTTATAAGTTTGATTTTCTTTTTCTCGGCGTTTGTCTTCGCTTCAGCTTCGTCAGGAGGTCTTGAGAAAGCATTAATACTTTTAAATGACGGAAAAACAGACGAAGCGATGGATATAGTAAGTTTGAAGCTTAAATCCGAAACGGTTTCCGCCGACGCATATATGGCTATGGGATTGATACAGCTTGACAAGAAAAATTATTCGCAGGCCAAAGAAAATTTTGAACAAGCTTTGCGGATAAACAAAAAAATAGTCGCCGCGCACTATATGCTGGCGATGATTTACGAAAAAGAAGGCAATGACGAACTGGCAATAGATAAGTGGCAAAGAATATTAAAGCATGCCAAAGACGTTAATCTCAGGGCTCTTGCCGAAAAACACATAAAACAGCTTAAAGGACAACTGGAATGATAAAAAAGTTTTCCGTCTTAGCTGTTTTTTTTATTTTTTTTATGTCATGCGCTTCAAACAGGGCTGTTATAAAACAGGATTTTGATTTTTCTGCAATAAGAACTGTAAGGGTAGGAAATTTCTCACCGGCAAACAACGTGCTTAGCAGTTCCGGAGACGCGGTGCAGTCCGCTTTCATAAGACAACTGCTTGCTCGCGGTTTCATGGTTGTTGTTGACCCGAACGCTCCCGCGGATGCAGTAATACAGGGAAGCGTTCTGACGTTTCAGCCGGAAAGAAGATTTCTTGTCCGTACTTCCGATAATCGCAGACCCGGTCATTGGCATGGCTGGGGCAGCGACGCAATTGAAGTGGGAGGTTCAAATGTTTACGATTTGGGACCGGCTTTCGGTATGGACGGAAGAGTTATTGCCAGTAACGCTACCGTAGGAATTTCCGCTCATATGACCGACGTTCGGACCGGAAAAGTAGTCTGGTCTATTTCTTTCTCTTATGAAGGTTTGGATTTGAATTCCGCTTTAAACGGAGCAGTCAGATTTATAGTCAGAACTTTGCCCAATTAGACCATAACGTGACAGGAGAAATAAATGAATAAGAAAATATTTTGTGCTTTATGCGCTTTTGTTTTTTCTTTTAACTTTGCCGGCGCGGAAATCGCTGTTACTGTTTATAACAACAATATAGCCATTATAAAAGACAGCAGGGAAATTGATATTAAGATAGGCGTTCAAAAAATAGAATTTGACGATGTTGCCGCTTATATTGAGCCGACGAGCGTTTTACCGAAATTTTTAAAAAGTCCTGATAAAATAAAAGTTTTGGAACAGAATTTTGATTATGACTTGGTAAGCACAGCGCAGCTTTTAAGCAAATATATAGGAAAAGAGATAGAAATTGAGAGAATAGGCAAAGACAAAAGAGATAAAATAAAAGGAACATTATTATCATCCGGCGGCGGGCTTGTTGTTCAGACAGATAAAAAAATAATATTAAATCCCGAAGGCGAAGTTTCTCTTGAAAAAATACCGGAAGGACTAAGATTAAAGCCTACTTTAACATGGCTTGTATTCAGCGAAACCGCTGGAAAGGAGCCTCTTGAAATTTCTTACCAGACGTCAGGAATGAGCTGGAATGCCGACTATGTTTTGGTAACGGACGAAAAAGACGAAAAGTCGGATATTACCGGCTGGGTAACTATCAGCAACAGAAGCGGCGCGGCGTATAAAAACGCGAAACTCAAACTTGTAGCGGGCGATGTTAATATAGTGCGTCCGAGAATGAATTATGCTTACGCTGAAGACGCCATGTACAAGTCGGCGGTTCCAATGATGGCAGGCGGAGCGCCGTCGTTTCAGGAAAAATCTTTTTTTGAATACCATATTTATGAACTTCAAAGAAAAACCGATTTGAAAAATAACGAAATAAAGCAGATTGAATTTACTTCCGCGCGCAATATTCCGATAAACAAAGTTTTTACTTTTAACGCTTCGGTAAATCCCAAGGTTACCGTTAATCTGGAATTTAAAAATTCCGAAGATAATAATTTAGGAATGCCTTTGCCTAAAGGCAGGGTGAGGGTTTTTAAATATGACGGAGATTCAATGGAGTTTGTAGGCGAAGACCAGATAGACCACACGCCAAAGGACGCAAAGCTTTCAATATACACAGGCAACGCTTTTGACATTACCGGAGAGAGAATACAGACAAATTATAAAACAGCTTCAAAATCCGCTGAGGAAAGCGTCAGAGTAACCGTCAAGAATTCCAAAGACGTTCCGGTTGAAGTAAATATTGTGGAAAATATGAGCAGA
>WRFE01000016.1 GCA_009778965.1 Candidatus Endomicrobium labiotermitis
AACGGATTAGGAAGACTAATAGTAAACAATATGTCTAACGCAAACATAGCAAATACGCTTATAAACGCAGGCGAACTTGAAGTACTGACAAACAGCTTTATATCACCGATATTAACAGTAGGAGCAGACGCAGCATTAAGCGGAAACGGAACGATAACAGGGAATGTAACAAACAACGGACTAATAAGCCCCGGTTACGGAAGCGGATTAGCCGATACACAGTTTGGTACATTGACAATAAACGGAAATTATACGGAAAACGGAATATTCGCGTTAAGACTGCACGAAGGGTATATGCCGATAAACGATAAACTGCAGGTAAACGGCACAGCGGTAATAAATGACGGAAGTTTGATAGACTTGGATTTAAGACAGGGTTTTGACATATATTTGATATACCCTGTATTACAGACAACCGGGGGCGTAGAGGGAATCTACAGCGGACTTAAAACGATATACCCGTCAATAGACATATTGATAAGTACGGACGCGAATAATGTGTATTTAAAACTAGCGGGAGTAGATACGGACTATGTAAATATACCCGGAGGCGGACATAACAACAGAGAAGTATCAAGAATAATAGACAATATAACATCGGGAGGAAATCCTGATGAGATAAACAATTTGTCAAAGATAATAGGGACAATGGACCCGTTAGATACAGCAGGAAGAATAAGAGTATTGAACGAAATGGCAGGAAGTATATATGCAAATGCGTTGCTAATGAGCGGACACCAGATGAGACAGGCGTATCACAGAATATTGGACAGAAGAGAAAGCGGGTATGAGGGATATAATCTGTGGGCAGGAATATACGGTTCGCAAAAGAAGATGGAAGAAGACAGCAACAGTTATGATTTCAAAGCGAGAAACGGTTATTTGATATTGGGATTAGAGAAATACAGCGAAAACACCAGCTTTATGATGGGTTACTATGGAAGCATAGGCCAACACGATACACATCAGTGGGGCGACGTAGTAGACATAAACGACTATAGAGGCGGATTATACGCAGGAAGTTTCAAAGACAAATGGACAATAAGAGGTGAATTAAGCGGAGGTTATCAGCAGTATCAGGGAAAAAGGCAGCAACTGCTGCTGCAGTCAAGAACAGAGAGCGAATATGACGGATGGAATATAAACGCGAACGTGGAAGCGTTTTACAAGATATTGGAAAGCAATATAGTGAATATAAGTCCGTTTGCGGGATTGGACGGAAGTTTCATAAAGACAAGCGGATTCAGGGAAAAGGGATTAGACAATGCAGCTGCAGTACTTACGGTAAAAGACAATCAGTTTGAGATACTGAACGCTGTAGCAGGACTAAGAGCAGAAAAAGAGGTCGGAATATTGAGATGGTACGGAGAAATCGGAGCAAGATATAATTTGAGGGGAAGCAAAGGGACATTTACAGCGAGATTAAATAATATAAATGAAGATATGAAGATATTCGGAGCGGGAAATAATTTATTATCAGGAAAAGCAGAACTAGGGTTCAGCGCAGATATATGGAAAGGGTTAGAAGTATTTGCGATGGGTTCGTATGAGAAAGCGGAAAGATTTTGGCAGGTAGTAGGGGAAACGGGAATAGGGTATAGATTCGGACAAAGCAAAGTACAAAGTACAAAAAAAGACAGTGCAAAAAATCTAAAAGAAGAAATGAAAGAGGCGAATAAAAAAGCCAAAGAAGAAATAGAGGCGTTTAAAGAGCAGGAAAAAAGCGGAGGAATAGAGGTAGTAGAAGTAAAAGACAAACCAAAAGCGAAAGTATACCGATTGAATACAGTGTTGTTTGATTTTGACAAATATGAATTAACGCCTGAAGGAGTGAAAGCGGTAGCGGGACTTGCGAGAGAATTAAGAGGAATTGAACATAGTCGTATAACGGTAGAAGGACATACGGATGATATAGGAACGCTTGAATATAATGAAGCATTGTCAATGAGAAGAGCAAATACAGTGTTTGAAGAATTGGCAAGATTGGGAATAGATGCTGATAGGATGGAAAAGAAATGGCATGGAAAAACAAGACCAATAGCGACGAATGAGACGGATGAGGGCAGAGCGCAAAACAGAAGAGTAGAGATAGTAGTAGAGTAACAGCACACCCTCACCCTGCCCTCTCCCTGACTAGGGAGAGGATAAAGGTGAGGGTTACGAATTACGAATCAACGTCAACGGCAAAATTAAATTGCTGTTGACGTTGTTGCTTTTGCAGTCATTGCGGGCACCGACTCGCAATCTATATTTTATAATGAGATTGCGGATCAAGTCCGCAATGACATCATATTTATTCTTTGTTAATGGTTCTTTGTTTTTTATTGGTTTCTTAAAAATTTTATTGCGGATTCTACGGTGTCTGCGCCGAATATTTCCATTTTGCCTTTGTAGTTAAGGTTTTTGAGGTTGCCTTTAGGGATAATCGCTTTTTTAAATCCGAGTTTTTCTGCTTCGGCAAGTCTTTCTGCCGCGAAAACTACCGAACGGACTTCGCCGGCAAGCCCTACTTCGCCGAAAACTATTAAATCTTTCGGGCATACAAAATTTGAATTTGATGAAACTATGGCGCATGCCGCTGCAAGATCCGCGGAAGTTTCTTTAATTTTTACGCCGCCCGCGATATTTACAAAAACGTCCTGCATTTCAAGCGGCAGGTTCAGCCTGTTTTCTAAAACGGCTATTAAAATAGTAACGCGGTTTGAATCGTACCCCGAAACCATTCTGCGCGGTATTTGAAAATTTGTTCTTGCCGCAAGAGCCTGGACTTCCAGCAGCAAAGGTCTGGTCCCTTCCATTGCGACAGTAACCGTATTGCCGGATGAAGATGAGGCTCTTTCTCCTAAAAATATAAGCGACGGATTTGAAACTTCGGCAAGTCCGGAAGAGTTCATTTCAAAAATACCTATTTCGCTTGTAGGTCCAAAACGGTTTTTATATGCTCTTAAAATTCTGTAAACCTGCTGTTTTTCATTTTCAAAATATAAAACGGTATCTACAATATGCTCTAAAACGCGGGGACCCGCAAGGTCGCCCTCTTTTGTTACGTGTCCCAAAAGAAAAACCGTTATATTTTTTGATTTCGCGATTCTTAAAAGTTCGGCTGCGGTTTCTCTTACCTGTCCGACTGTGCCGGGAGCGCCGGTAAGTTCGGGATGATAAGTAGTCTGTATGGAATCCACTACTAAAAATTTTGGTTCAATTTTATGAATAGCGTCTATTATGTTTTGAAGATTTGTTTCCGAGGCAAGAAAAATATTTTCTTTTTTTACTTTAAGACGTTCCGCTCTGGATTTTACCTGCGACAAAGATTCTTCGCCTGATATATACAAAACTGTTCCCGCGGAACTTAAGGCGTCTGAAACGTGAAGCATAAGCGTCGATTTCCCTATGCCCGGCGCGCCGCCAAGCAAAATAAGCGATCCGGGGACTACCCCGCCGCCTATCATGTTGTCAAATTCTTTTATGTTTGTTTTATAACGTATAAATTCTTTTACGGAAATATCTTTAAGTTTTAAAACTTCCGATGAAAAGCCTGTAAGCTGTCTTGCGGGGGAAGCTGTTTTTGAGGTAGCGGAAAATTTTTCTTCAGTGAAGCTGTTCCATGACCTGCAGCCCGGACATTTTCCTAGCCACTGGGCTGACTCGTGACCGCACTGCTGACATAAGAATTTTGTTTTGATTTTTGATTTCATAGTTTTATCTTTTAAAAGATGAAAAGCGATGTCGTTGTTGTTATTGCGAGGAGTGGAACGACGAAGCAATCCATGTTGTCACCTTGCGCAAAGTCGCAGTTATGGATTCTGCGATTGCTTTGCAAAGCAGAATGACAGCTGTGTTGTTAAGGAATAATTCTAATTAAAAGTGGATTGCTTCGTCGGAAACTATGTTTCCTCCTCGCAAAGACGGCGAATTTGTACTCTGAACCTTGTGCTTTGTCTTTATTTCGTTGATACCGCGGCTATACTTATAATTCCCAAAAGCGCAGCTAAATCTCTGTCTTTTATTTCCAGTTTTACAAAAGGAGTAACAGCTGTTTTATATAAAACGTCTTCAACCATGATTCCCGCGGAAAGCCACTTTGTTAAACCTATTCTTGCGCCTGCGTCCACTTCAGGACCTCTTTTTTCTCTGCCCATATTATAAACGTTGACAAAAGTCTGTAGTGTTCTGTAAGGAGCATATATAGGTTCGAAGAAAGAATAACCCGCGCCGACGCCTGCCGTGCCTCTCATTACGCCGCCGTAAACTTCCGCTTTGTTAAATCTGAAACCCAGTAAAGCTTCAAGTCTGTTCATTGAGTCTCTTTCTTCCCGGTCTGTAACGTCGCTGTCAGCAACGTTGGATATACCTACATAATAAAATTTTGTGTTGTCAGGCATTATGGTTATACCTATATCATTTCTGAATTTTTCGTCTTTTATGTTATATCTGCCCAAATAATCCCACTGGAACTGAAGACTGGACGCTCTGCCGACAGTGTCCTGAAGACTTTTAATGGTTTCTTTAGCGCTGGTGATTGTTTCTTTAAGATCTTCTCCCATCTGCTGGTCGTTTATTAATGTTGATACCGTGCCGCTGCCGGTATAAATTCTCGATATTAAGATGTCAAGTCTGTCGGAAACATCTTTTATTTTTGCAAAAGAATCATTTATATAGTTTTTATTAGCGTCGGCTATTTGCACAAGACTGCCTGAAAACCTGTCTATATTGTTGATAGCGGATGTGATTTTTGAGTTTTGGTCTGAAATGCTTTTCATTACAACTTTCAAATCGTAAATAGCATCAGCAAGATTCCCGAACATATCGCCGTTTTTGCCCATTTCTCCGTCAAAAACTTTGGTTATTTTATCGGCAAGACCACTTAACGTGTCTTCAAGAGATCCGCCCGGAGCCGCGGTTATTACGTCGCCGTCCCTGACTATTCCAAAGCTCGGGTCACCCGGATCTATTTCAATGTATTTTGTTCCTATAATGCCCATTGAAACTATTGAGGCTGTCGCATTTTTGTATAAAACGATATCGTTATTTATATGAAGAGTCAGCCTTGCTTTAGAACCTTTAAGCTGGACGCCTTTTAATATTCCGACGTCAACTCCGGCTATTTTTACTTTGGCTTTTGCAAGTAAACCCGAAATATTCGGAAAATCAACATAAACTCTGTATGTTTTTCCGAGCGTGAAACTTCCTACCGCAAATATCGAAATGATAATCGCAATAAGCGCGATAGATACAAAAATTCCTAACTTTACATTATCTCTCATAGTTATTCCATTTCCCTAAAAGTTCTGTCCGTTTCTATCGGACCGCGGCTTGAGCCTTCTACAAACTGTTTTACGATGGCATTGTCGGTGTTTCTTATTTCTTCAGGAGTGCCGTTAAAAATAACTTCACCCAGATAAAGCATTATTATTCTGTCCGCTATTTTGTACGCCGATTTCATATCATGCGTAACAACTATTGACGTATTCTTAAGATGCTGGCGCATGGCTATTATCAAATCGCTTATAACGTCTGTCATTATCGGATCAAGACCGGTTGTCGGTTCGTCATATAATACGTATTTCGGTTCGTAAGCTATCGCTCTTGCAAGACCCGCTCTTTTTTTCATCCCGCCTGAAAGTTCTGACGGTTTAAGATGTTCGACATTTTTTAAACCGACCATATTTAAGCAGTCGATAACTCTTTTTTTAATTTCGTTTTCACCCAGGTTTGTAAGAGTTTTCAGCCCGAACGCTACATTTTCTTCTATTGTCAGAGAATCAAAAAGTGCCGCTTCCTGAAAAACGTAACCCATTTTCTTTTGAGCTTCGTGAAGCTCTGTTTTAGAGCATTTTGTTATATCAGTGCCGTCAACAAAAATAGAGCCGGAAGTAGGACGTATCAGACCGACTATATTTTTAAGCATAATGCTTTTGCCGGTTCCCGAAGAGCCTATTATGACAAGCGTTTCGCCGTCTTTAACTTCCAGGTTAATATTGCGAAGCACGCATTTTTTGCCGAAGCTTTTAGATAAACCTTGTACTTTTATCATTTAGTTTCCCGTATTTAATTATAGCAATTAATAATGAATAATGAATAATTTCGGAGCGCCAAAAGCGCAATATTATAAATGCGGTTTCACCGCACACAACAATTATTAACTGTTATTTATTAATTGTCTTTAATCGATTCCCAGCGCCATAAGCAATGCAGATAAAAAGTAATCCGAAACCATAACCAAAACCAAAGACGTCATAACGGAACTTGTGGTTGCTTTTCCGACGCCTTCCGCTCCGCCCGCTGTTGAAAAGCCTTTATGACAGGCAACGCTTACTATAATTCCTGCGAAGAAAAAAGATTTTATAAAACCGTGTAAAAATGTTCCTACTTCCATAAAATCCAAAACATCACTCCAGTAAATTGCCGATGAAACGTCCCATGTATTTGTCGTGATTATAAGACCGCCGTATATTCCTATAATATTTGCCATAGCGGTAAGAAGCGGCAGCATTAAAATACAAGCGACAAATCTAGGGACAGCCAGATATTTTATGGGGTTTGTTCCTAAAGTATATAAAGCGTCAAGCTGTTCGGTAACTTTCATTGTTCCGATTTCCGCAGTAATTGCCGCTCCGATTCTGCCGGCAACTACAACAGCTGTAAGAACGGGTCCGAGTTCAAGAACAAGAGAAAAACCTACTATTGTGCCTACATATACAGGTTCGTTAAAAAGGTTGGCGGTAGAGGTTCCGACCTGGAGCGCCAAAACCATGCCTGTAAAAAAGGATGTAAGAAATATAATCGGAAATGTCCGCCAGCCCATTTCTACCATTTGGGAAATGGTGCTCTTTATAGGAATCTGCCCTTTAAGTATCCAGAAAAAAGTTTCGCCGGTTCTTTGGGCGGCAAGACCTAAACCGTCTAAAAAAGAATAAAAGGATCCGAAAGAAAACTTGGCTGTTTTCCTTGCTAATCGTCTTGCTTTTGCGATTTTTTCAATATTTTCGTTTGTCATAATTTTAAAATAGTTTGAAGAGTGTAGAGTGAAGAGTTAAAATAACGTATTTTCGCAAAGCGAAAATTAATTATTTAGATTTCGGCAAAGCCGAAATACAATATCTCCACTTTTTACTCTTAAATCTTCAATCTTTTTTATACCACTATTCTCGGAACTCTCGGAGATATGGCACATGTAATTTCGTAGCTTATAGTATCTTGTATTTTTGCAAGGTCATCTGCTTTTATCTGTTCTTTTCCCTGCGCTCCTATAAGAACAACCTCATCGCCGAGGATTATTCCCTTTACTTCGGTAACGTCTATCATAGTCATATCCATGGTTACTCTTCCCACTATAGGGCATCTTTTGCCGCGTACCAAAACATGACCTTTGTTTGACATAAGCCTGCTGTAACCGTCGGCATATCCGACAGGAATTGTGGCAATAACCGATTCTCTTCTTGTAACATAAGTTCTTCCGTAACTTACGGAAAAACCGGAGTGAACTCGTTTTAAAAATGTTATCTTGGATTTCCATGTTAAAACAGGTTTTAATTTTATAAACCTTTCGGCATATTTAAACGGACTGAGCCCGTAAAGGCTTATACCGGGACGTACCATATCCAAATGAGTTTTTTTGTTTCTGAAAAGTGCGGCTGAATTTGCAGTATGCGCTAAAAATTTCATGTTATAACTGTTTCTCGCGTGTCTGACTATTTTGAGAAAACTATCCAGTTGTTTTTGCGTAAAAACAGGATCAGTATCTGCGACCGAAAAATGCGTGTACATTCCGGTCATTAAGATTTCGGGCGTCATTGCTATTTTTTGTAATAGCGTAATCGCCGCACCGTCAAGAATTCCGATTCTTCCCATTCCCGTATCTACTTCAAGATGAAACTCTAATTTTTTACTCAATTTTACGGCTAAATTTTCTAAAGCCGTCACGCCGGAAAGATTTGAGATAGTGGGAATTAAGGAATGAGCCACGGCAACCTGCAGATTTTCCAGCGGAAAAATATTACCTAAAATTAAAATATTGCATTTAATTCCGGCTTCGCGAAACGAGATTCCTTCTTCAATAGAGGAAACTCCTATATAGGCAACGCCCGCTTTTTCTGCTTCTCTTGCAAGGGCTATTCCGCCGTGACCGTAAGCGTTGGCTTTTATTACCGGCATAATTTTTGTGTTTTTAGCCAGATAATTTCTTATTTTTTTAAGATTAAAATGAAAATCGCTTTTGTCCACTTCTACCCAGTTTTGGCGGAAAAAAATCGGTTGTCTCTTTGGTATGGTAAAAATATGAGGATTTTTTTGCGCACAATTTTTTTCGTTTTTAATGTTTTTGGCAGGCGGAGGCTGATTTTTCATTTTTTCTCCTAATTGCTTTGTTCGTCGTATCTTATGCTGGAGTTTGAAAATTTTGTAAATTCTTCTTCAAATACCAGCGGAATTTTTCCGGTCGGGCCGTTTCTTTGTTTTCCTATAATGACTGTTGCCGAATTTTTTAAATCAGGATCTTCGCGTTTATAATAGCCTTCTCTGTGTATAAACGCCACAACGTCCGCGTCTTGCTCTATTGCTCCGGAGTCTCTTAAATCGGAAAGTTGGGGTTCTTTATTTTGTCCCCTGTCTTCGGTTTTTCTTGAAAGCTGGGAAAGAGCTATTACCGGAACTTTCAAATCTCTTGCCAGTCCTTTAAGAGATCTTGATATTTCGGCAACTTCAAGCTGGCGGGATTCGACATATTTGCCCGAACCGCGCATAATCTGTATATAATCTATTATGATAAGCGAAAGAGGTGTTTTTTTAGATTCAAGTTCCGTGGCAAGTCTTCTTGCTCTGGAACGAAGCTCTATAACACTTACATCCGAACTGTCTTCTATATATATAGGTGATTCCGATATTTTGTGCATTGCGTTAGTGATATCTACAAATGAAGAAGCCGGAAATCTTCCTTTTCTTAAATCATGGGCATTTATTCTCGCAATGGAAGATAAAAATCTAAAAACGAGCGATTCTTTTGACATTTCAAGAGAAAATATCGCTACCGGCTTTTTTTCTTGGAGCGCGACATGTTCGGCAATATTTAACGCGAACGAAGTTTTTCCCATTGACGGGCGCGCTGCAAGAATTATGAGTTCCGACGGCTGAAGCCCGGCGGTTTTTGCGTCAAGTTCGGTAAATCCGGTGCGAAGACCGGGAATGTCTTTTTTGTCGGAATGAAGTTTTTCAAGAATTTTAAGAGTGGGAGTAACAAGTTCCGAAATCTTAGAAAAACCCTTGTCATTATTTGTTTTTGCTATATCAAACAAAGCCGCCTGGGATTTATCTAAAATTTCATTAGGGGGATATTTTTCGTTGAAGGCTTCTGTCACTATTTCCGAGCCTGTATGTATAAGACTTCGTAATATCGCTTTATCACGTATTATTTCTGCGTAATGCTCAACGTTTGCCGCGGTGTGAACGGAATCTATAAGCGAAGTAAGATAGGCAACGCCGCCTACTTCGGCAAATATAGCATTTTTTTTAAGCCTGTCCGAAACCGTAATTATGTCAACGGGCTGGTTTTCTAAAAAAAGATCTCTGGCTGTTAAATAAATTTGTTTGTGGATTTCTTTGTAGAAGTAGTCCGGTTTTATTATGTCGGCAAGTTTAATTACAGCCTCTTTTTCTATGAGCATCGCGCCTAACGCCGCCATTTCAGCGTCAATAGCCTGAGGGGGAACTTTTTCAATGATAGTTGAGTTAGTTGCCATAATTAGTAATAAATAAATAGAGAGCAATGAGCATTTATATGCTCATTGCTCTCTGGAGTTTTATTCTTTCTCGCCTGTGACGGAAAGTTTTACTTTTGCCGTAACTTCAGGATGAAGTCTTATGCTAATTTCGTAATTTCCGGTTTCTTTAATGTTATCGGAAAGCAAAATATCGCGTTTATTGACTTTGTATCCCTTTTCTTCGAAAATTTTGGCAAGATTGGCTGTTGTTACGGAACCGAATATTTTTCCGTTTTCGCCGATCTTAACTTTAATGCCGAATTCTTCGGCTGAAATTCTTCCGGCCGTTTCTTTTGCGGCGTTGATTATTTCTTCGCGCTGTTTTTCAAGTCTTACTTTTTCTCTTTCCCAAATCTTGAGATTTTGAGGCGTTGCTTCCATAGCAAGATTTTGCGGAACAAGATAATTTCTTGCAAAACCGGGCGAAACTTCTTTAACTTCGCCTTGGCGTCCGACATTTGTAATGTCAGATCTTAATATAACTTTCATTTTTTCCTCTCTTAGTTAACAGCAAACGGTATGAGCGCAAGCATTCTGGCTCTTTTTACCGCCGTGTCAAGTTCTCTCTGGTGTTTCGCGCAAGTTCCTGTTATGCGTCCCGATAAAATTTTTCCTTTTTCGGTTACGAAAGCGCGCAACAAGCTCAAATTCTTGTAATCTATTTCAACTTTATCAGCGCAGAAACGGCAAACTTTCCTTCTTATAGGACCGCCCTTTCTAAATTTTCCGCCGGGACGTCCCTGTCCTTCGGCGTTTGGTCCGCCGTGAGGTCTGGCTTGTCCTGCTGGTTTTTTCATAAATGCCATGATTTATATCCTTAATTTTTCTATTTTGTCACCCTGCGTGAAGTCGCAGGGTCTATGAATCTTATAGATTCTGCGATTGCTTTGCAACGCAGAATGACATACAGCTTTTAAAACGGTATTTCTTCGTCATCGCTGCCGAAGTTCGAGGCTGCCGGAGCTTCAGCCGCATCAGCGGAATCGTCCGCAGGTCTTGCTCCTATCGCGGCTGATTCTTGTTTTACTACCGACAAAAATTGCACTCTTGAAGCTATAACTTCAAGGCGGCTTTTTTTCGCTCCGTCGGTTCCTACCCATGAATTGGTCTGGAGTCTGCCTTCAACGTGAACAGGAACGCCTTTTTTCAAACGTTCTCCGCATCTTTCAGCCATATCTCCCCAGACTACTACAGGTACAAACGTAGGGTCGGCATCTTTCCATTCTCCGGTGGCAGTATCTTTGAATCTTCTGCCTATTGCTATGTCAAAAGAGCAAACCGCTTTTCCGGTACCGGTACGTCTAAGGTCGGGGTCTCTGGTAAGTCTTCCGACCATAACAACGTTATTTTGTTCAGGCAAGCGGAGATTGTTCTGTTGCTGGTTCATCTTGTTTTACCTCCGGAGTTACGGGAGCAGCCGCTTTTGCAGCGGATTTTGCCGCAACTTTTTTCTTTTCGACTTTAACTGTAAGGAATCTTATGACTCCGTCGTTAAGCTTCAAAAAGTTTTCAATTGATCCGACCATTTCGCCTTCGCCGCTCAATTCCATATAAACATAACTTCCTTCACGGAATTTGTTAATAGGATAAGCAAGTCTTTTCTTTCCAAGCTGTTGGACGGTTTTTACGGTTCCTTTTGAAGTTTCGATGATTTTCAAAACTTTTGCGGTAAGTTCTTCAACTTTTTCAACCGGAAGTTCGGGGGAGCAAATAAAAGTGCTTTCGTAGTTCATTGTGTACACCTCCTTTTTGGATTCCTCCAAAGCGTAAACGCTTCGGGGTTTAGCCTTATGCCTTAGCATAAAGCAAAGCGCAGTCAAGTGACCGCAGAGAATTAATATACAAAACTTTTTTTATTTTTTCAAACATTTTGGTAAAAATTTTTATAAAAAAGGTAAAAATTTTGTAAAATATAAATGATTTTTAAAAGACAAACTAAGGAGCAGATTATGAAAAAAATAATTTTGGCATTGTTATTCTTATCGGCAATCACGGTTACAGGCGTATTTGCTCAAAATGTAAGTTCCGCATCGGAATTCAACGGTATTATAGGCAGTGTGGTAGATGGAAGCACAATAACTTTTTCAGAAACCTTTGTAGCAGACAATGATTTTAGCGGCATAGACAGTCTTGACGTAACAATCAATAACGCAGGTGCCGGAGATATTCTGGTCTCAGGACTTGATGAATTTAAAGGTTTTTATATAACAAATTCTAATTTGTCAATAAACAACATAAACCTGTCGGGTTTTAGAAATGAAATTTCATCAAGCATCAGCGAGGGTTCTGCTATAATAGACAATTTTGGCGGCGCATTATACGCATACAATTCAATAATAGAATATACCGGAAATAATATCGCTTTTGAAAATAATATCGCTTCGGCTTCTATTGTTAATACAGGAAGCGGTGACGGTAAAGCATATACATATGGCGGCGCTATTTACGCCGAATATGACTCAACTTTTTCATTTCTCAACTCAGGTAATATTAATTTTTCAGGCAACTCGACTTACGGTGAAAGCTCCGGTCCGGGAAATACCTTTAGCTGGGGAGGCGCTATTTATTCTAGAGATTCTTCTTTTTTCTTTGACAGTTTTGGCGATATTTTTTTCTCAAATAATTCGGCTTACAGCGATGGCAATGCAGACAGCTATGGCGGCGCTATTTACTCCAGAAACTCTGTTTTTCATTTTATCAGTTCTTCCGGGTCTGTTAATTTCGTAAATAATTCGGCTCACGGCTACGGCGAGCGTTATGGCTTTGGCTATGGCGGAGCTATTTACAACGAATCTTATTCTGATTTTTTATTTGCCGGTTCTGGCGATATTAATTTCACAAGCAATACGGCTTACGGATATGGCGAAAATGAAGGTTATGGCGAATCTTCCGGCGGAGCTGTTGCCGCTACCAGAGGTGATTTTTTATTTGTCAGTTCCGGTGATATTAATTTTGTGTATAATAAGGCTCACAGTTACGGATATGACTATAGCTATAGCGAGGGCGGTGCTATTTTCGGTTCTTTTTGTACTTTTTCCTTTGACAGTTCAGGATCTATTAATTTTTTAAATAACGAATCTCACGGTTATGCCTCTCGCGAAGACTATGGTTTTGGCAGCTATGGCTTAGGCGGCGCTATTTTTTCCTGGCAATACATTCCTTTTTATTTTGACAGTTTTGGTGATATTAATTTCTCAAGCAATACTGCTCACGGTTATGGCGGTTTTTCTGCTATCGGCGCAGGCGGCGCTATTTATGACGGATATAACTCTTATTTTTATTTTGCCAGTTCAGGTAATATTAATTTTGTAAACAATTCGGCTTTGGGATACGGCTTTAACGAAGGTCATGCAAAAGGCGGCGCAATTGCCTCCGACAGGTCATCTACTTTTTCTTTTGTCAATTCCGGAGATATTAATTTCTTAAACAACACTGTTTCCGGTGAAAGTTATGGCGACGGCGCCGGCATCGGTACCGGCGGCGCTATTGACATTTTATCTTCTTACGACTCATCTCTTCTTTTATTCCTTAGCTCCGGAAATATAAATTTTATAGATAACGTTGCTTCCGGCGAAGGTTTTTCTTACGGGGAAAGCAAAGGCGGCGCTATTAATGTCGCATCCTATTACGGTCTCTCATCTTTTCTTTTGTTTGTCAGTTCCGGCGATATTAAGTTTTTAAACAATATGACCAGCGGTAAAGGCAATGGCGACGGTTATGGCGAAAGCTCCGGCGGAGCAATTTATTCTCAAAGTTCTTCTTTTTCATTTATCAGTTCTTACGGCTCTATTAATTTCGCGGACAACAGAGCTGACAGCGAAGGCAACGGCTTTTATGGCAGAAGTTATGGCGGAGCGATTTACAGTAAAGATGATTCTTATTTTTCCTTTGACAGTTACAGTGATATTATTTTCGTAAACAATACGGCTAACGGCGTAGGCGCAGCCGGCTATGGCTTTGGCGGCGCTATTTATGCTAATTACTCTACTTTTTCCTTTGTCAGTTCCGGAAACATTAATTTTTCTTCCAACACGGCAAGCGGCGATGGATTTCTTTCCGGCGGAGGCGGCGAAGGCGGCGCGATTTACGGCGGTTACGGCTCCTATTTTTTCTTTGACAGTTTTGGTGATATTAATTTCTTAAACAATACTGCTTACGGTTCCGGCAGTTATGGTTCCGGTACCGGCGGCGCGATTGATACCATGTACGACTCCTATTTTTCCTTTGTCAGTTCCGGAAATATTAATTTTTCTTCCAATACGGCTAACGGCGCGGGCGGAGCGGTTTATTCTAACCGCTCTACATATTTCTTCGACAATTCCGGTAATATTAATTTCTTGAATAATATTGGTAATAACTATGGCGGCGCTATTTATGCTTATGACTCTGTGCATTCATTTATCAGTTCCGGCGATATTTCTTTCTTAAATAACACGCTTAACGGCAATAACTACAGCGAGGGCGGAGCGGTGTACTATGAAGATTCTGAGGTTTTATTTGTTAGTTCCGGTAATATTAATTTTTTAGGCAACACATCTAACTCTTCAGGAGCTTCCGGTATTGGCAATGGAGGCGCGGTTTTTTCTTATTGCTCCGTGTATTCCTTTTTCAGCGCGGGAGAAATTAATTTTTCAAATAACAAGGCAACCGGAACGGATTCGGGTCATGGAGGCGCGGTATATTCGTATGGCGATATATTTGATTTTACTGCCGATACTATGAAGTTTGAGAATAACGCGGCAGGCAGTTTGGGCGGAGCTTTTTATATAACTGACGGGAGTACGGTAAGTTTCAACGCATTAAACTCGGATTTGACAATATTGTTTAAAAACAATCGTCATGCAAACGGCGAATTAAACGATGTGTATTTAAATTTTGGTTATGGAGCGCCTGCCGCTTTGAATTTTAATGCGGGCGCAGACAGCGTAATTCTGATAAACGGAATAAAAGTTGACGGGGATGGAAGCGGGAGTGTAAACAAGTTCGGAACCGGAAATTTTATATTTGGCGGTAACACAATAATAAAGAACGCGGCGTTTAATATAGAAAGCGGGGACGTAAGATTTTTAGATAATGCGAATTTTACAGGAACAAGCATGGTATTGCCTGCAGGTAATATATTGGACATGCAAAATAACACAGTGAATATAATAATAGCGGATGTTTTTGTAAGTACTACAAATACGAGAATAGATATTTGGGCAAACGGCGATCATGACCAAATAATATCAGGCGAAGCGACGGTAGGCGGTAGTTTGGATATAAAGGCCAGAGTGGGCAATTATAATAACAGCGAATATACAATAATAGTATCATCATTGGCGAATGTGCAGGGGATATTTACAAGTACAAGCGCTAGTTTGCCGTTGCAGTTTACTTTTAACGATTACGCAAATTCAAACGCGGTAATATTGACGCTTGACGGAACATACGGGAGTGATTTTTCAAGCAGGACTTTTACCAGACGCGGTCGCAATCATGTAAATACGGCAAGAATACTGGATGACATATCCACAGACACAAGCGGCGATATGGCAGACATAATAACGGAATTGATGACAAGAAGCGACCGTGAAATAGAAGAAACTCTTTTGAGTATGTCAGGTTATTTTTTGCCTAACGTAATAAGAAGCGCAGCGGGAGCATCGGCAAACGAAATATACGATAAGATAAGAGAAGACAGAACAAACAACGGATTATGGGCTCAGGTCAGAGGCGAAATGGCAAAATTTGGGGAAAACGATAATTCGCCTGAAGATTATAAAGACAATTCATTGGGATTAATGATAGGTTTTGATAAATATATGTCAGACAATTGTCTGATGTGGGGCGTATACGGAAGGTTTAACAGCCATAGCATAGAGCAGGGGCAAAACAAAGCAGACGGAACAAATAAAGGTTTGGGAGTATATGGCGGATATATAAAAGAAGAATGGGAATTAAAAACAATGATATCGGGAAGTTTTGATAATTTCAATACTGAAAGATATGTATATACGCCGCTTGGAAACAGGACTGCAAAAGGCGAAATAGATGCATTTACAGTAGGCGGAGATATAGAAGCGGCATTGAAGTACGAAGCGAGCGATATAGTAAAAGTCAGGCATTATGTCGGAATAGAAATAGAAAATGTAAATTACAAAGGATTTAAAGAAAGCGGAGCAGGAGCAGTGAACTTGGATGTAAAAGGCGGGAATTATATAAGAAGCGCGGCGCGAGTCGGAGCAGGAGCAGAGTATGCTATAAAAGAGTGGAGTGTGTACGCAAGAGGAGAAGCGAAATATCTGATGACAGGGTTTGAGCCTGAAATAGAAAGTGTGTTTGAAGGAACAAACTCAAGCTTTACAACAAAAGGCGCGGAAGAAGGAAGAATGCAGGCAGGCTTTGGTTTTGGCGGAGAGATGTTTATAAATCAGAATTGGAAGTTGTTTGCCAATGCTAATTTTTATGTTGCGCAAAAATATGGAAATGTATATGGAAATTTAGGAGTCAGGTATATATTTGGCAAGTAGAAGAAGAAATAAAGCGTTGTTTGGTATGCTATTGACAAACAATGTAAGTTGTTATATAATCTCCAGACATTAATAATAAAGAAGCCGTCCCGGCTCACCTTGACCTAAGCGAAGTTTTAAGGAAAAAGGTTCAAATAAGTAACATTATAGTAACTCATAATCACGGGGCGGGATTTTTCCGTCCCGATTTTTTATTTTAAAATCTGCGTGTTAGCAGAGGGAGGCTGTCGTCGAAAACAGAAGATATCGTACAAACCAGTTCATAAGGGTACCGGAGGTAAGGCTTATAGATTCCGACGGGAATCAGATAGGCGTAATTAAAACTTCAGAAGCTTTCTCTATGGCTCAGGCAAAAGGTTTGGATTTAGTGGAAATTTCTCCTGACGCGAAACCGCCTGTGTGCAAAATAGTCAACTTTTCCAAATTCAAATATGAAATGGAAAAGAAAGAAAAAGAAGCAAGAAAAAGACAGAAAATAACTCATACAAAAGAAATAAGAATAAGACCCCGCATAGGCGAACATGATTTAGAAGTGAAAATAAAACATGCGAGAGAATTTATAGAAAAAGGCGATAAAGTCCAGCTTACCGCCATGTTTTCCGGAAGAGAAATGCAGCATAAAGATCTCGGCATAAAAATAATGGACAGAATAAGAGAATCTTTAGCCGACATCGCAGAACCGGAAGGCAGGACGTCTTCAATGGGCACCAGAGTGTTTTTAACTTTGGCGCCTATTAAAAAGCTTTCAAAATAAAATAAATATCGGAGGATAGCAATGCCTAAAATGAAAACACACAGCGGCGCGAAAAAGCGCTTTAAAGTTACGGGAACAGGAAAAGTAAAATATAAAAAACCCGGACAGAGACATTTGTTGACCGGAGATTCCGGAAACCAGAACAGAAAATCAAGAAAAGCCGCGATAGTAAATGATGCGGATATGAAAGTGTTTAAGAAGTATTTGCCGTACGAGTTCTAAAAGAAGAGAGTAGTTGTAGGCCGTAGTAATCAATGGATTTTGCTGTCATTGCGAGCGAAGCGCGGCAATCCATGTTGTTTTAGAGATAATTTAACAAATAAGGGGAAACAGTAAAATGCGTACAAAAAGTGCAGTATATACAAGACAAAGAAAGAAAAAATATTTAAGAATCGCCAAAGGTTCTTATGCCACGAAGAAAAACCGCTGGAGAATGGTGATGCAGCAGGTTGAGAGATCTCTCAACTATGCTTATGTCGGCAGAAAAGACAATAAAGCCAACTTCAGAACTCTCTGGATCATCCGTTTAAATGCGGCTGTCCGTGAAGAAGGAATGTCTTATAACAGATTTATATCGGGTCTTAAAAAAGCTAATGTCGTTATAGACAGAAAAATGCTTGCCGATATAGCCGTTAATGACAACGTTTCTTTCAAACAGCTTGTCGAAATAGCAAAATCAGCGTAAAACAAAACATATCATACGCGCTAAACACATTTATATAAGTCTGTCATACTGCGTTTTGCAGTATGACAAATTTGATGATTTATTTTGATTACATAAGACTTATAGGATTTAAAGATGAATAATATTGAACAAATTATTTCGGACGCCTTACAAAAAATAAATAATTCCGATATGCCCGGACTAGAGGTTTTAAAAACCGAATATTTCGGAAAAACCGGCGTTATCACGCAGATTCTTAAATCTCTTTCAGCGTATTCCGTGGAAGAAAAGAAAAAAATCGGTGCTGAAGCCAACAAAGCGAAAACCGCGATTGAATCCGCTATTGAACAAAAAAAGGAACTTTTAAAGAAAGCCGCGATTGATGAAAAAATGGCGAAAGAAAAAACTGATTTTTCGCAGGCTTTTTATTTTCCTTTTTCAAAAGGCAGTTTTCATCCTGTTTTAAAAACAATAGAAGATATAAGCTCGGTTTTTAAATCACTCGGTTTTGTTGTCGCTGAAGGACCGGAAATTGAAACCGACTGGTATAATTTTGAAGCTTTAAATATTCCCTCTGATCATCCCGCGAGAGACACACAGGATACTTTTTATCTTGAAGGAATGAAAAATTTATTAAGAACCCATACATCTCCCGGTCAGATACACGTTATGGAAAAGCAAAAGCCGCCTGTAAAAGTTATTGTTCCCGGCAGAGTTTATAGAAATGAGGCTTCAGACGCTTCACACTCGTCAACTTTTCACCAGATTGAAGGCTTGGCTGTTGACGAAAATATAACTTTCGCGGATTTAAAAAGCGTTCTCACAAAATTTGTTCATAAGTTTTTTGGTTCAGGTTTGGACATACGTTTCAGACCGTCGCATTTTCAGTTTACAGAACCTTCAGCCGAAATGGACATGCAGTGCTTTTTTTGCAAAGGAAAAGGCTGCAGAGTTTGCAAAAATTCAGGATGGATTGAAACTTTAGGCTGCGGAATGGTTCATCCCAACGTATTAAAAGCCGTAAACTGCGACCCGGAAAAATATACGGGTTTTGCGTTCGGCATGGGCGTTGAAAGAATAACAATGCTGAAATACGGCATTGACGATATACGTTTGTTTTACGAAAACGATTTAAGATTTTTGAAACAGTTCTAACGGCAATTAATAATTAATAAAGAATAAATAACAACACTTACAAATATAAATAATGTGTTTTTGTTTTGTGTAAATTTTTAATATGTTTTGCTTTAAGCAAAACTCTAAAATTATTATTTATTAACTATTATTTATTAATTAGAGGATTAAAAATGAAAGTATCATATAATTGGCTGAAAAAATTTGTTGATTTTGATTTGACGCCCGAGGCGCTTTCTTCAATGCTTACGTCTGTAGGCGTTGAAACTTCCGTTGTTTCCGGCGGCATCAACTGGACAGATGTTGTAACGGCTAAAGTTTTGACGAAAGAAAAACATCCTGACGCCGACAAACTTTCATTATGTTCTCTTACTGACGGCGTAAATAATTATTCCGTTGTCTGCGGGGCAAAAAATGTTGACGCAGGGCAAATTGTTCCTTTAGCTAAAATAGGAGCGATGCTTCCCGGCGGTTTTCAGATAAAAAAATCTAAAATAAGAGGCGTAGAGTCCCAAGGGATGATATGTTCCGAGCAGGAACTTGGTATTAAAGAAAGTTCCGAAGGAATTTTGGTTTTAGACGAAAATACGGAAATAGGCGTTTCTCTTGAAAGCGTTTTAGAGTCGGACGCCATTCTTAATGTAGAAATAACCACAAACAGAGGAGACTGCTTAAGCCATCTCGGCGTCGCAAGAGAAATCGGCGCGAAACTTAAAAAAACTCCCTTTTTGCCTGTCATAAAAACTTTTGATGTTCCCGAATTGAGCGTTGTTAAAATAGAGTCTGATTTATGTTCGCGTTATATAGGCGCGGTTATATCGAACGTTAAAGTCGGTCCGTCTCCTAAATGGATATGCGACGCGCTTGAAAAATGCGGAATAAGGACAATAAATAATATAGTTGATATTACAAATTACGTTATGATGGAACTGGGTCATCCTTTGCATGCTTTTGATATATCAAAACTTGCTTCTAAAAAGGTTGTAGTCCGGACTGCCAAAGAAAATGAATCAATGACTGCTCTTGACGGCAAAACATATAAGCTTGATTCCGAAATGCTTGTTATTGCCGATGAAACAAAGCCCGTTGCCATAGCAGGCGTTATGGGCGGCGAATACTCCGGTATTGATGAAACAACAAAAACAATATTTTTGGAAAGCGCGATGTTTAACGCGTCTTCCGTAAGAAAAACTTCAAAAAAATTAAATCTCTCTAGCGATTCATCTTACAGATTTGAAAGAGGAGCCGCGTGGGATATTTCCGAATTTGCCTCTTGGAGAGCCGCGAATTTAATATGCGAGTTTGCCGGCGGACGTATAGAAATAAGAGAAGATATTAAAACAGAAAAATATGAAAAAACAAATATAGCTTTAAGAATCTCGAGAGTTTCAAAAATTTTAGGCTATACCGTTGATGAAGACGAAATAGCCGGAATTTTGAGGTTTTTAGGCATAGATTTAAAGTCAGGCGGAAAAGGAATAATAATTTGTTCAATTCCGTCATGGCGTAATGATATAAAAGAAGAAGTAGATTTAATCGAGGAAGTCGCGCGAATTCACGGTTATGACAATATACCAAAGCCTGTTGAAAACAGCGTTCAAATTTCTACGAAAAATAATTCGTTTTTTCCGGATATTGTTTCCGGTTTCAGGTCAAAACTTTCAGGTTTGGGTTTTAGCGAGGCTTTAAATTACAGTTTTTCGGAAATTAAAGAACTTGAAATTTTTAATTTAAAATATTTTCATAAAATAGCAAACCCGATATCCAAAGAAAACGAGGTTTTAAGACCGTCGCTGCTTCCGTCTTTATATAGAAATCTTATGCTTAACGTAAGCCAGGGAGCGGAAACCGTTACTTTGTTTGAGTATGGTAAAATTTATGCCGAGAAAGGCGAGAGAAAAACATTTTCTGCGATGATGTACGGAAATGTGTGGCAGGAATGGTGGCAATGGACTGAAAAAAAGATAAGCCCAAAATTCGATTTTTATTTCGGCGGCGGAATAGTAAGAAATATTCTTCCGTCCGATGATTTTATTATAGCCGAAAATCTTTCGCCAAAGGGTTATTTTCACCCGGGTAAAACCGCCGCTGTGGTTTATAGGGGAAAAGCCATAGGGCAGTTCGGTATTTTGAAGCCGTCTTTAAACGGTGATTTAAAAGATGATATTTTTTACTTTGAAATCGATATAGAATTTTTGGAAGAGGTTTATAATGCAGATGCCTCTTTGTATAAACATTATTCAAAATTTCCTTCGGTAAAAAGAGATATTTCCGTAACCGCAGATAAGTCGCTTCAATTTGCGAAACTTGAAAAAGTTATAAAAAATATTATGAAAACAGGGAATGTTTTAAAAGATTATTCATTGTTTTCAGTTTATGATGACGAATCAAAACTCGGCGCGGGGAAAATAAGTTATTCGTTTAGGCTTATTTACAGAAACTATGAAAGAACCTTGACCGATGAAGAAGTTAATAATGATATGAATGCTTTAATCCAAAAAATGGATTCCGAACTTTCGGTAAAGCTGAGAAGCTAAAAGGCAATTAACAATTAACAAATTACAAATAAAAAACATCGCGTAAATAAAATTTACGCGATGTTTTGTTTCGGTAGTTAATTATTATTTGTTATTTGTAAATTCTACTTTGTTGTTAAAGGAATTCTGTCATTCTGTCTCGGTAGCGTTTAGGCAGCAGATTGTTCTGGCATTTCGGATTAATTCTTTCTTTTATGGCTACGGAATTATAAAATTCTTTCCATAAATTTCTGTAAAAAGCTTCTCTTTCATCCGCTTTCGGAATTGTTATATCTTTCGCGTCAAATAATGACAGCTTTCTTTTTTCATAAACGCATACAGCTTTGTTTGTTTCGTCCGCGATAATAAATTTTTCTTCAGGCATTCTTTGCGCAAAATGAGGCGCGGTATAAGGGAGAACGAAATTTCTAGGTTTTATTGAAGCGATAAGCAGTCCGTCATATTCCGAAAATCGTATAAACTCTTTGTAGCGCAACGCTTCTCTGTGTAAATAGTTAACGGCTTTGATAAGTTTATCTACCGTGTTATTTGAAAGCATAGATGTGATAGCACTTCCTGTTTTATAGCCCAGCCGCATAAATTCAAGCATAAGCATTTCTTTTTCAGGAAAATCTGTAAATAAAGCGTCGCGCAAAAGAAAAAACGCATCAAGGCTTATTTTTTCGCGTATTGATTTTTTTACTCTTCCAGCTTTCTCAAAATCGGTCTCGATATTAAATTGTTCAAGCAGCGCAGGCTGGGGGGCTTTTTCGCTTATAATGTCCGCTGGGATTTCTTTGCGTAAAAAACTTTCGAAAGCGCAGCAGAGAAAGCCGTCAAAAGTTCCGTCGTAAGAATAAATAATGTTTTGTCTTTTAAAATTATTCATTGTATTTTGCTGTTATCAGTTGCCGCGTTAATGCGAGTTTAAAATATAGGTGTCATTCCCGCGAAAGCGGGAATCCGCGTTGACTAAACAAAATGGATTCCGGGTCAAGCCCGGAATGACAACAATCTTGAAGATTGTACATTTGGTAATGACATAATTGGCAATTGCATAGTTTCCTTAAACAAATCCAACTGTGACGGCAAAAAAGCATCTCTATACATACTAAGTTCCTGTTTCGACATTAAAGACTGCAGAATAATATTTTTTTCTATGATAAGCCCGTCAAACTTTTTACCCCGGCATAATATAAAATACTTGGCGCGTTTTAAAACAACTCCGAGTTTTTTTAAGTCGCCGAAATCCAAATATGAACAACGCCTTGCGGCTATTATCTTTTGCGCGCTTCTGACGCCTATTCCGGGAACTCTTAAAAGTTCTTCATAAGACGCTTTGTTTATTTCAACCGGAAAAAATTCCGGATGGTTTATCGCCCAATTGCATTTCGGGTCAATGAAAGGGTTAAAATTCGGTGTTTTATCATCCAAAATTTCATCCGCCCTGAACTTGTAAAAACGCATAAGCCAGTCCGCCTGATAAAGTCTGTGCTCTCTTAAAAGCGGCGCTTTAAAATCCAAAGAGGGTAAAAGCTTATCTTCCAAAACCGGAATATAAGCCGAAAAGAAAACCCTTTTTAATTTATATTTTTTGTAAAGATTTTCCGAAAGTCTTAAAATGTGATTATCTGTTTCCGGGGTCGCTCCTATTATCATCTGCGTGCTTTGACCCGCGGGCACAAAACGCGGAGCATTTTTATAAACAGTAAGCTCTTTTGTGCTTTCCGCGATATTTTCTTTTATAAAACCCATAGGGGTAAAAATTGAATTTTTGCTTTTATCGGGAGCTAAAAGCTGCAGGCTGTTTTGTGACGGCAGTTCAATATTTACGCTCATTCTGTCAGCCAGCAGCCCGAGCTGTCTTAAAAGTTTTGGATCCGCGCCGGGTATGGCTTTAGCATGTATATAGCCGTTGAAGCGGTGTGTATATCTTAAAATACTTAAAGTTTTTATCATAAGTTCGCAAGTGTAATCGGGATTTTTGACCACTCCCGAACTTAAAAACAGTCCTTCTATATAATTTCGTCTATAAAATTGTATTGTTAAATCAGCCAGTTCTTCAGGCAAAAATATGGTTCTTTTTATATCGTTTGATTTACGGTTGGAACAATATTTACAGTCATATACGCAGATGTTTGTCATTAATACTTTAAGGAGAGAAATACAGCGACCGTCCGCGGCAAAGCTGTGGCATATTCCGGCCGACACTTTGCTGCCTATTCCTCCGCTTGCGGAAGAAGTCTGGCTGCAGCCGCTTGAGGTGCAGGCAACGTCATATTTTGCCGAATCAGTAAGAATGGAAAGTTTTTCAAAAATGTCCATATAAATATTATGGCAAATTTTCAAAAGGAATACAAGTGTAATCCCGGGATGGATGCATCGCTACATTGTTTTTATCGTAAAATAGACAAAATAATGATTAAAATATATAATGGGGCGCAACATCAATAAAATTGAGGTTACATTAATGCCAATTTCATTTGAAGTAATTCTGTTTATTTCTGCCATTTTGGTTTTTTTTAGCGTTTTTTTCAGTAAAGCGTCTGACAAATTCGGAGTTCCGGCATTGCTTATTTTTATGTTTATAGGAATAGTTGCAGGCTCCGAAGGCGTAGGAATCATTTCTTTTAAAAATTATGATCTTGCAAACTATATAGGCGTTGTTGCTCTTGCTTACATATTATTTTCCGGCGGGGTAGGAACAAACTGGCAAGACGTAAAACCGGTTTTTAAGATCGGCGCGGTTTTGGCGACTTTGGGCGTTTTGCTTACGGCAATAATTATGGCGTTTTTCGTGAGTTTTATTTTTAATCTCGGATGGAAAGAATCTTTTCTTTTGGGGGCAATTGTCTCTTCCACGGATGCTGCGGCGGTTTTTTCGGTTTTGAGATCTAAACGCATAACTCTTAACAATAAACTGCGTTCTCTTCTTGAATTCGAATCCGCAAGCAATGATCCGATGGCGGTTTTTTTGACTGTGAGCGCGATATTGCTTATTACCTCTCCGGGCGAGACTCCGTTTTCTCTTATCCCAAAATTCATACTTGAAATGGGGATAGGTACGGCGGCAGGACTTTTTTTTGGATGGTTATCCGTCAAAATAATCAACAAAATAAATCTTGATTATGACGGTCTTTATCCGGTTCTTTTAATGACATTAGTACTTCTTGTTTATTCAATGTCAACTTTTATAAAAGGCAACGGTTTTTTGGCGGTATATATTGCGGGAATAGTTATAGGAAACAGCAATTTTATTCATAAAAAAAGTTTGGTACGGTTTCAGGAAGGTCTTGCGTGGCTGATGCAAATAACGATGTTTTTAGCTTTAGGTCTTTTACTTAATGTTAAGGAACTGCTGCCGTTTGTATGGACAGGAATTCTTGCGGCTTTGGTGTTGATGTTTATCGCTAGACCGGCAGCCGTGTATCTTTGCTCAATTTTTACAAAACTGAAATTTAGCGAAAAAACGATGGTTTCGTGGGTAGGTTTAAGAGGGTCAGTACCTATTATTTTGGCTATGTTTCCTTTTGCTTACGGTATTGCCGATGCGAATAAAATATTCAATATAGTTTTCTTTGTCGTTTTTATTTCCGCTCTTACTCAAGGCATTTCTTTGGGAAAAGTAGCTGATTTTCTTAAATTGAGCAAGCCGCTTAGCGTCAAAAAAAGATATCCTATAGAGTTTGAACAGGTGCATGGCATAAACGCGGATTTGTTTGAAATAATAGTTCCTTTAGAATCTGCCGCAATAGGTAAAAAAATTGTCGAATTGAATCTTCCGGCAAAAAGTTTGGTGGCTTTGATTTCCAGAGGCGACGGATTTTTGATTCCAAACGGATCAACTGTTGTTGAAGACGGCGATATTTTTCTTGCTTTGGGTACAAAAGAGGATTTGGTAAAAATACAGGATATTGTAAATCAAATCGCAGGCTAAAATTTTTTATCTAAGTATTATCCGTCTGTGCTGCCATTTCCGAGGCGGCGGCAAGCAGGCTTTGTTTTTCCAAATCTTCAAGAAGCAGCGCAGTAAGAGATTTTGCGATTTCTTCTTCTTCAACAGCTATTGCGGTAACGCCGATTTGTTTTAAATGTTCTTTGTTGTATAAAAATCTTGCGCGTACTAAAATTCTTGTTTTGGGGTTTAATGACGCGGCAACGGCGGCTGTTTCCGTAGTTACCGATAAAGACGGGACGGTTATAATCAAATAATCCGCATGCTCAATTCCGGCAGCTTCCAAAATGGTTTTCTTTGTCGAATCTCCGTAAATGGCAAAATGTCCCTGGCTTGTAAGGGTATTTACGGTATCTACATTCATTTCTAGTATTATAGGCGTTATGTTGTGCTCGCTTAAAGCGCGCGCGACTTTTTTTCCGGTAGGACCATATCCTACAACTATTGCTGTTTTTTCTTTCAAATATTCTTTCGCAGGCAGAAGGTTTTTTGCAAGGTCCTGGCTTTTATTTCTCTTTTTGCCTCTTTTATCGGCAATATGATTCATAAATTTCCATAACTTTTTCTTTGTCTTCAAGTAATTTTCAAACGCATTAACTTTTCCGAAAAGCGTCGGGTTAAGGGTTATTGAAATTATGGCGCATACAACTATAACATTATAAACTACATCTTGGACAAGGTTTAACCTCTTTGCTTCCTGAGCCAAAATAAAAGAAAATTCTCCTACTTGCGCAAGACCTGCCGCCACGGTTAACGCCGTGCGTTGGGAATACCCTAAAATTGTTACGGTAAATATCGCTGTAAGAGGTTTTACAATAAGAACTACTATAAGACAAGCTATTATAAGCGTAGGATTTTGTGTTACAAACCGGGGATCAAAAATCATTCCTACTGAAAGAAAAAATAGTACCGAGAAAGCGTCTTTCAACGGGAGAATATCCGCGCCCGCCTGATGGCTCACTTTGCTTTTTCCGACAACCATTCCGCCTAAAAAAGCGCCTAAGGCGAAAGACGCCTGAAATACATACGCGGCAACTGCCGCTGTTATAAATGCTATTACTAAAACAGTAAGCGTAAAAAGTTCAGGCGAACGTGTTTTTGCAATTTTAGAAAGAAGCCACGGAACAAGGCGCCCGCCTACCACCATAACTAAAACCCACAAAGCGCCTACGCGAAATAACGCGATCGCTATAGTTTTTATTATTCTCCAGTCATTTGCTATATCTGTTATATGTGTGCCGGCTTCTATAATTGCCGGTAAAAGAGGCAGGGTAACCAAAAGCAGTACGGTAAAAATATCTTCAACTACAAGCCAGCCTACAGCCGCGTGTCCGTGAACTGTATTTACCGCATGATTGTCAGTTAAAACCCTTACCAAAACTACGGTGCTTGCAACGGAAAGACACATGCCTAAAATAATGCCGGATTTTAAATCCAGACCTAAAGATAATCCCAAAAAAGTTCCGCATACTGTAGCAGCAGCGCTTTGAACTATGGCGCCCGGAATGGCTATTCCTTTCACTGCCATTAAATCGTCTAATTTAAAATGCAGCCCTATTCCGAACATCAAAAGAATTACGCCGACTTCGGAAAGCTGAAACGCCAAACTGTAGTCTGCTACAAATCCCGGTGATGCGGGACCTATTAAAAAACCCGCTAAAAGATAACCGACAATAGAAGATAATCCAAGTCTTTGGGTGATATATCCAAAAACTAAAGCTAAGGCAAAACCTATTGCGAGGATTTCTAAAAGATGATATTCATGCATATTTTTATTTTATATAAATATTATAGCATATTTTTGCAAATAAATGATAATAAACAATAACTATTGTGATTTAAAAATTCTAAAAGTATTTCAAAAATACTAAATAACAGATAACAGCAATTAACAATATTAAACATAACTAAAAAGTATTTATAGATATTAAAAAATAATACTTGACAAATAATAATAAAATTTGTATCATTTCAACATCAAATGCAAATAACAGATAGAAAAGAGTAAAACATGGAAAATAAAAATATAAGTTCTAACAAACAAATAATGGATATAAAAGAACTTTCCGAATATTTAGGAATCGGAAAATCTAAAATTTACAGTTTGATAAAAATGAAAAAAATACCGGCTTCAAAAATAGGCCGTCAATACAGATTTTCAAAAGAAATAGTTGATAACTGGCTGAAAGATAAAATTGTCACGAAAAAAGAAGAAAAAAATATTACTCCGGAAAATTCCGGAGAAAATAAATAAAGCCGCACCATAAAACAGGAGGTGTACCATGGCAGAAAAAGTACAGAAGTTGGGCGTAAAAAGAGAAGAAGGATATCTCTATTTCATTGACAAAGACGGCGACGTTTCAAGAGCTCAGATGGCAAGAGGCGGAAAAAAAGGCGGAAAAGCAGCGAAAGTTGCGAAAGCCGGTCTTAAAAAAGAAAAAGGATTTTTGTATTTCCTTGACAAACAGGGCGATATTTCCAGAGCGAAAATGAGCAGAGGCGGACAGAAAAGAAAGAAAGCAGCGAAAAAAGTAAAAAAAGCAGCAAAAAAAGCGGTAAAAAAAGTAGCGAAAAAAGCAGTAAAAAAAGTAGTAAAAAAAGCAGCAAAAAAAGCAAAAAAGAAATAAGCTTATAAAAATTTCAAAACGGGCGGCTATTTTGCCGCCCGTTTTTCTTTTTTCCCGGTATTTGGTATAATTTATTTATGTTTAAATTATTAAGAGAAGACGTAAAAAATATTTTTCATCAGGATCCGGCCGCGCGTTCGTGGCTGGAGGTTCTTTTTTGCTATCCCGGACTTCATGCCGTTATATTTCACAGATTCGCGCATAAAATATGGAAATTTAAATTTTATTTTTTAGCGAGATTTACTTCGCACATAAGCAGGTTTTTAACAGGTATAGAAATTCATCCCGGAGCTAAAATAGGCAGACGTCTTTTTATAGACCACGGTATGGGCGTTGTTATAGGCGAAACTTCCGAAGTCGGCGATGATGTTTTAATTTATAAAGGCGTTTTGCTTGGCGGTACTTCTCTTGAAAAAAAGAAACGCCATCCTACTGTCGGAAATAATGTGGTTTTAGGTTCAAACGCCATAGTTTTAGGCGCTATAACTATAGGCGATAACGCGCGCATAGGCGCAGCTTCGGTAGTTACGCACGATGTTCCCGCAAACTCAACCGCTGTAGGCGTGCCTGCAAGAATAAAGCAACATTCCGAAAAAGAAATAGAAAAGCTTGAACACGCCAAACTCCCTGACCCCATAATCGACGTAATGAGATTTGTTTTGGAAGAGCAAATTAAATCAGAAAAGAAACTTAACCAAATCATTGAAGATTTTCTAAAAGAACTTAACAAAAACGATAATGAATAAAATACGCGAAAAATTAGAACGATTTTTGAAAGATGCTGATAAAACAGTTTTTCTTTCAATAGGTTCGGAGCTCAGGGCTGATGATGCCGCTGCAATTTTAACCGCGAATGAACTCTTAAAAAAAAATCTCCCTTCAAATTTTAAAATTTTATTGGGCTACACAGCGCCCGAAAACCTTACAGGCGAAATAAAAAAATTCGCGCCTACTCATATTATAATATGCGACGCCGCAAACAGCGGGCTTAACACGGGTGAAATCAGCATTATTTCTGCGGACGATATCGACGGCGCGGCGTTTTCAACTCATATGATGCCAATGAACGTTTTTATTAATTATATATCCCGCGACAATCCATGCAAAACCTTAATTTTGGGAATACAGCCCGAAACTTTGGAATTCGGCGTGGAAATGTCCGCTCCAGTCAAAAAAACTGCCGTAAAACTTGCCGATCTTATATTTAATATTATTAAAAAATAACTCTTATTTTTTACCCGCTGTTTATGATGACAAAAGCCTTGCCAAAAAAGATAAACTGAATTAGAATTGTCTCAGTGCGCAATATACGCTAATAACTAAATTGTAAACAAGGAGTCAAAATGAAAAAATTATTATTAATTGTCATGGCATTGGTGTTTTTGGCAGGCGGAAAAGCGTATGCTGACGATGTATTAAATTTCAGTCAGTTTAATCCGCTATGGACATCCGGCTCAACGGCGGAAATAAATTTAATCGGAAATTTTTCTTTTGGCGCAAATCTTGCTAATGCCGGCGCGGGTATTAAAAACATTATAGGCAACGGTTTTACTCTTGACGGCGCGGGTTATAGCGGTTTAAACTTAACCGGCCGTTATGCCACGATAACCGGAAGTATGACTTTTCAAAATTTTGTAAGCGCAAGTTCCGGCGGTGCGGTATATTTAAATACCGGATCGACAATAACTTTCAGCTCAACAACATTTAGATCAAACACTGCAAATTTCGGCGGAGCTGTATTCGCTGCCTCGGTTTCAAGTATGGTGTTTGATGGTTCAATGACTTTTGATTCCAATCATGCGAATGTCAGCGGCGGGGCAATATTTTCTGTGGTAAATCCCCTGTCATTAACCCAAAGATACGTATTTAAAGATACGGTAACATTTATCAACAATACGGCAGCAGACAAGGGCGGAGCAGTGTATTTGGGCGGTGGCGCCGATATAAATTTTGCCAGCGCAAAATTTTACGTTATTAACAATATGGCAGAGTACGGCGGCTTTTTATATGCAACTTGTAATAAAACAATAGATTTTTATTGGGATAATATGACAATAGAAGGAAATTACGCGACGTACGGAGGAACGCTGTATGCAGAAAGACCGACCGGAAGCGACTTAGCACAGCTTAGATTCAGGGGTACTACTACTACTATGAGTATGGCAAACAGTACTGCGGCGTACGGCGGAGTAATAGCGTTGGGCAGACTCGGCGGAGTGGATTTCAGTCCGACAAAATTAATTGCGGAGAATAACAGAGCTTCACACAGCGGAGGATTTTTATATGTATCAGGAGTCGGAAATGTCGGAAACAGCGGACAGGCGATGTTTAACGACTCGTATTTTATAGGAAATACGGCAGGCAATTATGGCGGCGCGATATATTCAAGTGTAGGATTATTCAGTTTTCAGCCCAGAGTTTCGCCAATAAGAGAGTATGTTGTATTCAGAGAAAACAGCGCAGGAGATTCCGGCGGCGCAATATATGCTATTAATAATTCAATTTTTCACTTTACAGGCGGGAGCGTAGAGTTTAGGTCAAACAGCGCGGGTTCCGGAAAGGGCGGCGCAATATACGGAGATGCAAGTACAGAACTAATTTTTTCCGTTACTACATCTTTGTTTATGTTAAA
>WRFE01000017.1 GCA_009778965.1 Candidatus Endomicrobium labiotermitis
GGCTTTTAGCCCTATTCTGCGTCGTTCTTCCAACGCCCTTATACGCTTAATTATATATTCTTTTTAAGGAACAATTCTGCGCGAAGTCGCAGAATCTATAAATCATAGACACTGCGACACATTCGACTTCGCTCAGTGCAGGCTCCGCGCAGTGTGACAAAACTGAACTTATATTCTATTTTGCTCTACAAATTTTAAGTTAGATGACAGACAATTGCTCTGGATTGCGGGTCAAGCCCGCAATGACGGCAAAAGCGCTTCATTTTATATTCTAGGAGACTGGCATAATGAAAAAATTTTGGAATATTTTAGTTATAACAGCCTTGGTGCTTATTGTTTTGGGCGGTTTTTTTATAGATAACCGTATTGTCACCATACCTAACATATACGACACCCCGTTTAAATCTTTTCATATAAAACTGACTGACAAACTAAAAGGCAAAGCAGGCAAAATAGTCTATAACGACGCCAATGTATATATTAACGCTCCCGGCATAACCGGTTACTATGAAGACGTAAACGGAGAACTTAAATCTGCGGAGCCTCACCCCATAATGTTCTCTTTTAACGCTTCGGCTGCGAACATAGAAAAACTCGGGTCGGAAGTTGAAGGTATAACAATGTCGCCTAAAGCGGAAGGAAGATGGGAGTGGAGAAACGAATACACTCTTGTTTTTACGCCTAAAAATGACTGGCCTGCCGGAGAAGATTATAAAATAAAATTTCCGAAAGATATTTTCAATCCTGATTTCCCTATGACGCAGTTTTCATATACCGTGTCCACGCCCAGATTTGAAGCGTATTTATCGGGTTTTAATCTTTTTCAGGATCCGAAAAATCCTAAAACAAGACAAATTCAGGCAAGTTTTTCTTTTACGCATACAATTGATACAAAATCTTTTGAAAAAGCTCTCAGTTTTACATTAGACAAAAAGAACATTAAATACACCGTAACTTACGATAAAATCAGACGCAACGCTTATGTAGTCTCGGAACCGGTAAACATACTTGCAAAAGATCAGACTGCAGTGATAGAATTAGCTCCGGTAAAAGCAGCGTCCGGAGGAAAAGCGTCGGAAAGGATAAAGCAGTCGCTTGACATTCCGTCACAGGATAAAATATTCAGAATTTCCGAAGTCGGCGCCGTGATAGTAAAAAATGAAGCGGAAGATCCCGAACAGTTTTTAGCCGTCAATTTTACCGACGGCGTAAACATAAAAGAACTTAAAGAAAAAATAGAAGCCTATCTTTTGCCTTTAAAACACCCGTTAAAAGAAAATGAAGGACCTTCCGTTGTTTATGACACGGATGAAGGCTATTACAACCATGACGAAAACCGCTATATAGAGCCGGTAAGCTATACAAGACCATACAGCCACCCCTGGACTTTCGCGGAAGTTACGCCTGAAATTCTCGCGAAATCGCAAAAGATAAAACTTGAGCCTGTTGAAAACGCCTCTGACATAAGCGAAAATTATTTATATAAATATCAGGCGCCGGATTTAGCAAGAAGATATTTGTACGTTTTGATAAAAGAAGACATTACCTCGCAGACAGGTTTTGTCATAAAAAAATCTTTTGAAACCGTTATAAATTCAGCGGCGTTTCCTAAAGAAGTAAACCTGCTTCAAAACGGCGCGGTTTTACCTTTAAGCTCAAATCTGCTTACGTTTAAAACCCGCGGGGTAAACGGCGTAAAAGTAGATATTTCCAGAGTAATGCCCGCGCAGATAAACCATCTTATTTCACAGACTTACGGAAGTTTCGCGCATCCTAATTTCAGAAACAACTGGGATTTTAACGAAAGCAATATTTCCCAAAAATTTACAAAAACAATACCGTTGACCGCCTCAATAAGCAAAGCGAATTATTCAAGCATAGATTTGAACGAATTTTTAAAACCGCAGGGAACATCGGGATTATTTTTTATAAACATTCAGGCTTTTGACATTAACAGAAACTCTAACGACGGTCCTTTTGACAAACGTTTTATTTTAGCCACGGATTTGGCGATACTGGTAAAAAAAGACATAACCAACAGACACAATGTTTTTGTAATGTCTATAAAAAACGGCAAGCCTGTCGCTAACGCAAAAGTTGAAATTTTAGGCAAAAACGGAATACCGGTTTTAACGCAGACTACAAACAGTGACGGCTGCGCGGTATTTAATAAAGTTGAAGGATTTTTCAATGAAAAACAGCCTGTTGCCTATGTTGCTACAAGCGGCAACGACATATCTTTTATGCCTTTTGAAAGATACGACAGGCAGTTGGATTTTTCAAAATTCAGCGTTGCGGGAGAATATTCTTCAGCCAGAACAAAAGGACTTAAAGCGTTTATATTTTCCGACAGAGGAATTTACCGCCCCGGAGATGACATAAATTTCGGAATGATAGTAAAAGACGAACAATGGAGCGATATTTCGGGCATAGCTATAAAAACCGTTTTAAAAGACCCTTACAATAAAACAGTGTTTGAAAAAACAGTAAGCTTAAACGCTTTCGGATTTGCAACGATTGACGCGATTAAAACTTACAATACTTCCCCCACCGGAGCTTACACCCTGAGCGCGTATCTTGTAAAAGACGAAAAGAACGAATCTTTTATCGGAAGCGCGGCAATAAGAGTTGAAGAATTCAGGACGGATTCAATTAAAGTATCGGCAAAAATAACAGGAGCTTCGGGAACCGGCTGGACAATACCGGAAAATCTTAAAGCGCTGATAACCGCAAACAATCTTTTCGGCACGCATGCGCAAAACAGAATGGTAAAAGCTTCTTATTCCGTTTTCCCGACCGAATTTAAATTTTCAAAATATTCCGAGTATAAATTTCCCGATCCGCATAAACAGTCCGAAAGAAACGCCGTGCAGAATTTAACAGAGCGGTTTGAAAACGCCGAAACGGACGAAAACGGCAACGCGGAATTTAGTTTTGACTTGTCAAAATATTCCGGCGGAACATATAATCTGGCGCTTGAAGCGGAAGTTTTTGAAGCTGACAGCGGCAAAAGCGTTTACGCTTACGACAATGTCCGTATTTCGCCCTACAAATTTCTTACCGGATTTAAAACTATTTCAAAACTTGATTACTTAAACAAAGGAAGCGACGCGACAGTTGAATTGATTGCCGTAGATAATAATTTAAAACCTGTCGAGCTTAAAAACCTGACGGTCAGAGTTTTGCAAAAACAATTTATATCTTCCCTTGTAAAACAAAATAACGGAGTTTATAAATACCAGACATCTGCAAAAGAAACTCTTTTAAACGAAGACGCGTTCTTTATTACGGAGCAAGGTTCAAAACTTATTTTAAATACCCGGAATCCCGGCAATTACGTAATTGAAATTATTGACGGAAACGGAATGAAAATTTTAAGCTTTGTATATTTTGTAGCCGGAACTTCAAACCAGTCGCTGACTATAGAAAAAGACGCGAATTTGGCTGTAAACCTGCAAAGCGACGATGTTGCGCCGGGAACGCAGCTGACTTTAAATATTACCGCTCCTTATACAGGTTCCGGGCTTATAACAATTGAAAAAGACAAAGTTTACGCTTACAAATGGTTTAAAACAAATACAAACAGCACGGTAGAAAAAATAACCGTTCCTAAAGATCTTGAAGGAAACGCTTATGTAAACGTTTCTTTTATACGAGCTATAGATTCAAAGGAAATATTTTCAAGCCCGCACGCTTACGCAGTTGTTCCTTTTAAAATAAGCCTTGCTAACAGAAAAATCGGAATAGATTTAAAAACTCCGGAACTTGTACGCCCGGGAGATGAAATAGAAATTTCGTATAAAACATCGCAGCCCGCAAAAATCGTAGTTTACGCGGTTGATCAGGGAATTTTACAGGTCGCGGGTTATCAAACGCCATCGCCGCTCGCGTTCTTTTTCAAAAAAGCGGCTTTGGAAGTAGCGACATTTCAAACAGCGGATTTGATTTTGCCGGACTTCAAAATAATAAGAGAAATTGCCGGTGTCGGCGGCGGAGAAGCTTATGATATGCTTGATAAAAATCTTAATCCGTTCGCAAGAAGACAAGCAGCGCCCGTAGTTTTCTGGTCATCGGCTTTAGATTCTACAACGGAGTTTAAAACAGTTAAATATAAAGTTCCCGATTATTTCAACGGACTGCTTAAAGTTATGGCGGTAGCCGCGGGCGCGGACAAAGCCGGTTCAACAGACAAAGAAGTTATAGTAAAGTCGCCGGTAATTATTTCACCGATGGCTCCATTAGCCGCTCTTCCGGGAGATACATTTGAAGTAAGCGCTACAATTTCAAACAATATAGAAGGTTCAAAAACCGCGACAATTGAAGCATGGCTTGAAACAAACGACAAGTTTGAAATAACATCCGAAAACAAACAGACTTTTGAAATAAAAGAGGGCAGCGAAAAAACCGTAAGATTCAGTTTAAAAGCTTTAGACAGATTAGGCTCCGGAGATTTGGTTTTTAAAGCAAAACATAAAGACGATATTTTTAAAGCGGAAATCAGCGTAAGCATAAGACCCGCGAATGTTTTCCAGGCTATAATAAAGTCCGGCTCTTCAAACAAAGCGAAAACTAAAGTTGACGGTTTCGCGAGAAATATGTACGACGAATTTTCCGTCAGAGAAATAGCTGCGTCACACAGCCCGCAGCTTGTTTTTCTGTCTCTTAAAAAATATTTTAACGCTTACCCTTACGGCTGCACGGAACAAATAGTAAGTTCGGTTTTTCCGTTCCTTTACGGCTCTGTTTCCGAAAGGAAAGGTTTTATAACCGCCAAAGAACAGCAGGAAATGTTTAATAATGTCTTATCTAAAATCCGTTTAAGGCAACAGAATAACGGAGGATTCAGCTTGTGGGCGGAATCTTCGTCAGCCCATCCGTTTACGACAATTTATACCCTGCATTTCTTTACCGACGCTAAAGAACTCGGATACCCTGTTCCGCCGGAAATTCTTTCAAGAGGAAGAAACTGGCTTGAAAATTTTGCATCGCAAATGCCTGCAAGCACAGAAGACGCGAAACTTAAAGCTTACGCTAATTACGTTCTCACAAGAAACAATTATGTTACCACGAATAACCTTTTGAAAATAGAAGACTATTTAAATGATATCAACAAAAGATGGCGCGAAGATATTACTTCCGCCTACATGGCTTCGTGCTATATGCTTTTAAAAGATTTCAAAAAAGCCGAAACTCTTATAAAAGCATTTAAGCCCGACACAAAAGATAAATTCATATTTTATTCGGATTTTGATTCCAGCTCGCAGAGAAACGCGGTTTATCTGTACCTTTGCAATAAACATTTCGCGAATAATCTCAATCCGGACGCTTCGTCGATAGCAGGCGGGCTTGTAACCGTTATCTTAAACGGACAATATAACACTATTTCGTCTTCAAACATTTTGCTCGCTCTGCTTTCTTACGGAGCAGACCTTGAAAAAAAGGATCCGTATATACAGATAAGCGTGAAAAAAACCGATAATAAAGAAACGGATTTGACGTTAAACGCCAATCCGTTCCCCTTTTCTAAATTCGGAGCTGACGCGAAAGAGTTTAATATAACCGCCGCGAAAGACGCTGACAGGATTTATTACAGCGTTATACAGCAGGGTTTTGACAGAAACGCTAAAGATTATGCCAACGGTCTGGAACTTACGCGCGATTATTTGGACTCAAACGGTTCTGTAGTAAAAACGGCAAAACTCGGAGACGTTTTAACGGCGCGAATAAGAGTAAGGGCAAAAACCGACAATACATTAGGTTTGGCTGTAGTCGATATGCTGCCTGCATGCTTTGAAATAATAAGCGGTTCGCAAAGCGGATCTTTTGACAGTTCGGACGCGCGCGAAGACAGAATGATTTTTCATCCGACGGTAAATAAAAACATAACAGAGCTTACTTATAAAGTTAAAGTTGTAACGAAAGGCAAATTCACCGTTCCGGGAACATACGCGGCGGGAATGTACGATCCTGAATTTTCTGCTTTAACAAAACAAGGAAAGTTTGAAGTTGTAGCGGCGGAATGAAAAAACAGAGAATAGATACATTATCGTCATTGACGGCAAAAACCTATTGCCTTTGTTTGTCATTCCGGGCTTGACCCGGAATCCATTATGACTAAAAATAATATGTTAATCCTTATGTCTTTTAATAACTAACTTGGATCCCCGATTACGAATTTCGGGGATGACAAAAGAAAGGATTTACTTCTTGCTTTTGTCGACTTGGATACCGTTTTTCAACGGTATGACAATAACGACAAGACAACTCGAGAATAACAGATACAAAACCAAAGGAGCTAAACAAATGAATGAGCAACTGAAAGACATTGGTCTCCGTTTATCAGGTCTGCGAAATATCGCGGAAATGACGCCCGAGGCTTTTTGTGAAAAAACGGGAATTACCGTACAGGATTTGGCAGCATACGAAAAAGGTGAATTGGATTTTTCATTTTCTTTCCTGTATAAAGCCGCCAAAATTTTGGGTGTAGACGTAATTGATCTGATGAGCGGAGACAGCCCGCATTTATCGGATTGGACTATTGTGCGCAAAGGCGAAGGCTACAGTATTGACCGCCGCGCGGCTTACAAATATAACCATTTGGCTTTTACATTCAGAAATAAAAAAGCCGAGCCTTTTATGGTTACTGTTGAACCAAAAGAAGAAAAACCCTCTCTGCAGTCCCATGACGGACAAGAATTCAACCTTATGATTTCGGGACGCATGAAGTTTTATATAGCAAACAGCGAGTATGTTTTGGAGCCGGGCGACAGCGTATATTTCAACTCTTCAATTCCTCACGCTATGCAGGCTTTGGACAATGCTCCGGTAAAATTTTTGGCAGTAGTGATCGGATAAATCGTCATTTCCTTCGCCCCTTGCGGGAGAAGGACTTGCGAAGCAAGAGGATGAGGGGTTGCCTCTCGCTTCCATAATAATAACGACAACCCCTCACCCTACCCTCTCCCGCAAGGGGAGAGGTAAAATAATTAAAGACGAAGTCTTAAAGGAAGGAAATTATGCCCTTATATGAAAAATACACAAACCGCAACCGTGACGATTTTGTAACTTTAGAAGACTTACAAAAAAATTACAAACTGAACATCCCGGACAATTTTAACTTCGTTTTTGACTGCCTTGATGTAATGGCCGCTGAAACCCCCGACGCTCTGGCTATGTTATGGCTTTCTAATACAGGCGAAGAAAAACGTTTTACTTTTGAAGATATACGCCGCTTGTCGGTTAAAGCCGCTAATTTTTTTATCGCGCAGGGAATTGAAAAAGGCGATATGGTTATGCTGACAATGTCGCGCGATTGGCGTTACTGGCCGGTTTTGATGGGACTTCACCGTATGGGGGCAGTAGCAGTACCCGCTACTTATTTGCTGACAAAAAAAGATATGGAATACAGAATGAATTCCGCTTCTATAAAAATGCTGCTGACTACTCCGCGTTTTGGCGTTATCACGGCTATGGAAGAAGCATTGCCTAACTGCCCTACAGTAAAAAAGCTGGCAGTATTCGGCGGTAAAGTTCCGAATGAAAAATGGATAGATTTTGACGCACAACTGGAAGCGGCGCCTGAAACTCCCGTAGCCAGAAACAACATAAAAAGCGATATGATGCTTATGGCGTTTTCTTCGGGCACAACCGGTTATCCGAAAATGGTATGGCACGACTATACTTACCCGCTCGGACATATTATGACAGGCTGCTTCTGGCACCGCTGTGAAAAGGGCGGTTTGCATTTCACGATTTCCGACACCGGATGGCTTAAAAGCCTTTGGGGCAAAATGTACAGCCAATGGCTTGCGGGCAGCGCTATTTTCACATACGATTTTGACAAATTTTCCGCGACCGACATACTTGAAAAAATTGAGAAATATAAAATTAATACTTTTTGCGCTCCTCCGACAATGTACCGTTTTCTAATTAAAGAAGACCTTAAAAAATATAATTTTTCAGCCTTGCATCACTGCACAACCGCAGGAGAAGCGCTCAATCCCGAAGTTTTCAGGGTTTGGCACGAAGGAACAGGTTTGAAAATTTTTGAAGGGTTCGGACAAAGCGAAACTACAATCTGCTGCTGGACGGGATATCCCTGGATGCAGCCTAGGCTTGGCTCAATGGGTTTGCCTGTACCGGGTTACAGAATGATTATTGCCGATGACTGCGGCAAAGAAGTAAGTCCCGGCGTAATAGGCGAAATATGCATACGTACCGACGAAGCCGGCGGCGGAAAACCTTACGGAATGTTCTCCGGTTATTTCTGCGATGACGAAATGACAAAAAGCGTCTGGTATGACGATTTATATCATACGGGCGATACGGCATATAAAGATGAAATGGGATTTTTATGGTATGTGGGACGCACTGACGATGTTATTAAATCTTCCGGATACCGCATCGGACCTTTTGAAGTTGAAAGCGTTTTAATGGAACATCCCGCGGTTACCGAATGCGCTGTAACAGGCGTTCCGGATCCTGAACGCGGATTTGCCGTAAAAGCAACTATAGTGCTTTCAAAAGGTTATACCAGTTCGCCGGAGTTGACAAAAGAGCTGCAGAACCATGTTAAAAAGATTACGGCTCCTTATAAATATCCGCGCATAGTGGAATATGTTGACGCGCTGCCGAAAACCATATCGGGCAAAATCCGCCGCGTGGAAATACGCAGCAATGATAACGCTAAGGCTGGCGAAGAAAAGAAATAATAATATAATGTCTCTTGCCGTTTTGTATGTCATGTTGAGCGTAGCAACGTAGTTGCGTAGTCGAAACATCTGCCTTTTAACTGCAGACCCTTCGGCTACGCTCAGGGTGACAAAACTGATAAATTGCTTTCCTTCTGAGTAATCTTGAAATGACAAAAAAAATATTATTGATTGTTTCACTGCTTTTAATAACTTTTCTTTTGGCAGTACGTTTTATGCCGAAAGAAAAGATTTTAAGCGGTTATTCTTTTTCTCAGGCTGTCTTTGACAGAAATGACAAACTGCTCAGACTTACAACATCCGAAGACGAACAATTCAGACTTTTCATCCCGCTTTCAAAAATGCCGGAGTCTTTAAAAACCGGAACCATTCTTTACGAAGACAAATATTTTTATCTTCATCGCGGCTTTAATCCCGCGGCTTTAATAAAAGGCTTTTGGACAAGCATAATCAAAAAAAGCCGTCCTGTCGGCGCTTCCACAATTACAATGCAGCTTGCCAGAATAATTTATGGTATAGACAGCTCATCCATATCAGGGAAAATAAAACAAATAATTGCAGCTGTATGGATTGAAATGAGATACGGCAAAAACGATATTCTTGAAGCTTATCTGAACATAGCGCCGTACGGTTACAACATAGAGGGCGCCGGAGCTGCGTCGGTCATATATTTTTCAAAAAAAGCGGAAACTTTAAGCATTCTGGAATCGTTTTCCCTGTGCGTAATACCCCAAAATCCGAATTTCAGAAGATTGTCCGATGAAGAAAGAAAAGAAAAAACAGAAAAAGCCCGAAAAAGAGTTTTTCAAAAATGGATAAAAAAACATCCTAAAGACGCCGATAAAAGCGGCTACTTTGATATGCCGTTACACATAAAAAAACCTGCAGATCTGCCTTTTGAAGCTCCGCATTTTGTAAACAGAATAATTGCCGAAAACAAAGATTCCGTCATAAATACTACTTTGGATTTGCATCTGCAAAAAAACATAGAGGAAAGAATAAAATATTATGTAGCAAGAAATGAAAGCAGAGGAATAAACAATGTCTGCGCTATGCTTATAAACTACAAAACAATGGAAGTTGAAGCTTACGTCGGTTCCGCAGATTTTTTTGACGACGCTATACAAGGACAGGTGAACGGATGCGCGGCATACCGTTCCCCGGGCTCAACATTAAAACCATTTATTTACGCCATCGCGCTTGAAAAAGGGCTGATACACCCGATGACTCTTTTAAAAGACACGCCGAAACATTACGGCGTTTATGCTCCTGAAAATTCCGACAGGGATTTTATGGGACCTGTCTTTGCGACGCAGGCATTAACGCAAAGCAGAAACATCCCCGCAATAGATTTGCTTATAAAAACAAATCCCGATAGTTTAATAAATATGCTTAAAAAAGCGGAAGTAAAAAACTTAAAAGACTCCGCTTATTACGGTTCGTCCCTTGCCATAGGCGGATTTGAAATTTCCATGGAAAAAATTGTCCAGATTTACGCTATGCTGGCAAACCTCGGAGTTTTAAAAGATTTGAGGTTTTTAAAATTTTCGCAAACGGGAGAAACAACTGTTTTATCTCCCGAAGCGGCTTTCTTGACGCTGGAAATGTTAAAAGACAATAAAGATCCGCAAGGCGAAATAAAAGCGGCGCTGGGATTTAAAGAATTTGAAGTATATTGGAAAACAGGAACTTCTTACGCTTTCAGGGATGCGTGGAGCGCCGGAGTTTTCGGAGATTATGTTTTAGCCGTATGGTCGGGAAAATTCAACAATGAAGGGCAGCAGTCGTTTATGGCAAGAACTTCCGCGGCGCCTCTTTTCTTTGAGTTAATAAAATCTGTTCGCAGCGAAAAGAAAGACATAGCAAAGCAAATAGATGACGACGAATTAAATATCGCCAAAATTGACGTGTGTTCCATATCGGGAGATTTGCCGTCGCAATACTGTAAAAATACAATGAAAAGTTATTTTATACCCGGAAAATCCCCCATAACTATCTGCGACGTCCACAGACCTGTTTATATAGACCAAAAAACGGGTTTAAGGCTTCCTTATTATATTCCGGAAAAAACAAATATCGCGGTTTTTGAATTTTGGGATTCTGAAATTTTAGAAATTTTTAAGATGGCGGGAGTAACGCATAGAATCCCGCCAAGATATATGCCTGACATTGAAATAGGACAAATTACGGTTTACGGAAATCCTCCGCGGATTAATTTGCCGACGCAAAATATAATTTATACTTTACGCGTGGAAGATTTTGAAAACGAAACAATTCCTTTCAGGGCTGATACCGACAGCGACGCAAAAATTATATACTGGTTTCTGGATAACCGCTATATAGGACAAAGCCGACCGGGAACGGTTCTGCTTGCCAAAGCCGAAGCAGGATTGTATACTGTAAAAGCAATTGACGATTTAGGCAGAGCCTCGCAAATAAGACTGAGAGTAGAGATAATCGGAAAATAGCCGTCTTTGCGAGTTTGACTCACAATTTATCCTTATGCCAAATTGTCACCCTGAACTTGTTTCAGGGTCTAGTAGTTCATACTTTTAACGACAAGATGCTGAAACAAGTTCAGCATGACATACTTTAAATAACAATAATAAGTATAATAACATGAATTATTTCGGCGATAAAACCGCCTCGCAATGACAGCATTTACAAAAGGAAAATCATGGAACAGTTTTTACGGACGCAATTACTTTTCGGTGAAGAAAAACTTAATAAACTTCAGCAATCCAGAGTCGCCGTTATCGGTCTTGGCGCGGTAGGAAGTTTTGCCGCGGAAGCTCTTGCAAGAAGCGGCATAGGAGAATTTTTGCTTATAGACAGCGATACCGTACAAATAACAAACTTAAACAGACAATTATTTGCCCTGCATTCTACTTTAGGAAAATTGAAAACGGAAACAGCAAAAGAAAGAATTTTAGATATAAACCCTAAATGCAAAATTGAAACGATGCCTGTATTTGTAAACTCCGAAAATATTGAAAAGGTTTTAAGCGGTCAAGGAGACGGAGGTATTGACCGTAGCCCTGACATAGTTATAGATGCGATTGATTCATTCAGTCCGAAAGTCGCATTATTGGAATACTGTTTTAAAAATTCAATCCCGGTTGTTTCGTCTATGGGAGCTGCATTAAAAACCGACCCGTCAAAAATCCGCTCGGCGGATTTATTTGAAACAAGTTACTGCAAACTTGCAGAACGCTTACGCGGAGAATTAAGAAAATGCGGTATTACAAGCGGCATCCCCTGTGTGTTTTCCGAACAGCCTCCTCAAATAAAACCGTCGTTTCCGGAAAATCTCCCGGAAGGAACGGAAAAATTTGAAAGGAATTCCGCAAAAATTCTAGGAAGTTATAATGTAATTACAGGAATTTTCGGATTGATGCTGGCAGATTTGGCGATAAAAAGACTTATGAAATGATTTTCTGTTGTCATTGTTGGCTTATTTAAGTTGTGTCATGCTGAACTTGTTTCAGCATCCTGTCGTTAAACATATGAACTACCAGACCCTGAAACGAGTTCAGGGTGACAATATTTCCTGCAATACTTTTCCCGCTTCTTTTATATTTGTTTCAACCTGATTAATTCCTTCCACATCGTTTATTTCTTTATAAAGCTCAAGTGATTCGGCAAATATCAACAGTGCTTCTTCCACTCCTGCCTGATATTTTGCCGGCTCGGAAATATTAAAAATGCTCAAAGCAAGATTATTTTTAACTTTCGCGATAAGCTTTTTGTTTTTAGGTTTTATTTTTTTTAAAGCTTTTTCGTATTCTGTTATTGCCTGCGAAAAATTTCCGCCGGCTGCAAATTTATCTGCTCTGGACACTGTCCATGCTGATGAAATTCTGCCGGCGGAATTATTTATTCCGACTATAATATCCCCTAAAACCCCTGAGATCGCGAGCCCTGCTATAAAACCGATTATAATAGTCGCTAAAGGGTTCAGTTTCATTAAATATTATATCTTAAGATTTATAAAAGGCAATATTCTATAAATTACCGAATTTTCCATATAATTTACAAAACCTATCTGCAAAGCAAAACCTTCTCCTGACTCCGCAAAATTAACAACACCGATCTGTAAACCGGTTAACGACGGCGTATGATTTACAAATCCCCACTGTAGACCTTTGACACTTCCTTTATTAAAATTTGCAAACTGACCTAACAGAAGACCTACAAATTCATTTGAAATCGTTACCATTCCTATCTGCACGCCTATCGCGTCATCGGTTTTCGCAAAAAGAAAATTCCAAGATACTCCTCTTAATTCCGGAGTGTACGAAACTAGCCCGAGTTCCACACCATGAACGGCATCAGCCGGAGGAATGGCAATTTTTTCCCACAACGAAAGCTTAATTGGCGTAGCTGCAAAAGAAGCTCCCGCAAAAAACGCTACAGCACAAACAGCAAGCAATACTTTTCTCATATGACCTATCTCCTTTTTTTAAGGCGGCTTATGTCGCCTATTTTAAAAATTGACACGAAGTGTCATCCTGAACGAAGTGAAGGATCCATGTTTTTAACGACTGGATGTTTCGGCTTCGCTCAACATGACAGACAAAAACAATTACTGATAAATATGACAACTCAAAATCTACTTTAAAAACTTAACCACATCAACTTTTAGTTTGTCAAAACCGTTTTTCTTTTTAGCGCTTACGGTAAAAACAAAATCTTTTTCAATTTCAAAACACTGCGAAATTTTCTCCTGAATTTCGTTTAAATCAGCGGCTGCCGGAAGTTTATCGCATTTATTGGCTACAACTTTAAAAGGTATACCATATTCTTTAAGCCACTCCGCCATATTAAAATCAAGTTCCGTAGGACCCGTAAACGCATCAACTATGATATACACCATTTTTTTGCTTCTGCGTTCCGCTATGCATTCTTCTATCATAACGCGCCAAAGAGCTTTTTCCTGCGGACTGACTCTTGCAAAACCATACCCGGGCAAATCTATAATCCAGCGTCCCATAGAAACGCTGTAAACGTTTATGCTTCTTGTACGGCCGGGAGTTTTTGAAGTTCTCGCCAGATTTTTACGCGAACATAAAGCGTTGATTACGCTGCTTTTTCCGACGTTAGACCTTCCCGAAAGTATTATTTCGCAAATACTTTTAGGAAGTTTTTTCGCGTCGTTTTCCGCCCTGAAAAATTCCGTTTTTTCTAACATTAGTTTCTAATTTTCCCCAAAAGTCTTAACATTTCAAGGTAAAGCCATACAAGCGTTACCATAAGAGCAAAAGCTCCGTACCACTCCATATATTTCGGCGCGCCGAATCTCGCGCTTTTTTCGATTATGTCAAAATCTATAATAAGGTTGAGAGACGCTACTCCGACAATTACAAGGCTTATTCCTATACCCAGCATCGACGATTGGTGAAGATACGGAATTCCGCCGCCGCCAAAAAGATTAAGCAGTAAATCTAAGATATACACAATTAATATTGAAAAAGTCGAAAAAATCACGACTTTGTAAAACATCGGAGTCGCTTTTAACAGACCCGCTCTGTACGCGGTAAGCATACAAAACAAAACCGCGATCGTTAAAAACACGGCATTGACGACTATTCCGGGATACTGTCTTTCAAAAACAAGCGAAAGATACCCCAAAAGCATACCTTGGCATAAAGCATATAACGGCGACAATATCGGCGCGTAGGGTTTCTTAAATATGGTAACCAAAGCTAAAACAAAACCTAAAATTAACGCCGGATATACTAAGCCCGCGCTGATATGCGGATGCGTCCACGCGTAAATCGCGCTTACGGCAAGCAATGCCCACAAAATTATGCTTTTGTTTATGGTACCTGATATTGTCATTGCCTCAGAAGTTTTTGCCGCGTCTCTGAAAACGCTGTCATTTAAAAGCGGATTACTCATTTGCTCCTCCTGTTTTTTCGTACGCCTTTTTTATTGTTTCTTTTTGATTTTCAAATGCTAAAACATTTAAAGCGTCCTGCAAACTAAACCAGCCTGTTTCCGATATCTCTTCATCACTGTTTTTTGACGGTTCTTCTAAAGCTTTTGCCAGAAAAAAGACAGAATGTTTTTCCGTAATTTTTCCTTTTGTTTCGGGAAGCGTTCCATCTATAATATAAATATCTTCCTGCCTGAAACTTTCAACAAACTCAATATTTTTTATTCCGGTTTCTTCAAAAACTTCTCTTCTGGCGGTTTCAATTTCGCTTTCGCCTTTTTCAATATGACCTTTCGGAAAACCCCACTTTCCGTTTCGTTTGGAACGCACCAAAAGGAAAAGCGGTTCGCCTTCACATATTTTATATAAAACCGCGCCGAAAGAAAATTCTTTTAACATAAAAGCCTTTTGTTTTTACTGTCATTCTGCGTTGCAAAGCAATCGCAGAATCTATGAATATAAACTTGGATCCCCGACTAAAACACTCGGGGATGACAAAAGAGCGGATTTACAACTTGCTTTTGTCAATTAAACATATTAAACGAAACGCCTAACGAGATATAGAACATTGTTTCCACGTCATCGGGCCAATGGTGCCTTGGAATTCTCGAACTGTCAAAATACATCATATAACCGAATGTAGTAGTAAACCAGGGACCTGTCTTGAGGAATAATTTATTATCCCAAAAAATCATTTGTTTGTCCGAAAATGTGTCAAACAGCCTGAAGTCCGACGTAAATCTTAAACTATTCTGAAACATAAAAGCATAATTGATAACTGCTTCTGCACCAACCTCTCTTTCATTTCCGGTTATTGTGGAATCAACCTGCCTTAACGCAGCACCGGTTCTTACTCTTAAAGAATTCAAAGGACTGTCAAGCAAAGTAAAGTTAAAACCCGCGGATTCTATATAAGTGATAGGATCCCAAAATTTGTTATGCTGAGTTAAGAAATAAAAAGACGCGTAAGGCTGTAAATATTTGTAAATCCTGTAAATCCAAACGGTATTAAATTCTATCATATCCAGAGATACCGCGTGTAAATCCGTCGTATCTGTTTCCCCGTAGGCTTCTCTGAATGTCGTAATCCAATTTGTTTTCTCGCCGTTTCTTTCCACAGACAAATCAAATCTTGCCATCCATGCTCTTATAAAGGCTTCTGTTCCAGTCCAGTTATCGCTTACCGCGGTCTGATTATAAGCCAAAGAAAAAATACCTGATTTTTTCCATTGCGGTAAATCATTGTTTGACGTACCGAAAATATCTTCCGCGTTCAAAACAGCCGCCGATATAAACAAACAAAATAATAACGCGCCTAACTTTTTCATCCTGTTTCCTCGCTTTGTCATTCCGGACTTGATCCGGAATCCATTTTTACTAAAAATTCTTTTGCCGTTGATTCGTAATTCGTAATTTTGAATTCGTAATTGTCTTCTTCCTGTCTTCCACAAGTTTTCGTCTTAACAAGTCCAAAGCGGTATTTGCCGCTCTTTTTCTTATATCTTCTCTTGAACCGAAAAAATTATATTTAAAAGCCTGAACGCCTTTTTTTGAAGCGAGCCCTATATAAACAAGCCCGACAGGTTTTTCTTTTGTAGCGCCGCCTGGTCCCGCAATACCGGTTACCGACAACGCGTAATCACTTTCGGCAAGATTTAAAACTCCTAAAGCCATTTCTTTTGCGGTTTGTTCGCTTACCGCTCCGAATTCATTTAATGTATCTTGGCTGACGCCTAAAAGTTTAATTTTAGATTCGTTTGAATAAGTTACCGCTGATGTTTTAAAATATATTGAGCTTCCCGCGACCGAAGTAATTCTTTGTGCTATCATTCCGCCCGTGCAGGATTCGGCAAAAGATACTGTCTTTCTGCTTTCCAAAAGCAGCTTGCCTATAATACTTTCAAGCGTATCCGAGCCAAAACCGAAAACATTATCTTTTAAAATATTTAAAATTTCGGCTTTTAAATTATTTAATGTTTCGTCTATAAAAATTTCATCCGTGCCTGAAACAGAAAATTTTACGTCAATGACAGAGTCGCTTGCCAAAATTCCGAACTCAACGGACTTATTATCTCCGAAAGCCGCGACGTCCATAACCGGCTTTATCATTTCTTCAACTACGGATTCGGGAAGCCCGAACGCGTGTATGATTTCATTTTTTTTTATCGCCGAAAAATAACTTTTCAAAAAAGGCTCGACGTTTTCTTCAAACATAGGCTGCATTTCCCGCGGAGGTCCGGGAAGCAAAAACAAAGTTTTTCTGTAATTTTTTCCGTTTGAAGAATATTCAAAATGCAGCATTTGTCCCGGAGCAGTTCCGAAACGGTTTTCTAAAGCTTTCGCGCCTTTTATAATTCTTGCCTGTTTTTCATTTATTTTAGGAATTTCTGCCAAAGAACGTTTCGCAAAAAAAGCTTTTATCGAATCTGAAACTTTTTCGTCAAAATATAATTCAAGGTTTAAACATTCCGCCGCGGTTTCGGCGGTAATATCGTCAAAAGTCGGTCCCAAACCGCCCGTAACTATAATAATACTGCTTCTTTCAAAAGCTCTTTTAAAAGTTTCCGATAACTCCGCTTTTCTGTCGGACACATCCGTAACCGATGAAAGCTCCAGTCCTATAGACGAAAGTTTCGCTCCGATATACGCCGCGTTTGTGTTGAGTTTTCCGGTAAGCAGTTCGGTTCCGGTACAGATAAGCTCTATTTTCATCCGGAATTAATTATAGTACTCTGTTTTTTCTTTGGGAATCTGCAAAGTCGCTTCTTTAATTTCACCAAATTTTGCTTCAAATTTAGTGATATTGTCTTTAAGAGCGCGCATCATTTTTTTTGCGTGCGCGGGTGAAGTTATTATTCTTGTTCTAACTTTGGCTTTAGGACTTTGCGGATGAAAAAATATAAAGTCCATAATAAATTCGCTTTCGGAATGGCTTATTATGGCAATATTGGAATAAATTCCGTTTGCTGTCTGCTCGTCAATTTCAATTTTTATTTCCGTGTTTTTTTTGCTGTCTTCCATTTTTCCCCCATTATAACGACAATTACGAATTACAAATTACGAATTACGAATCAACAACGTCAAAAGTCTTTTTTATTTACCATTCGTAATTATTTCTAAAGTCCTATTGCGCTTATTATTTCGTTTATATCCGCTTTAACTTTTTTCGGTTTAACTGCATTTGAAACCGCTGTATCGGGATCTTTTAAACCGTGCCCCGTAAGAATACACACGACTTTAACGGATTGTTTATTTTCAAAATAACCGTTCTTTATATATTTTATAAGACCGGCTAATGAAGCTGCCGACGCCGGCTCGCAAAAAATTCCTTCGTTTGCCGCGACCATTCTGTAAGCTTCAAGAATTTCTTCGTCGGTAACTTTGTCTATAACTCCGCCGGACTCATCTCGCGCTTCTTCCGCGAACATCCATGAAGCCGGATTCCCTATTCTTATGGCTGTGGCGATGGTTTCGGGTTTAGCAATAGGATGACCCTCAACTATCGGCGCAGATCCCGCTGCCTGAAAACCCATCATCTTCGGAAGTTTATAAAGATTAGGAGATGTTTCGTTAAGCTCTTTATAACCTTTCCAGTAAGCGGTTATGTTTCCGGCATTTCCTACAGGCATAAACTGATAATCCGGACTTTGTCCTAAAACTTCGCATATTTCGTAAGAAGCGGTTTTTTGTCCTTCTATTCTGAAAGGATTTATTGAATTAACAAGAGTAAGAGGATGTTTCTCGCTCAGTTCTTTTACAAGGTTTAAGGCTTCGTCAAAATTACCGTCAATTTCCAAAACTTCCGCGCCGTGCATAACAGCCTGTGAAAGTTTCCCTAAAGCAATTTTTCCTTCAGGAATTAAAACAACGCACTTTATACCCGCTCTTGCGGCATACGCGGCGGCTGACGCAGACGTATTCCCCGTGGAAGCGCAAATAACGGCTTTGCTTCCTTCTTCAACGGCTTTTGAAACAGCCATTGTCATTCCCCTGTCCTTAAAAGAGCCTGTAGGATTCATTCCCTCGAATTTAAAATATATTTCGCCGTTAAAACCTAGCTTTGCCGGCAGATTTCTTGCCGGAATTAAAGGCGTGTTTCCTTCATAAAGCGATATAACGGGCGTTTTATCGGTAACCGGAAGATTTTTTCTGTACTTTTCAATTAAACCTTTGTAGCTCATTTTTTGATTTCCTTTGACGTAAAATTTAATATTTTATTCCTTAGATTGTATTATTTTAAATACGCAAAATCAAATACTATTTTTTTCGTTTTATTTATTCAAGCGCCGAGCGCTACTATGCCTGTCATTCCCGAAATCCGTAAGAGTTTTTTTCAAAACTCTGCCTTCGGCAGTGCGGGAATCCATTTTACATTTAACGTGGATCCCCGATTAAGACATTCGGGGATGACAAAAGAAAGGACTTAAACCTGCTTTTGTCAATTTCTAATTCATAGACTGCGCTAATGCGCTTTGCATATTGCATAAACAAAACCGGAGGTTTAACGGCAAAACAAAAACGGCTATGACAATTTGATTTTTGCCGTAGCCGTTAATTCGTAATTCGTAATTTTGAATTCGTAATCATCTTTTTTGTCGTTGATTCGTCATTCGTAATTTGTAATTCGTAATTGCCGTTACTCCACTATTATCTCAACTCTTCTGTTTAAAGCTCTGCCTTCTTCTGTCTCGTTCGTTGCTATCGGTTTTGTAAATCCATGTCCTGCCTTTTCTATCTTATCGGAATTTATCCCCATTTCCAGCAGCTTCTCATACACCGTATTCGCTCTTCTATCCGACAATTCCATATTATACTCATGCGTTCCTATATCATCTGTATGCCCGTCTATCTTTATACTGCTATAATCCATTTCTTTTAATATTCTGCCTAATCCCGCTACAGCTTCCTCTGCTTCAGGCGTTAAATCATATTTATCAAATTCAAAAAAAGCCTGTGTCAGCCGGAATCCTGTAACATCAGTTTTATCTTCTGCTTTTATAAGCTCTATCTCTCCGCTCTTTTCTTTTTCTTTAAATGCCTCTATTTCTTCCCTGCCTGTTTCATTCGCTTCCGCTAACGCTCTTTCTGTTGCTGTTTGTATTTCGTCGCTACTGCTCATTTTTTCTTCTTTTGCTTCTGCTTTCTTCTCAGGCTTGCTTGTTCTTATTCCAAATACATACCTTACTCCTACATTCCCATACATATTACTATATCTTTCCGCCGTGTAATAATTAGCATTTGCAAACAGCTTCCAATTCTCGCTTACAAACATCTCTCCGCCTAATCCTAAGCCGATTTGCAGCTTACCTTCTTCCGTTCCTTTCGTTGTGAAATGTGTATTTGTTCCTTCAAACCTGCTTTCCACTTCAGGCTCAAATCCGGTCATCAAATATTTCCCTTCAGCTCTTGCGTAAACGCTCCACTCTGTTTTGTCGTATTCTATTCCTGCTCCCAATCTCGCCGCGCTTCTTATATAGTTTCCGCCTTTCACTTCCAAATTCACTGCTCCTGCTCCGCTTTCTGTAAATCCTTTATAATTCACATCATCTATTTCTACTCCGACATAAGGTCTAAACTTCATTTTTTCACTCATCGCATACTTCAATGCCGCTTCTATATCCCCGCTTAATGTAAATGATTCTATTTCACCTATCGCTGTCCTGTTTCCGAGCGGAGTATATACATATCTTTTCGTATCAAAATTATCAAAACTTCCCGATATCAGCGCTTTCAATTCCCAATCTGCTTTTATTAAGCCTCCGTATACTCCCAATCCTTTATTTGTTCCGTCCGCTTTATTGTTGCCTTGCTCTATATTGTGGCTATTAAATCTTCCGTATGCTCCCCACATCAGTCCATTGTCTGCTATATATCTGTCAAACCCTATCATTAACCCCAATGAACTGTCTTTATAGTCTTGCGGGGAATTTATGTTTTCCGCAAACTTCGCTATTTCGCCTCTGACCTGTGCCCATAATCCGCTGTTTGTTCTGTCTTCCCTCGCGTGATTTCTTATTTTATCGTAGATTTCATTTGCAGGAGCCCCGGCTATGCTTCTTAATACGTTCGGAAGAAAATATCCCGACATACTTAAAAGAGTATCTTCTACTTCACGATCGCTTCTTGTCATCAATTCCGTTATTATGTCCGCCATATCGTCGCTTATAATATCATCTATTGATAAGTCGTCCAATATTCTTGCCGTATGTATATGATTATGTCCGCGTCTGCTATACGTTCTGCTTGAAAAATCGCTGGCATAGACTCCATTGAGCGTCAATATAACGGCATTTGCATTATTATAATCATTCAACGTAGCCAGCAAAGGCAAATTGCAAGACGTACTTACAAAAAGACCTTGAACATACGCCAATGATGATACTATTATCGTATATGTTTTCTTGTTATATTTTCCTACTCTGGCATTGATGTCTAAATTTCCTCCTACCGTTGCTTCCCCTGATATTATTTGGTCATGGTCGCCGTTTGCCCACACATCTATTTTTGTATCTGTTATGCTTGAGAAAACACCGACTGTCATTATATTCACTGTTTCATTTTGCATGTCCAAGATATTACCCATAGGTACTATCATGTTTGGACCTGTAAATATTGCGTTATCTAAAAATATTACGTCCCCGTCCGTTATGTTAAACGCATTATTTTTTATTATTGTATTTCCGCCAAGTATAAAACTTCCGGCTCCTGTTTTATTTACTGTTCCGCTTCCGTCTCCGTCAATTTTTATTCCGTTTGTCAAAATTATATTGCCGTTTAACGCGTTAAAATTTAAAGTGGCAGAAGCTCCGTAGTATTTAAAAATACCGGAATAACCTGGAGAATAATAAGCGCTGCTCAAATATACATCGTTTGATATTTCGTTTGCATAGTTGTCTTCAAACGATACGCTCATATCACCGCCCGCAGCATTAAAGTTTATTGCGCTTCCTTTTGAAGCAAAAATAGCGCCGCCAAGATGAGACGCCGTATTATTTACAAACTCAATTGAATTAGCATTAAATGTTATTGTCGTCTGCTGTAAATATATTGCTCCTCCTGCCCCGATTGTTGTCGCAGTAGCTAAATTTCCCTCAAACGAGATTTTATCGGCGATGAAATTGAATATTCCATAACCTGAGCTGCTGTTTGAATAAATAGCGCCTCCATTTCCGGAGCCGGAGTCAGCAAAACCGCTAGCCGTGTTATTTAAGAAATTAATATCTTCTAAACTTACAAAATAAAAATTTGATGCATTATCGGAGTAAATAGCACCGCCATCGCCATAGCCATAGCCTGAACCGGAAGCCATAGCAGAATTGTTTATGAATTTAATATTGCCAGAACTGACAAAAGAAAAAGAAGAAGCCTGCGAATAAATCGCTCCGCCATAGCATGCATTATAGATATTACCAGAACCTGGACCTCTGGCTGCATTATCCAAGAAATTAATATCTCCGGAACTGACAATCGAGAAATAGAGAGAAGCATTGTTATAAATCGCTCCACCAAAGGAGTCAGTATTGGCTGTGCCGTTAGCAATATTACTTATAAAATCAACATTACCGGAACTGACAATTGAGAAATAGAGAGAGGCATTATTATAAATCGCTCCGCCATATGCAACATTTAAACCGGAATTCATATTATTTAAAAAAATAATATCTTTTGCACTGGTAAAAGAAAAACTTGAGCTTTGAGAATAAACCGCTCCGCCATAGCCCATACTAGAAGCGGAAGATATATTGTTCAAGAAATTAATACCTCCATAACTGACAAAAGAAAGAGCGGTATTGGGATCGCCAGCAATAGCTCCGCCGTTGGAGATACCTATAGGACCGAAGCTGAAAGCAATATTGGAAGAGAAATTAATATCTCCGTGACTGACAAATGAAAACTCGGCATACATACTACCAGCATAAATCGCTCCACCTTGAGCAGAGCCATAACAGGAGACAGTATTACTTGTAAAATTTATATCTCTATAACTGACAAAAGAATACGTAGACCGAGAACCGCAAATCGCTCCGCCTTGACCATTTCCGCCAATAGAGCCAGAACCAAATCTGGAAGCGGTTCCGAAAGCAGTGTTGTTTAAGAAATTAATACTACCGGAACTGACAAAAAAAATCATAGAGTTATCTGTATAAATCGCGCCACCGCTGGCATTGCCTGAAGCCCAGCCGTTACCGGAGCCAGAGGCAGAGCCATAGCCGTAGCCGAACGCAGTATTGCTTAAGAAACTAATATCACCGGAACTGACAAAGGAAAAAGAAGAAGTCATCGAACAAATTGCGCCGCCCGCACCGGTGCCGGAGGCATAAGCAAGAGGGAGTGAAGCGGGAGCAGTGCCATAACCGGCAGCTGTATTGTTAAAAAAAGTAATATCTCCTGAGCTGTCAAAAGAAACACACGTGTCAAAGGCAAAGTCAACCATGCTATATTGATAGCGATTACCGGAAAGGTAAACCGCTCCGCCGAAAACAGATGCAAACCCTGAACCTGTATTTGCATTAACAATAGAGGCTGAACTGATATTATTTTCTATTAGTATATTATTTCCTTTATATAAAATTGTTGATCTGTTTACGTATAATGCGCTGCCGGAACTCCGGGCATAACCAGCAGCCGTACTATTTATGTTTACTGAAACAGAGCTTTTAAAATTTGACAAGTTTATATTGTTTATTGATACAGTGGAATTTGTAATATAAAAACCTCTGCGCGTGTTGTCATTACCGGTTATAAAATAATCCGGTCCGTCAGTATCAATAGTTAACTCTCGGGCATTTATAGTACTAATATTGACATTCATATCAATATCGTTAAAAACGGTTATTGTGGTTACGGCTATATTACCTATGGCGCTGTTTAAACCTGTATCCGAATATACATCCGCTTGCGTTGCAAACACATTTGTAACTGCAATTACGACTAAAAACAATAACGACAGAACAACTTTTTTCATAGACTAACCCCTTTGATTGATGTCAGATTTTGCTTATTATAACACGGAGCCGTTATGTTTCCATGACGGCTCCGCTGTTAGTTGTTAACGACAAGATGCTGAATCAAATTCAGCATAACAGATGTATTTCTTTACTTTTCCCAAGGCCATGCGGAGAAGCTGTAATTTACGCCTATACCGCTGAAATAACCGGTGTTATTGAAACTTACATTTGTAAAAGCCGAGAAATCTTTAGTTATGGTGTATTCCGCGCCGCCGCTTAAACCTATTGAGAAAGCGGGTATTTTCGCGCTGCGGATGTCCATATCAAACTCGGACAACGAATTTATAAACGACGCTTCAAGCCTGTTTACGCTGCCGGATAAATTAATGCCTAAATTCGTTTTGGCATACCAGCTCAGTCTGCTTATTTCGTCTGCGACGCCCGCGCCGAACAACAACGCGATTTTAGAATAAGAACCGCTGTTCACTTTAAGATTTGCCGCGTTGCCGCCGCTTTCCGTAATACTGCCGCTGTTTACAAAACCCATCTGCAGTCCCGTATAATTTTTCAAATTAATCTTATCGGTTAACGGAACAACATACTCGCCCTGAACGTCCGCTCTGAAACTTACGGAATTAAAATCCGAATTTGTTTTAACGCCGTAAAATTTGATATCTCTTTCCGCGCTGTAACTCTGCGCTCCGAAACTCAAGTCGCCCTGAACGTTTATCTTATCGTTAACCCACAATCCGCCGTAAGCTCCGAAAGTTACATCGGACATACTGCCCGAATCATAACGCTGTTTCAGAGAGTTGGAAGCATATCCGAAATAGGCGCCGGAAACAAGATTATCTCTCGTATACAAGTCCGCGCCTAACAGCATACCCGTGCCGTTTGAACTAAATCTGCCTTCGGAATTGCTGTCTCCGTTAAAATTAAAACCCGTGACATAAAGCTGAGTCCATACGGAATTGTCTATTTTGCCTAATCCGTCGCCGCGTTTTTTAATTCTCGCGAAAAGTTTATCAGAAACGCTTCCTGACAAAGCAACGCTGACGGCATTAGCGTAGAAAGAACCGTTCAGCTGGCTCAGCGCTTCTCTTACCTCTGCGGGGCTTGAGGTATCAAGAAGATCTATCATATCCCACATATCGTTTATAAAAGTCATACCGTAAGCTATTTTGTCCAACGTTTTAGCGACTTCACTCTGGTTATGCGACAGCCCCGGCAGATCGTTAAAAGTCGTCGCTCTTGTAACAATGAGGTACAAATCTTTCCATTCGCTGTTATAGTAATCCGTATAATTCAAAGACCAATGATAACCTACAGGCAAATATTCTGACGGAGGCTCTATGGGATTATTATTAAATATTCCCCTGCTTCCGCCGTCGGTTTCTATAAGAAGTATTCTCGAGCTGGTGCTGGCTATTACTCTGCCGAAAATATTCAAGTCAATTTTGCTGGTTTCGTTATGTATAGAAACTTTTCCGTCATAAGCGCTCATATTTCCGGCAGCGCTTACTGAAATAACGTCGGCAGTTTCGGTTCTCAAATCCACATCCATGGCAAGCGTGCCGTCAATATTTAAGTGACCCAAATTTGTTCTCTGCGCCGCGGTGCCGGACTGTACAGAATAAGTTCCGCCTGCGCCTATATTCAAACTGCCTATGCTGATGCTTGTATTGTTTATAACGTTCACTACTCCGTTGTTTATGTTCATAGTTCCGTAATATTCGTATGTTCCGCTGTCCAGGAAGTTCAAAGCGCCGGCACCGTTCTTATTTATAATGTTGCCGTTTTCACCGTATATTCCGCCGGCAAGCGTTATATTTCTGTTTGCCGACGAGTTGAAATCAAGAATGCTGTTTCCGGTCATATAAATATCGTTGCCGTTTGAAGAAGCGGTATTACCCGCAAAAACAACATCGCCGTTTAAGGCTCTTATTTGCGCATACGAATTTTGTGCCAGCGCAAGCGCGCCGCCGCTGGCAGCCGTATTACTTGTAAAATTAACATCCGTAAATGTTACCGAACCTGTTCCGGAAATATAAACCGCGCCGCCTAAAGCATTGCTTCCCGTAGCCGAGTTATTCGCGAATACGGAATTTGAAATATTTCCGTTTGTATTACCGTAAACCGATAATGCTCCGCCGTTAGCATTGTTTCCTGACGCTTTATTAAACAAGAACGAAACATTATTAAGCGACAACATAGAATTATCCGCATAAACCGCGCCGCCGGAAGCATTGCTTCCCGAAGCGGTATTAGAAGAGAATACAGTATTTCCGTTTATATTTATGCTTGAACCGTTAGAGGCGTATATTGCTCCGCCGGTTACCGCCGTATTATTGTTTATAGCTGCGTTTACCGCGGTTATACGCGAATCGTCGGCATATATAAATCCGCCGGAAATATTCGCTTTATTATTTTCGGCAGTCAAATATATTGAACTGAAATCCGTGACCGATTTATTTGTCAGAGCTATTGCTCCGCCTGATATAGAAGCGCTGCTGTTAGACAACGTTGTTGCCGCTGCCGTAAAATTAAACGAAGAGCTGCTGCCAAAAAGCATTCCGCCGTAGTTCGCGGTATTGCTTGCGAAATAAACTTCACCGAATGTCACGTTACTGTTTTGCGCGTACATAAATCCGCCGGCTGAACCCGCTGTATTTCCTATCGCCTGTAAATATCCGCCGCTAAAATCAAGCGCATGGGCGCTTGCCGCATATATTGCGCCGCCGTACGCATTACTTCCGGTCGCAGTATTTCCGGTAAATGTCAGCGTACTGTAATTTATGAAATCCAATATTGAATTATCAATATACAGCGCTCCGCCCCTGTTTGCCGAGTTAGCCGAAAATTCCATGCTGTCGTCGAATATTAACGCTGAATTATTACCGGCATATATCGCGCCGCCCAAACCGCTGATTCCTGTCGTTCTGTTGTTTGACATTGCAGCGTTTGCGAACATAATCTGGGAATTATTCAAATAAGCAAATCCGCCTGATGTTCCCGCCGTATTTCCTGTCGCTTCAAAATATGTTCCCGCGAAATTCGCCATTGAACCGTTTGTAAGATACAGCATTCCGCCGCTTACCGACGCGCTGCCTTCAGAGAATGTTGTCGTGGCAGCCTCAAAAGAGAAGTACGAACTGTTGCCGTAAATCGCTCCGCCGCGCGCTGCGGTATTGCTTGCAAAATATACTTCACCGAATCTAATATTGCTGGCTTGCGCATACATAAATCCGCCGGCAGAGTTCGTTCCTGTCGCTCTGTTCCCGACTGCTTCCACATAAGCGTCTCTGAAATCTATGTTATTACTGTTTCTTACGTATATCGCGCCGCCGGATGAATTACTTCCTGTCGAGGTGTTTCCTGTAAATGTTAACGTACTGAAACTTGTGTAGGTTAATATTGAGTTATCAATATAAAGAGCGCCGCCCTGATTTGCCGTATTAGTTGAGAATACCGCTGCTCCGCCAAATGTCAAAGTCGAACCGTTTGCCGCGTATATTGCTCCGCCTTGCACAGGATCGTTATTGCTGAATAACGCGGCTCCTATTATTACCTGTGAATTGTTTAAGTGCATTGCGCCGCCGGACTGCGCGGTATTGCCTGTAGCAGTCAAATACGTGCCGCTGAAATTCGCTAAAGATCCGTTTGCCAGCGCCAGCGCTCCGCCGTATGCAGCGCTGCCGTTATTAAACGAAGTTGTCGTTCCGGTAAATTCAAATTCCGCTCCGTTAGCAGCATGCAGCGTTCCGCCCAAACCGTTGATTCCGTGAGCGGTATTATTTACAAAGTTTACTTCGCCGAATATCACTTTATTGCTGTCGGTATAAAGGAATCCGCCTGAACCGTCCGCATGATTGCCTGTCGCATTTATATACACATTGCTTAGATCTAATATTCCGCCGTTCGGCACATACACATACATAGCTCCGCCCGAACTTGTAGCGACATTACCCGTAAATGTAATTGTACTGCCGTTTGCAAAATCAAAATATGAACTATCCATATATATTGCGCCGCCGCTAACCGCTCTGTTTGAAACGAACTTTGCTTCATTGTTAAACGTCAATGTAGAACCGTTGGTCGCGTATATTGCTCCGCCGTATGCCGCGCTGCTGTAACTAAACATTGTATTTATTCCGGTAAATTCAAGTTCCGCTCCGGTCGCATACAATGTTCCGCCTTTGCCATTGCTTCCTCTAGCGCTGTTGCTTGCAAAATTTACGTCGCCGAATATTACTTTGTTAGTATCTGTATACAAGAATCCGCCGGCTGCGTTAGCGCTATTTCCAATCGCATTTATATAAGAGCTGCTTAAATCCACAATTCCGCTGTTTGTTATGTACATCGCTCCGCCGGAACTTGCAGCAATGTTGCCCGTAAACGTCATCGTGCTGCCGCTTGCCAGATTAAAATACGAATTGTCCAGATATATCGCTCCGCCGTACGACGCTCTGTTGTAAACAAACTTCATTTCATTGTTAAACGTCAATGTAGAACTGTTGCCCGCGTATATTGCTCCGCCGTATGCCGCGCTGCTGTAATTAAATGCGGTTACCGCCGCCATAAATTCAAGTTCCGCTCCGGTAGCATATAATGTTCCGCCTTTGCCGCTGCTTCCTCTAGCGCTGTTACTTGCAAAATTTACATCACCGAATATTACTTTGTTTGTATCTGTATACAGGAATCCGCCCGCCGCGTTCGCATTATTGCCTACAGCATTTATATACGCGCTGCTTAAATCTACAGTTCCGCTGTTTGTTATATACATTGCTCCGCCGGAACTTGCAGCGAAATTACCCGTAAACGTCATCGTACTGCCGCTTTCTAAATTAAAATATGAATTATCAAGATATATGGCTCCGCCGTATACCGCGCTGCTGTAATTAAACGCCGTATCATTTGCCGAGGTAAATGTCAGCGTGGATCCGCTTCCGGCGTATATTGCGCCGCCATAAACAGAACTGTTTGCGTCTATTATTGCGTTTCCGAATATAACCTGTGAATTATCAAGATAAATAAATCCGCCGGAAACTCCTGCTTTATTATGCCTTGCCTGAATGTACGAATTTCTGAAATCAGCAACTGCTCCGCTTGCCAGCGCTATCGCTCCGCCCGATATGTTTGCTTCGTTTGCGCCAAAAATCGCTTCGCCGAAACTTATCGCAGAATCTAAACCATACCCGTATACCGCACCGCCAAAATCGGCTTTATTTGCGGCGAAAAACGCAGACGATATTTGTATCAAGCCCGCATTATATACCGCTCCGCCGTTGACTGCAGTATTAGAAGCAAAGAACAACAAGCCTCCGGTTGCGGTTATTGTTGAATTTGCCGCGTTATATATTGCGGCGCCTGTTGACGCATTGTTATAAGTAAATGTCGCATTTGTACCGGTAAAACCGATTGAAGCGTTTTGGTTAAATATCGCTCCGCCGGCTGCTGTTGCCGTGTTAGAACTAAAGGACACATTGCTGCCGCTAAAATTGATATCAGCGTTTTGATTATATACCGCTCCGCCGGAAACCGCGGAGTTGCTTGTAAAATTCACCGTCGCATTATTGAAGCCTGCAAAAGCGGAATTATCATTATATATTGCTCCGCCATACATATTTGCCGTATTGCTTGTGAAATTTACGACTCCGTTAAAGTTTATACTTGAACCGAAAGTATTGTATATTGCTCCGCCGTTTGTGGAAACATTCAGCCTGAACGAGGCATTATTGAAATTCATAACCGCAAGAGTTCCGGAACTTAAAACAGCGCCGCCGGATATCGCCTTGTTCTGAGTAAATGAAGAATAAGCAATTGAAATTTGACCCGCGTTATATAATGCTCCGCCGGCTGTTCCCGCGGTATTTGAACTAAATAAAGCAAATCCGTCAAACGTTACGCTTGATCCGGAATTTACAAACATTGCTCCGCCGGACATATCGGCTTTATTTCCGGTAAACAGCATTGAACTTTCTTCAAATAAATTAAATATCGCGCCGTCAATATATAAAGCGCCGCCGCTTAAAGCCTGATTGTTTACAAACGAATTTATGCCGGCGAATGTCACGGACGAAGCAGCTCCGGCATACAGAGCGCCGCCGACTGACATCGTTGAAGAATTGGAATTAAATATAACGCTGTCAAAATTCGAGGCACCGCCGCTTACATTTACCGCGCCGCCCGAACTTCCCGCTACGTTATTGATAAATATTGAACTGCTTACGTTCAGGAGTCCCGCGCCCTGATATATTGCTCCGCCTGCTCCGAACGCTTCGTTATCGTCAAATATTACGTTGATAATCTGGGATGTCGCAATGTCGCTCATCATTCTTAGCACAGACCCGTCGTACATATTTGTTCTTGTGAAA
>WRFE01000018.1 GCA_009778965.1 Candidatus Endomicrobium labiotermitis
TGAAGTTTATTATCGAATTATTTGTATATATATCATCGCCGTACGCCGCGCTGTTTCCTGTAAATACTACCGCTCCGTATGTGCTGTCTATTGTCATTGTCGAGTTTTCAAGCGCTATCGCTCCGCCGCTTGATACTGCCGTGTTGCCGCTGAACGTGCTGCTTGTTATCGTCATTGACGAGCCAACCGCATATATCGCTCCGCCCGAACCGCTTACATTGTTTCCGATAAATACGTTATTGCCCAATGTCATCAACGAATTTCCGGCGTATATTGCTCCGCCGGTTACAGCGCTGTTTCCGCTAATCGTACTGCTGCTCACTGTCAGTGTTGAACCTGCTAAATAAACAACTCCGCCGCTTATGCCTGCTATATTGTTAGTGATCAATCCGTTATTTATTGTTATTGAGCTGTTATTCTGTCCGTAAATAAATCCGCCTAAAGCCGCCTGATTGCCGCTTATTGTCGACGTTCCTATATTTATAACAGAGTTATCTAAATACGCAAATCCGCCGCTTGATACCGCCGTATTTCCCATTGCTATAAGATTGGTTCCGCTGAAATTAGCTGTCGATCTGTTTGTTAAATATACAACTCCGCCTGCTACTCCCGCACTGCTGTTATTTATTACCGTATCCGTTGTATCGGCTACAAAGTAAAACCCGCTGTTATATCCATATAATATTCCGCCGTATTTCGCCGTATTGCTTATAAAGTTTACTTCACCAAAAATTATCTGCTGTGATTCTCCGGAATATAAAAATCCGCCCGCCCATTCCGCAGTATTATTTTGCGCGTCTATCACCACTCCGCTGAAATTAGTTGAAGGCGTTTTCGTAATATATATTGCGCCGCCCGAACTTTTTGCCGTGTTTCCTATAAATGCCGTTGTGCTTGCGTTTATCAAATTGAAAAATGAATTGTCTATATATAAAGCACCGCCATACTGCGCGGTATTGTTTGCAAACTCTGTTACCGGAATTGTGAAAGTTAACGTGGAACCGCCGGTCGCGTAAATTACTCCGCCGCCGCCGTTTCTGGCTTCATTGCCTGATATTGTCGCGCTTGCAAATATTATTTCCGAATTATTCAAATATGCGAATCCGCCGCTTGACAGCGCCAAATTATTCTGCGCGTTAAGATATGTTCCCCTGAAATTCGCCGTTGATCCGTCTAAATACATTACTCCGCCCGCTACCGACGCGCTGCTGCTGTTTAAATTCGTAACGGATGCCGAAGAAAAATCAAATAACGATCCGTTGATTCCGTAGAATATTCCTCCGTAATTCGCCGTATTGCTTGAAAACTCCGCTTCTCTAAAATGTACTGTTACTCCGTCCGCAAACATAAAACCGCCGGCAAACGCGCTGTTTAACGATGCGCTTGTATATATAATTCCAAAATCTAAAGTTCCTTCTCCGCTCGATTTTAGATATATAGCTCCGCCCGAACTTGTCGCAATATTTCCTGTAAATGTCGCCGTACTTCCCGGGTCAAAAATGAATATAGAATCTTCTAAATACAATGCTCCGCCCGAACCTGCTTTATTATTCTCAAATGTCACTTCAGGCGTTACAAATACCAATGTTGAATTATTCGTCGCATAGATTACTCCGCCTGCTCCGTATGTTGAAACCTGGTTGCCGTATATTGTCGCGCTTCCTATTGTTATTTGCGAATTGTCCAAATACGCGAATCCGCCGCTTGATCCTGCAAAATTATAGGACGAATTAAGATATGTCATTGCGAAATTTGCAGATGAATTACTTAAATACATTACTCCGCCGGCTACTGACGCGCTGCTGTTATTTAAATTCGCGACAACTGCCGACGAAAAATCAAATAATGTTCCGTTGATTCCGTAGAATATTCCTCCGTAATTCGCCGTATTATTTGAAAACTCCGCTTCCGCAAAATGTACTATTACTCCGTCTGCGTACATAAACCCGCCCGCGTATGCGCTGTTGCCTATTGCACGTGTATATATTGTCCCGAAATCCAGACTTTCTCCGGTTGATTTAAGATATATTGCTCCGCCGCTTGATTTCGCCGTATTTCCTATAAACGTCGCCGTGCTGCCGGTCTTAAACTGGAAAAATGAATCTTCAACATACAATGCGCCGCCCATATCAGCTCTGTTGCCCGTAAACGTCGTAATGTCTGTTGTAAACGTTAAGGTAGAACCGCCTGCCGCATATATCACTCCGCCTTTGCTGTCTGCCCGGTTTCCTTCTATCGTCGCAGTTCCTATTATTATCTGCGATCCTTCAAGATACGCAAATCCGCCGCTTGCGCTTGATGATGCGTTCGTCGCATAATTTCCGGTTGCATTTAAAAATGCTCCGCTAAAATCAGCTGTCGAGCCGTTCACCAGCATTATCGCTCCGCCCGAACTTGTTGCTTTGTTGTAGTCAAATGTAGTCGTTCCCGTAAAAACAAAACTCTGCGCGTCTCCGTATAATACTCCGCCCAGTTTTGCCGTATTACTGCTAAAATTCGCGTTTTTAAATGTCACTGTTCCTGCGTCCGTAAACAAAAATCCGCCTGCTCCGTTTGTCGCTTCGTTACCTATTGCGTAAACATACATACTGCTGAAATTCACTTCTCCGCTGTTTATCATATATATCGCGCCGCCGGAGCTTGTCGCCATATTTCCTATAAACGTTACAAGACTGCCGTCCGTAAAATCAAAAAACGAACCATCTAAATATAACGCGCCGCCGGAACCGTTTGTCGCCTGATTGTTCGTAAATGTCGTTGCCTGCACTATAAATGAAACCGTTGATCCGTTTGCAGCGTATATCGCGCCGCCGTTTGACGCCCAGTTATTTGATATTGTCGCGCTTCCTATTATTATCTGCGAAGCGTCCAAATACGCAAACCCGCCACTGCCGCTTATCTGGTTGCCGCTCGCGGTTAAATACGTGTTGATGAAATTTGCCGTTGAACCGGCTACCAGCATTATCGCTCCGCCCGAACTTGCGGATATGTTTCCTGTAAATGTTGCGCTTGATCCGTTAAAATTAATTACTGTAGCTTGCGAATATATCGCGCCGCCGACTCCGCTTGTCGCCATATTGCCGGTCATCAATACATTTCCGTTAAAATTTACCGGTCTGTTGTTTGACAAATACAAGAATCCGCCGCTTAACGCCCGGTTGCCTATTGCAGTCACATTTGTATTTACAAAATCTACATACGAGTCACTGCTCCAAGACAATCCTCCGCCATATCCGTTACCATAACCATCGTCGGCTTCATTGTAACTAAATATAAGATTTGCCGTATTGAATGTTATTATTGAACTATATGCATATACTGCGCCATAATAACCTCCAATATTACTGCTAAAATTTACAGTATCGGCATTAAACGTCATTGTTGAACCTGCCGAGTTATATATTGCGCCGGTATAAATGGAGCTATTGCCTGTAAAATTTATGTTATTTCCGTTAAACGTAAATTTAGAATTTTCTGCAAAGATTGCTCCTGCGGGAGCTGAAACATTAACGTTATTACTGCTAAAATTTAAATTATTTACATTAAACTCAAATGTGGAATAAACTGCGCTTATCGCTCCGCCTGTGCCGGCGTTTGCCATATTATTAGAAAACTCCGCATTATTGCCGCTAAATGTAAATGTTGAATAACTTGCATTTATTGCTCCGCCGCTGTTTGCTATGTTTGAACTGAATACTATGTTATCGGCGCTAAAACTCATTGTCAAATAACTTGCATATATTGCGCCGCCGTTGGAACCAGTGTTTGAACTGAATATTATATTTCCGCTTGTTGCGCTAAAACTCATTGTCGAATAATTTGCTGATATAGCTCCGCCATTTCCATAGACTGCGCTGTTTGAGCTGAATATTATATTTCCGCCATTAGCCGTAAAACTCATTATTGAATTACTTGCGGATATTGCTCCGGAACCATCGGAAAGAAGAGTATTATTATTACTGAAATTTATACTATTTACACTAAAATCAAATATAGAATTAGCAGAATTTATTGCTCCGCCGCCGGAAGAAGAATTATTACCGCTGAAATTTACACTGCCTCCGCTAAACGTAAATGTCGACCAAACCGCGTATATCGCAGCGCCTGAACCGCCGGTTGCCAGAGTATTCCCTGTAAACTGTGTGTTTAAAGCATTAAAATTAAATATAGAGCCTGTAGAATATATCGCTCCGCCGTTAGCATAGGCTCCTAACGCAATGTTTGAATTGAATATTATACTTCCGCTTGCTGCCATAAAACTCATCGAGGATTGAATTGCGTATATTGCTCCGCCGTTTGCATTCTGGGAATTGTTGTTTACAAAACTTATATTATTTCCGCTGAATGTAAATGTTGACATGGTTGCATATATTGCGCCGCCCGAACTTGACGCTATGTTTCCTATAAAAGTTGTACTTGATCCGCTAAAATTAACTGCTGTCTGTGACGAATATATCGCTCCGCCCAAACCGCTTGTCGCTATATTGCCGTACATTCCAACATTTCCGTTGAAATTTACCGGTTTATTGTTTGACAAATACAGAAATCCGCCGCTTAGCGCCTGATTGCCTGTTGCCGTTAAATTTGTATTTACAAAATCTACATAGGAGCTGCTGTCCCAAGACAATGCTCCGCCGTTGCCGGCAGCTGCCTGATTGTAATTAAATATCAGATTTGTCGTATTGAATGTTATTGATGATCCGGATAATATATATACCGCGCTATAATTATTACCGATATTTGTAGAAAAATTTACTGTAACGGCATTAAATGTCATTGTTGAACCGGATGCATATATTGCTCCGTTGTAAGCAGAGTTATTTCCTATAAAGTTTACGTTAGTTCCGTTAAATGTAAATTTAGAAATAGAGGTAAATATTGCTCCGCCGGGGGCTCCAACACTTACACTGTTACTTGTAAAATTTATATTAGCTGCATTAAACTCAAATGTGGAACCGGAAGCATTTATTGCTCCGCCTGTACCGGAATTTGCCGTATTATTTGAAAACTCTGCGTTATTGCCGCTAAACGTAAATGTCGAATTGATTGCACTTATTGCTCCGCCGCCTGCTGCACTGTTCGAGCTGAATATTATACTGTCGCCTGCCGCGCTAAAACTCATTATCGAAGCACTTGCATTTATCGCGCCGCCGTTATTCGCGGTGTTTGAACTGAATATTATATTACCGCCGGTTGTTGTAAAACTCATTGATGAATTACTTGCGACTATCGCGCCGCCGTCACCGGGCGCTCTGTTTGAATTGAATACTATATTGCCACCGGTTGCGGTAAAATTCATTATTGAATTACTTGCATATATTGCTCCGCCTACAGCGAGCATAGAATTATTTCCTGTAAAACTTATTGTATTTCCGTTAAATGTAAATGTTGAATAACTTGCATATATTGCTCCGCCCGGGGCGTTATTAGAAGTATTACCTATGAAATTTATGTTATTTACATTAAAATCAAATGTGGAAGAAGACACATATATCGCTCCGCCCTGTGATGAAGAAGTATTACTGCTAAAATTAACGCTGTTTCCGCTAAATCTAAATGTCGACCATTCCGCGTATATCGAGCCGCCGGAACCGCCGCCAAGCAGGTTGTTTCCTGTAAAACTTGTATTTAACGCATTGAAACTAAATACAGACGAGGATGAATATATCGCACCGCCATATGCAGTGTTGCCATTCGCACTGTTTGAACTGAATATTATATTCCCGCCAACCGCGCTAAAACTCATTGACGAATTTATTGCCGCTATCGCTCCGCCCGAACCATAATATCCATTCGCGCTGTTTGTAGCAAATATTATGCTGCCGCTTCCTGCAACAAAACTCATTGTCGACATTTCGGAATATATCGCTCCGCCGGAACTCGCTGATACGTTTCCTATAAACGTTGTGCTTGTTCCGTTGAAATTAACTTCCGAATTTAACGAATATAACGCTCCGCCTCTGTCAAATGCCGTGTTGCCTATATAACTTGTTCTGCCCGCAAATGTTACCGTACTGTTTGCTACATTCATCGCTCCGCCTGCCGTGTTTGCGTTACCGCTAAACATCGATACGACATTCGCTCCGACATTTATTAACGAATCTGTTACTATTACTCCGCTGCTGTTTGTCACGCTCCATGTTCCGTTCGCAAACGTGTAATTCGCCTGATTTATCGTTGTCGTTCCTGCTGTCTGGCTGAATAATCCCTGTATATAGTTTATTCCGCTCAGGTATAATTCTCCCTCGCCTGTCTTGTTTATTACGTTGTTATTACTTCCTACGTACATCCCGCCTTCAAGCCTTATCTGGTTATCTGTCGCGTTGAAATTTATTATAGAGTTGTTTGCGTATATGTCGCTTCCGAAGTTTCCGGTATTTCCCGTGAATATTACCGCTCCGTCCGTGCTGTCTATTGTCACAGTCGAATTATCTACCGCTACGGCTCCCCCGCTTGACGCTCTGTTTCCGCTAAACACGCTGCTGCTTATCGTCATTGACGAACCAACCAAATATATCGCTCCGCCTTTATTTACCGCTATGTTTCCGTCTAACACCGCATTGCTTATAGTTACTACGCTGTTATTTTGTCCGTATATAAAACCGCCGGAACCCGCTTCGTTTCCGCTTATATTTGATGTGCTTATTATTATCGCAGAGTTATCTAAATACGCAAATCCGCCGCTTGATACTGCCGTGTTTCCTGTCGCTATAAGATTCGTTCCGCTGAAATCAGCCGTAGATCTGTTCGTTAAATATATCGCTCCGCCGGATTCGCTCGCGCTGCTTCTGCTTATTTCAGTTACCGGTGCTGTAAATGTAAAGTATACTGCGCTTCCGTATAATATTCCTCCGAACCTCGCTGTGTTGCTTGCAAAGTTCACTTCACCAAACGTTATATTGCTGTTCTGGGCGTACATAAACCCGCCGGCTTGCGCCGCTGTATTTCCTATTGCGTTTATTGTTACGGCGCTGAAATCTAAATTATTACTTCCCATTATATATATTGCGCCGCCGGAACCTGACGTGGCAGTATTACCCATAAAACTTATCGTGCTTCCCTGTACAAAACCGAATGTAGAATTTTCTAAATATATCGCTCCGCCCGAACTTGCCGTATTTGATGAAAACACCGTATTTAACGACATTAATGTTATTGTCGAACCGTTCGCGGCATAAATAAATCCGCCTGCTCCTGAACCTGCTTTATTATTGTATATTGTGGCTGCATCTAATATAATTTGCGATTTATCAAGATACGCAAAACCGCCGCCCAAAGCGCTTGTTCCCGAAACACTGTTTCCGATCGCATTTAGATAAGTTCCGCTAAAATCCGCCAAAGAGTTATTTGTTAATGCCAGCGCGCCGCCGGCATAACTCGCGCTGCTGTTGTTTAAAGTCGTGTTTGCCGCGGTAAATAAAAGAGTTGTCGCGCTGCTGTAAATAGCGCCGCCCAGGGTTGCGAAATTATTTGAAATCAAGAAATTATTGAATGTTAAAATACCCGCGTTATCGGCATACAAAAATCCGCCGTAGATTGCAGCGGTATTTCCCTGAGCGTTAATATAAACATTACTGAAATCCTGACTTTGTCCCCCGTATATGTACATAGCTCCGCCGGAATTTGTTGCCCTGTTTCCGGTAAACGTAAGAGTGCTGCCCGAAAAGTTCATGAAAGAATTATTCACATATATCGCGCCGCCTTGAGCTGCAGTGTTACCAGTAAAAGTAATTTCATTGTTTATAAACGATAAAGTCGAACCTGACGCCGCGTATATAGCACCGCCTTGCGAAGTCGCCGTATTGCTTGTAAAGTTTAAATTATTGTTTCCCGAGAAAATTAATAATGACGAGTTGGAATATATAGCTCCGCCGGAAGCCGCGATATTGCTTGAGAATAAAATGTTTAAAGTATCTGTAAAATTCAGCTGTCCTGAATTTGAATAAATTGCTCCGCCGTACAGTCCTGCGATATTATTTACAAAAGACATATTGCTTGAATTGCTAAAATCCGCGTTAACCGCATTTATCGCGCCGCCTGATCCGTTTTGCGCTTTGTTGCCGTTAAATATTACGTTTGTTGTTCCGCTTAAATCTAAAATTCCAAGAGCAAATATCGCGCCGCCAGAACCCGTAGAAAAATTGTTTGTAAATCTTATGCTGTTTGTGTTGCCCGCAAAAATCACATCGCTTTCGGAATATATAGCGCCGCCCGATGTCAATGCAATGTTTCCGTAAAAGTTTGCAGCGTTATTAAAAGTTATGGAAGTTATACCTGTCGCGTATATCACGCCGCCCGCTCCGCTTCTCGCGGTATTGCTTCCCATTTCAACTGCGCCGCCAAACATTATATTTCCCTGATTCCCCAACGCTATGAATCCGCCGCTGTTTGCTCTGTTTCCTGTCGCTGTTACAGCCGTGTTTCCGAAATTTATTATATTAAAACCTGTCATTACTCCGTCGCCGTTTGTCGATGTGTTAAAATTAAACACCGCGAAACTTCCGGTAAAATTTATATCATCGCCTTCTGCGTACATAGCTCCGCCGGCTATTGCCGTATTGCTTGTAAACGTAACATTAGCGAATGTCAGCGTAGAACCTGCTTCGGCATACACAGCGCCGCCGAAACCATTAAGCGCCGTATTGTTTATAAACATCAAACCGCCGGAACCTGTAAAATCTACATTGCCGTATATAGCTCCGCCGGATCCGCTTCTGGCAATATTGCTTGTAAACGTTACATTCGTTATGCCTCTTAAATCTACCGATCCAAGCGTAAATATCGCTCCGCCTGAACCGCTTGAATAATTGTTTGTAAAACTTATGCTTTGTCCGTTATTAAATTTTATATCGCTTTCAGAATATATAGCTCCGCCTGACGTCAATGCGATGTTTCCGTAAAAATTTGCGGAATTGTTAAAAGTTATGGTTGTTACACCTGTGGCATATATCGCTCCGCCCGCTCCGCTTCTGGCAGTATTGCTTATCATGTCTACCGCGCCGCCGAATATTATATTACCCTGATTGCCTAACGCTATGAATCCGCCGTTATTCGCTCTGTTTCCTGTCGCGGTTACTGCAGCGTTTCCGAAATTTATCAGATTAAATCCCGTTATTACTCCGTCACCGTTTGTTGATGTATTATAATTAAATACCGCGAAAGTTCCGTTAAAATTTACATTGTCGCCCTCGGAATACATCGCTCCGCCCGTTGTTGCCGTATTGCTTGTAAATGTCACATTGCCGAAGTTCAAGGTCGAACCTGCTACAGCATACACTGCTCCGCCTGAACTCCCCGCTACGTTACCCGTAAACGTCAAACCGCCCGAACCAGTAAAATCTACATTCCCGTATATTGCTCCGCCTGAACCGCTTCTTGCAGTATTGCTTGTAAATGTTACATTCGTTATTCCGGCTAAGTCTACTATTCCAAGCGTAAATATCGCGCCGCCTGATCCGCTTGAATAATTATTTGTAAAGCTTATGCTTTGACCGTTATTAAATTTTATATCGCTTTCAGAATATATAGCTCCGCCGGAACTCAATGCAATATTTCCGTAAAAGTTTGCGGAATTGTTAAAAGTTATGGTTGTTACGCCTGTGGCATATATCGCTCCGCCCGCTCCGCTTCTGGCAGTATTGCTTATCATGTCTACCGCACCGCCGAATATTATATTCCCCTGATTGCCTAACGCTATGAATCCGCCGTTATTCGCTTGATTTCCTAAAGCTGTTACTGCCGCGTTTCCAAAATTTATTATTCTGAATCCTGTTATTATTCCGTCGCCGTTTGTCGATGTGTTATAATTAAATACAGCGAAACTTCCGTTAAATTTTATATCATCACCCTCGGCATACATCGCTCCGCCCGTTGTTGCCGTATTACTCGTAAAGGTCACGTTTCCAAAATTCAACGTCGAACCAGCAACGGCATATACAGCTCCGCCCGAACTTCCCGCTACGTTACCTGTAAAAGTCAATCCGCCCGAACCTGTAAAATCCACATTGCCGTATATAGCTCCGCCTGAACCGCTCTGCGCCGTATTGCTTGTAAACGTTACATTCGTTATTCCGTTTAAGTCTACCGTTCCTAACGTAAATATCGCTCCGCCCGAGCCGGTTGAAGTATTGTTCGTAAAACTTATAGTCTGTCCGTTATTAAAATTTATATCGCTTTCAGAATATATTGCTCCGCCGGAACTCAATGCAACATTTCCGGTAAATACCGCAGCGCTGCTAAAAGTTATGGAAGTCGCGCCTGTCGCGTATATCGCGCCGCCTGCACCGCCGATCGCTTTGTTGGCGTTCATAGTGACCACGCCGCCGAATATTATATTACCCTGATTCCCAAGCGCTATAAATCCGCCGTTTACTGATTCGTTCCCTGTAGCCGTTACACTCGCGTTTCCGAAATTTATTATATTAAATCCCGCTATTACTCCGTCGCCGGCTGTCGATTTATTATAATTAAATACCGCTGAAGTTCCTGTAAAATTTATATTATCGCCCTCGGAATATATCGCTCCGCCGTACATTGCCGTATTGCTTGTAAACGTCACATTTCCGAACGTCAGTGTTGAACCTGCCAATGCGTAAATCGCGCCGCCGGAACCGCTGTTAGCCTGATTGTTTGTAAAATTTACGGTAACAGCAGAAGGAACTCCGGAAAAATCTACCGCGCTGTATATTGCGCCGCCGGAACCGGTTTGTGAAATGTTGCTTACAAAACTTACTGAATTTCCCGTAAAACGCAGACCGTTTTCAGAATATATAGCTCCGCCGTTTAGATATGCGATATTACCGATAAATGACGCCGTATTGCTAAATATTAAGGACGTTGTTCCCGTCGCGTAAATCGCGCCGCCCGAGCCGGTTGCCGCTCTGTTAGAGTCCATTTCCACCGCGCCGGAAAAGGTAAAAACCCCCTGATCAGCCAATGCAATAAATCCGCCGTTATTTGCCGTATTGCCTGTCGCGGTTAAACTGCCGTTACCAAAAGAAATAGACGTGAAACTGCTGATTATCCCGTCGCCGTTTGCGGAAGTATTGTTACTGAAAATTAAACTTGCTCCGGTAAAAGAGACGCTGTTTCCTCCGGCGTATATTGCGCCGCCTTCAATTGCCGTGTTATTTAAAAATGTAACGTTTGAAGCAAACGTCAGAGCAGAACCCGCAAGCGCGTAAACGGCTCCGCCGAAACCGCTGTTAGCAGTATTGCTCGTAAAACTGACTGATGTCGCTTCCGAGAAATCTACTATGCCGTAAACAGCTCCGCCGTGACCCGTTGTCGCAATATTTCCGGAAGCCGTAACAGTATTGGTAAATTTCACTGTGTTTGTCGAGTACACAGCTCCGCCGCTTCCGGCTCTGTTTCCCGTCAGAGTAACTGCCGCGAAAGTTATATTTCCGACGGAATATATACCGCCTCCGGAACCGTTTGTTGCGGAATTATTTACAAAACTTACATTGCTGCCTGCGGCAAAGCTTACGCTGCCCTCGGCATATATCGCTCCGCCCGAACCTGTCCGGGAAGTATTGCTGGAAAACTCTGTATTGGAAGTTCCGGTAAAAATCAAATTCCCGACCGCGTATATTGCTCCGCCGTGAGACGACGCTTCATTGTTACGAAACAATGTTTGGTTTTCAAAAGTAAGATTTCCGCTCGCAAAAATTGCTCCGCCTTGTCTCGCGGTATTGTAATTAAAATTTACCGCTTGTGAATTTGCGAAAACAGTATTTCCCGCAAAATAAATTGCTCCGCCCGATATGCCTGCAGTATTGCTTGAAAAACTTACGCTTTGAAAATTAAATATTGAACCGGCAAGAGCATATATCGCTCCGCCCGAACCGCCTGTCGCGGTGTTTCCGGAAAATGAAGTATTACCGGTGCCGGTAAAATTTACAATTCCAAAAACCGCGCCGCCGGCAATCGCGGCGGTATTTCCTGAAAAGTTTAAATTATTCACGCCTGAAAAATTAACGGTTCCGCTTGCCGCAACGGCTCCGCCTGAACCCATTATCGCTTCATTGCCGGTAAAATTTAAATTATTTGAATTTGAAAAATTAATATTTCCGCCGGATGCTGCCGCACCGCCGTTTAATGCAGCGGTATTATTTGAGAATGTTATAGATGAAACAGATCCCATATTTATACCGTCGGAAGAATACACAGCTCCGCCTGAATCTGAGCTATTGTTAGAGTCAAATATTACATTTGAAGAACCTGTAAGATCAAGCACGCCGGACGTGGAAATTATTGCCGTGTTGAAGTTTGAGAGAGTGAGGTTTTGAAAACTTATCTGCATAGGTCCGAAAACTTCAATACTTGAATCCTGACCTGTCAAAGTAACAGTATTCGTCGAAACTGCCATAAAAACAAAAGATTTATCGGCAGGGATTGTAAGAGTTGAAGTAAAAATGTAGGTTCCGGGTTCGAAACGTATTGTGTCTCCGGAATTGAACACATTGGTGATGCTGCTTTGAAAAACTGTTTCATCAAAATCTGAGAATGTCACATCTTGGATTGCGGCTGAAAGTTTAGAGGCTATAAATATAGATTGGAACAAAAAACAAAAGACAAGAACTAAAAACCGAAATTTTTGTTTGATCATTTTTTCCCCGTTATAATTAATTTTTAAAAAATTTTCATGAAAAATAAAATAATAAAAACATTCACAACATTTGTATTATCTGCAATTCTCAGACGACAAAAATTCATTTACTACAAAAACACAACAATAAAAAAACATTCACAAATCAATCTTAATGACCGCAGTGAAAAACTTTTTTATTTTTAATTTTTTACTTAAAAATTTTCGCTCTTTTATTTTAATTGCAATTATATTAATTTTTCATTGAAAAATCAATAAAAAAGCCTCCTGATTTCAGGAGGCTTTTTTGCTTATTATTTGCAGTAATTTATAATTTGTTAATTACCTGCCGAAAACGTATTTAGGCAAGAAATCCGTAGCCACGCTTCCTTTGCGGAAATGTTCGTTTGCCATAATTTTACTGTGAAGAGTCGAAGTGTTTTTTATACCTTCAATTTCAACTTCTTTTAACGCTCTCGCCATTCTGGCAATTGCTTCGTCTCTGTCGTCGCCGAAAGATATAAGTTTTGCTATAAGACTGTCATAAAAAGGAGGTATTGTATAGCCCGAGTAAACATGCGAATCAATTCTTATTCCGGGACCGCCGGGAAGATATAAATTCCCTATTTTTCCCGGAGAAGGAATAAAATCCTTATCAGGATCTTCGGCGTTAATTCTGCACTCTATGGAATGTCCCAGTATTTTGACCTGATCTGATTTTATAGAAAGTTTTTCACCGGAAGCAAGTTTTATCTGTTCTTTTACAAGATCAATTCCCGTCACCATTTCCGTTACGGGATGTTCAACCTGAATTCTTGTATTCATTTCCATAAAATAAAAATTACTGTTTTTATCTACAAGAAATTCCACGGTTCCCACGGTAACATAATCAACCGCGGCTGCCGCGTTGGCAGCGGCTTTCCCCATCTTTTTTCTTAATGATTCGGTGAGAAACGGCGAAGGACTTTCCTCGACGAGTTTTTGATGTCTTCTTTGTATTGAACAGTCTCTTTCCGGCAAATACGCGACTTTACCGAATTTGTCCGCCATTATCTGAAATTCTATGTGGCGCGGTTCTTCAATATATTTTTCCATATAAACGTCTGGGTTTCCAAACGACGCTTTCGCTTCCGTCTGAGCCATAATAATCGCGTTTTTAAGGGTTTCTTCGGAAACAACTATTCTCATACCTTTTCCGCCGCCGCCCGCAGTAGCTTTTATTATCACTGGATATCCTATTTTTTTTGCCAAAGCAAAAATTTTCGGATCTTCGGCGTCTACCGGACCGCCGGAACCGGGAACAACCGGAACGCCGGATTTTTTCATAAGTTCGATCGCGGCGATTTTGTCACCCATTCTTTCAATTGATTCTTTTTTAGGACCTATAAAATGAATTTTGCACGCTTCGCAGACTTCGGCAAAATATGTATTTTCGGCAAGAAAACCGTAGCCCGGATGAATAGCGTCCGCTCCTGTAATTTCGGCTGCAGCAATTATGCTCGGAATATTAAGATAACTTTCCGACGCGCTTGCCGGTCCCACGCATACTGCTTGGTCGGCAATTTTAACATGCATGCTTTCTTTATCGGCTTCGGAATGAATAGCAACTGTTTTTACGCCTAATTCTCTGCACGCTCTTATTATTCTGCAGGCGATTTCGCCTCTGTTTGCAATTAAGACTTTTTTAAACACGTTTTAACTCCCTGAATAAGTTTAAAATCCGCTTCAAGCCTTATTCTTATTTACTTGTATCAACCGAAAATAATTCCTGTCCGTATTCAACGAATTCGCCGTTCGAAACCTTGACTTTTACTACTTTACCTTTAACTCTTGAAATCACGTCTTTAATGATTTTCATCGCTTCGATATGACCGACTTTCTGCCCCACTTCAATATCCATGCCTTCTCTTACAAAAGGAGGTCTGTCATTGCTGGGAGCGCTTGAAAAAGTACCGACCATCGTCGATTTTATCGAGACAAGAGTTGATTTAACTTCGACAGGGATTTCTTTAACTGCAGCTGCCTGTTTGACTTCCGGTACATATGCTTCTACTTCGTTCTTTTTAAAATAAAAAGAATCACCGTTGCTTTCGTACTGAAGCTCTTCAATATCGGTATCCTTTATGGATTTTAAAAATTCTTTAATTTCTTGTGGATTCATAAAACTCCTTACTCTCTGCTCTTAATTTCTTTAATTATGAAACTCTTTCTACGTACTCGCCTGTTCTCGTATCCACTTTTATTCTGTCACCCTCTTTTATAAAAAGAGGCACTCTTATATCCGCGCCTGTTTCAAGTTTTGCCATTTTTGTCATATTGGAAACCGAATCGCCTTTTATTCCCGGCTCAGCTTCTGCAATGGTCATCTCTATAATTAACGGAAGATCTATACCTATAAGTTCACTTTCAAGATATACCGCTTCCACTTCAAGATTTTCTTTAAGATAATTAGACATTTCACCCAAAAGTCCGGGCTCAACGCTTATCTGCTCATAAGTGTTCATATCCATAAAGTTAAAATTTTCGCCTTCTTTATACAAGAACTGCTTTTTTTGTCTTGAAACGCTTAACGCTTCAAACTTTTCGCCGGATTTAAAAGTGCGCTCTATTGAGCCGCCTTTTTTAAGATGTCTGAGTTTTACGCGCATTACCGCTCCGCCCTTTCCGGGTTTATGGTTTTGAAACCATGTAATCTGGTAAGGCTCTCCGTCAACCAAAATATTAAGTCCGTTTCTGAAATCCGATGTTGAAACCATTGTTAAATCTCCGTTTTAATATGAGGCGGAAGTTAAAACTTCGCAGCCGTTTTCTGTTACTATTACAGTATCTTCTATTCTTACGCCGAATTTGCCTTCCAAATATATACCCGGCTCAACCGTAATAGCCGTATTTTGCAAAAAAACACCTTCGGCATTTGATGAAAGCGAAGGTATTTCGTGAATTTCTATACCAATCCCATGTCCCGTGGTATGAATGAATTTGTCTTTATATCCGTACGAACTTATTATATTTCTTGCCGTTTTATCAGCCCATGAAAAAGGCAGTCCTGCTTTTATATTTTTTATAACCGAGTCTTGCGATTTTTTGACGATTTCAAAAATCTCAGCGAATTTATGGTTAATTTTACCTAAATAATATGTGCGTGTCAAATCGGAACAGTACCCTTTATACACGCAGCCGAGGTCTATCATCACTATATCGTTTTTCGCTATTTTGCGGTTTGAGCTCGCGTGATGCGGGTTTGCGCTGTTGCTTCCGGAAGCTACTATAGGCGTAAAACTTTCCTTAACATTATTTAAAGCAAACAATTCCATTATTCTGTAATGAACATCGATTTCGGTAATTCCGGGTTTTAGTTCTTTTTTGATTATATTGCAGATTTTTGAAACAATTCTGCAGGACTCTTTAATATATTCTGCTTCCTGATCTGTTTTTACGATTCTTAAATCGTTTAAAATTCCGTTTTTACGAAAAAGCTTTATATTTAACTTTTTTAAGTTATCGCTTAAATCAAAGAAATCTTCTGCAGTCATATATGAAGCGTCTGCTGTTACGTTTTTTATATTTTTATCTTTTAATATTTTGTATACGCTTTTTTCAAAAGGCATACCTATATATATATGTATGCCTTTTTTGCCAAAATACTCTTTTACCTGGTTTTCAATCATTTTGGAACATAAAACAAATATTTCATCTTTTACAGCCAAAATCCAAAATCCGTCAAACTGCGCGCCGGACAAATAAAAAGTTTCTGTTTTATTTGCAAACACAAAAGCGTCTGTTTTATATTTTTCATAAAGTTTCGCTATTTTCTCTTTCATAAATTCCCCGCCTTTTAGCCTTTGCTGTTAAATATCCGGTTTTATTTATTTCAAAACGCATTAGCGCATCTTATGAATTAGAAATTTTTAAAATTACTATTGAGGACTGTCCGAAGCGGCAACCTTATAATTTTTTATGCCGCAAGTTCCGCAAATTGTTTTAAAAATTTCTAATGAATGCGCTCGGCGCTTTAAATAAATAAAACAAAGAAGAGCAATGTACTTGACATTTGTTCAATTATTTTACTACAATTATCAAGCGTTCACAAGGTGGACGGAAATTAGTATCTGCAAAAGCAGATGTAAAAACAAGGAGTTGCAGCAAATGGCACAAGGCAAAGTGAAGTGGTTTAACGACCAGAAAGGTTATGGATTCATTTCCAATGATGACGGTTCAGGTGATGTATTTGCACATTATTCGGCTATTCAGTCGGATGGTTTCAAATCGTTAGCAGAAGGCGACAGCGTTGAATTTGAAGTTGTTAATTCAGACAAAGGTCCTAAAGCAGCAAACATAAAAAAGATCTAACTCTAACCAAACAACATAAAGACCCTGTTGAGTAATCAACAGGGTCTTTTCATTTGTAAGGAATTATTTTATGCTTGATGAAAATCTGTCACAAAAATTATCAGACATACAAAAGGCAGGACTGTTAAGAAAACTCCGCCTTATCTCATCTATTCCCGCTGCAAAAACTACTATAGACAACAAAGAATATATAAATTTTTCTTCCAACAATTATCTGGATTTAGCCGATAACAAAGAAATAAATGCCGCTGCCCGCGATTCTATAAAGAAATACGGTATGGCAGGAGCGTCATCGCGGTTAGTCGGCGGGAACCTTTCGGTTCATGAACAATTAGAAACAGAACTCGCCGCTTTTAAAAACAAACAAGCTGCTCTTGTATTCCCGAGCGGATATCAGGCAAATGTTGGCGTGGTAAGCACGTTGGCGTCAAAAACCGACAATGCCTGTATAATTATGGACAAACTTAACCATGCGTCTCTTTGGGACGGAGCAAAACTTTCCGGCGCGCGTATATTCGTATACGATCATTGCGATATGGATTCATTAGAATCCGTATTAAAGAGAACTCTAGAATATAAACTGAAACTTGCAATAACCGAATCGGTTTTTTCCATGGACGGAGACCTTGCCCCTTTAAAAGATTTCACGCGGCTTTGTAAAAAGTATGATGCCGTAAGCATGGTTGACGAAGCGCATTGTTCCGGAGTATTCGGAAAAGAAGGAAGAGGACTTGTTTCACATTTTGGTATTGAAAACCAAACGGATATAATTACAGGCACTCTTTCAAAAGCGTTTGCTTTGCAAGGAGGCTTTGTTTGCGGGAGCCAAAAACTTATTGATTATTTAATCAACAAAAGCAGAGCGTTTATATATACTACCGCGATTTCACCGGCAATAGCCGGAGCGGCTTTAAAATCTTTGGAAATTATAAAAAAATCAGATGATAAAAGAGTCTTTCTTTTAAACAATGCAAGATTTTTGAAGAATAAACTAAACGGTTTAGGGTTTGATACGTCAAACTCCGAATCTCAAATCCTTCCCGTGATAACGGGCAGCATAGAGCAAACCGAAAAACTTTCAAAACACTTATTTAAAAATTTTATTTTTGCTCCGGCAATAAAACCGCCTACTGTTCCCGAAGGGCAGGCAAGAATCAGAATTTCACTGACCGCAGGACACGACAAATCAGACATAGAAAAATTATTAAGACTTTTATCTTAAAAATTCCTTCTGTTTTCTGTCTTATTCAACAAAGACTTCCGTTCTTCTATTCTGCAATTTGCCTTTTACTGTAGAATTCGTAGCTATTGGCATTGATGAACCAAGCCCTACATATTTAATTTTATCAGCAGAGATTCCGTTTTTCACAAACTCTTCATACACGATTTGCGCCCTTGCCCAGGATAACGATTTATTTATTTCATTTTTTCCGGAAGAATCTGTATGTCCTTCTATTGTTATTCTGCTAAATTCATATTTTTTTATTTTTTCGGCATTTAATCTTATGGTTTTCTTTGCTGTTTCCGTCAACCTAGAACTGTTAACGTCAAACGATGCGGCATTCAGGCTAAACGCCTTTATCATCGGTCTTTCTCTTCTCGCTTTCGCTTCTTCTATCAGCTTCGTATCTTCTGCTTCCGCTAATACTACAAATTCAGAGCCTTTAGATTTTTTCGTGATTTCAGCGATTAATCTCTCTTGTTCTTCCTGTTGTCTCAATATATCCTGCCATCTTACTTCCCTGTCGGTTTTCTCTTGAACAAATTTTGTTTGTTGCACAGCTTCTTCATTAATTTCAGAATCACCGCGGCCTATTAAGTATCTTACTCCGATATTTCCGTATATGTTTTCATACCTTTTGGCCGTGTAAAAATTTGCGTTTACAAACAATTTACAGTTTTCGGTTATAAATATTTCTCCGCCTAAGCCTAATCCAAATTCAATGCTTCCCTCTTTTGAACCTACGCTCATAAAATTTACATTCGTGTTTTCAAACACGCTCTGTATCTCAGGCTTTGTTCCCGTAAGTATATATTTCCCTTCGGCCTTTGCATACACGCTCCATTCTGTTTTGTCGTATTCTACTCCCGCCCCTAATCTTGCGGCACTTCTTAAATAATTGCCGTTTTTCACATCAAGATTAAGCGCTCCTGCTCCGGTTTCTTTGAATCCTTGATAATTTACATTTTGCAATTCCATACCCAAATACGGCTTAACTATTACATCGTCATCTATTCTTAACTTTAACGCTCCCTCTATATCCGTATTTATCGTAAACGCTTTTATTTCCGCTTTTGCAGTTCTGTTATAAAAAGGAATATATCTTTGCGTGTCAAAATTATCAAAACTTCCCAAAAACATTCCTTTCAATTCCCATTCTTCTTCTATATAGCCTCCGTATACTCCCAATCCTTTTTTGAAACCGTCTGCTTTATTACCGCCCTGTTTTATATCATCTTTAACAAACCTTCCATATACTCCCCACATTAATCCGTTATCATCTATATATTTATCAAATCCCGCCATTATTCCAAAAGAGCTGTCTTTATAATCCTCTAATGAGTTTTCATCCTTTTTAAACTTTTCTTCTCCGCCTTTGATCTGCGCCCATATTCCGCTGTTTGTAATGTCTTCTCTGGCATGATTTCTTATTTTGTCATATATTTCGTTATTAGGACTGTCTGCAGCGGCATTTCTTATTACATTGCTTAAAAAATAACCGGATATTTGGCTCAATATTGCTCTTTGAGTATTTTCATTCTGGTAATATGCGTCGGTTATTATTCCTGCCAGCTCATCGCTTATTGTATCAACTCCCGACAAAATATCAAATGTTCTTGCTGTTTCTTTTTGGTTGCGGGTAAGCGGATGCAGATAGTTTCTATTTAAAAAATCCGTTGTAAGAGTTCCATTGACTGTTAATATTACGGCATTTGAACTTCCATAATTATTAAAGCTAAATTCTAATAATGCCGAATTACTTGTTGTACTTATAAATACGCCTTGCACTAGAGACAAAGTTGAAAGAATTATTTCAAATTCTTTGTCATTGTACCTTCCTATGCTTGCTTTTATGTCTAAATTTCCGCCTACTGTCGCATTACCCGCTATTATTTGATCACAGTCGCCGTTAGCAAATATATCAATTTTTGTTTCTGTTATACTTTCAAAATTATTTACTATTATTGTGTTTACGCTGTCATTTTGCAAATCCAGAGTATTGCCGAGTGTCAACAACATACTTGGTCCTTTAAATGTCGCATTATCCAAAAATTTTATATTGCCATCGTTTATATTAAATTGTGAAACATCCAGCACGGTATTAGCGCCGAATATCAGACTTTCGGGACCGTTTTTATTTATTATACCGACGCCTCCGCTTGCAAGAAAACCATTTAATAAAATTATAGATGAGTAATCAGCATTAAAATTTACCGACGAATTATCTTCAAAGTAAATATCGTTTAATCCCAGGTTGTCACGATTATCCTTAAACGTGACGTTCATACCGGATATGCCTGCATTAAAATTTATAACGCTGTTTATGGTTAAAGCGATTGCCCCTCCGGTCTCTGCAGATATATTATTTTCAAAAATAATATTTTTAGCAGTAAAAGAAACAATAGAATTGGCGGCATATATCGCGCCGCCGGGCATAATATTAGATTCGGAATAATTATTGTTAAAATAAATATTATCGGAAAAAAAAGATATGGAAGAAGCGCTGGTAAACAATGCTCCGCAAAAAGCGCTGTCATTTCCTATTGCTCTGTTATTTTCGAAAACTATATTAGAAGCGGTTAAGGACATAGAAGAAGCAATTGCGCGAATAGCGCCGCCCGGTGCATAAACGCTATAATTATTATTGAAATAAATATTATTTCCGGCAATGAGAGTCATAGTCGAAGCGGTTGTATAAACAGCGCCTCCTCCTCCGTAAGAATCGGAATAATTACCTAAGAAAGATATATCATTTCCGGCAACAAAAGACATAGAAGAAGAATCTTGAGAAATTGCGCCGCCGTAACCGCCGACATGATTATAATTAAAAGAAATATTATTGGCGGCAAAAGACATATAAGTATAATCTTCGGCTCTTATCGCGCCGCCATTAGTAGCGGTGTGATTATAGTTAAAAGCGATGTAGCGACCAGCGGCAAAAGAGATATCAGTATTATTATTGGCATAAATTGCGCCGCCAAAATCATAAGAATAATTACGATTGAATAAAATATCATTACCGGTATTGAAACTAAGAGTAGAATTTGCAACGCTTATCGCGCCGCCGCGCCCTTCTCCGATAATATTATAAGTTACAAAATTATCATTAAAAAAAAGATTATTAACATTAAAAAAAAGATTTGAATTGGTAATATCAAAAGCGCCGCCTTCACCCGGTATATTTCCGGATGAAATAGATAAAATATAGTTTCCATTCATATGTATATTTAAACCTGTTGCGCTGCCAAGCCTTTGGGTTGAATATATGTTGTTTAAAAGTAATACATCCGGATGATTGCCCGCGCTGTTAAACAATATTTTCAAATCGTTGAAATTAAAAACTTCTTCCTGAGCATAAGATTTAACTGCAAAAACAAACATTACGGCAAACAATAACAAAAACAACTTTTTCATACTTCTTTCCTCTTTTTTTATGTTTTTGGCAACAACAAATAATGGAAGTTATTAACTTCCGCCAAAAAACATCAATTTATTTAACAAATAAAATTATTGGGTTTCAATTCCTTTCAGAGTTATGACCGGGATTTCGCTCGGAATTACAAGACGCATGGGAGGACCCCAAGGACGAGTTCCGGAAGTAATATACATTACCGCTTTTTCTCCAATTTTATAAATGCCGTAATTATATCTCATAAAAAACTGTCTTGCAATATCTATAGGAGGGACTTGGCCCGCGTGAGTATGTCCTGAAAACTGAACTAAACTTAAACCGTTTGCCGCCGCTTCTGCCGCAGCCATATCAAAACTTTCAGGTCTGTGACTTAAAAACAGCACTGGATAATTCTTATCCGCTGCGGCAAAAATTTCTGTCATCACCTGCTTATTTTTAAAATCAATATCATTAATACCCGCAATATTAACAAGATTTTCTATTACTACATTTTCACTTTGCAAAACCCTAAAACCCAGTTTCTCAAATGCCGCAAGAAAAGAATCCATGCCGGCGTAATACTCATGATTGCCCGCTACGGCAAAAACGCCGTGCGTGGCGCGCAATTTTTCAAAACCGTATCTTTCAAACTTGTTATTTTTGTCTAAATCTTTATCAACAATATCGCCTAAGAAAAAAATTAAATCGGGATTTAGATTTACTGCTTTATCAAATATTCCTTTAATTGTTCTGGGCGATGTAGCCATATTAATATGTACATCTGAGAATAAAACTATCCTTAATTCCGGAACCGGCAGATTCGGAACATCTATTGTTACGTTTTTAATCCTAAAAATAAAAGCGGCGTTTATCAAAGACCACGCACACATTATAACGGCTAAAGACAAAGCAATATATGTGGAATTTAATCTAAAATTTTTAATATGAAAAAAAAGATTAACCGCATTTGCCAAATCGTTTAAAAGAAAAACGGTAAGAAAAATCCCCCAAATTCCCATCGCGGTATAGCCTATAGGCACTATAATTGAAACCAACGGCATTGCCGCGCGTGAACCGATAAAAGCAAGAATGCTTAAAGCAAAAAGCGCTATAAATACAATATACACAGCGGAAGCCCTGTAGCCGTACATATTTAATCCTGAAGTTATTCTCCACGCGACATACAAATATCCCGACAAATAAATTGTCAGCGATGTAATAAAAAATAGTTTCATTTCTTCTCCGTTTTAATTTCTTTTAATTGTATTAACAGTTTTGACCTTGCCTGCAGCAAAAAATCCGCTGCGGTTTCGGACATATAATCAGGGTATGACCACGGAAGTTTTACAAATCCGTTTTTCTGGTATATTGTGGTAACTTCGCCGTAAATGCCGTCTTTAATATAAATTCTGTGGCTGAAATCTTTTGTTGTAGCCAAAATAATGTTTGCCGGGGTTATATATCCGGGATCTATATTTATTTTTCTTTTTCTGCCGTCCGATAAAGAGTCTTCAACTGAATTTGCCCAGATTTTTACCGGAGCAATATCAGCCGCTGAAATAAGCTTTTCAAAACTTACCCAAAAACGCGTTAATCCGTTGCCCATTTCAGGATTATAATAATCACTGAAATTATCAAAAGAAACCATTTTGCTTGTAAAGTCTATACTGCCGAACTTATTTTCAAGTTCCGCAAGCGCTTTGTCGGTATAATCCTGTCCTGAAGTTATAATTCCGCAAAAGAGTTTTACAAAATTAGGTCCTTCTATTCTGCCCATATTTTCCCCGGTTGGTTTTATTTTTTTGATGTTTGCTTTCCGCGCATATAATTGTATAATATTTCAACAATGAAAAAAATACTTTTAACAATCATTTTAGCTCTTGTTTTCACCCAGGCTGCTTTATCTTTTAGAAATTTTGCCGAAGGGACCGATTATATAATTGATTTCCAGCAAAAAGAAGATACTATGGCTGACGTTTTGCACATAAAATTTCCTGATATAACACCTACTCCAAAAGAAGCCGAAACCGTTATAAAAGACCAACTGAAAATATACGGAGCATTTATTGAAAACGAAAAAATCGAACAGCAAAAAGCCGAAGCCAATGAGCAACCCGCAGATAAAAAACCGGAAGAAGAAGCTCAAGATGAAGAAAAATTTAAAAACATTATAGGTTCAGTGTGGATTTTTGATCCGTCAAATCCCGAAAATATGATAAAAATTAAATTCAAAGACGATTTAAGCTCCTTCGTTTATATAGGCAAAACTAAAAGGATTGTTCCCTTTCCTGATTACATAACTTTCCTGAAAAAAGAAAGAGACGATAAAAAAGAAAAAGACAAAGCCGCAGTTGCGGCAGAACGAACCGTTAATAACGAGTAACCTGCAAACCGGAAGCTTTCTCCGCTTACAGCGCTACAAAAAAGAGGTAACTTATGCCTGTCATATCCAAAAAACCTTTAAAAAACTTTTCTTTCCTTATATATGAAACCGCGCAGAATAAAGAAACTTTAAAGAGAGCGGCAACGCTTCCCAAAAAAGCATTGCTTTCCGAATACGATAATGATCTTTTGGGCTTCGACGAAGAAAACGTCGAAATTATGCGCGACGAGTACGGCAAAAATGAAGTTTCCCACAAAAACGAAGACACTCTGTTTAAACGGCTTTTTGACGCTTTTGTAAATCCTTTTACTATAGTTTTATTCGCTCTCGCCATAATATCTTACATAACAGACGTCGTAATAGTCCCAGGAGATGAAAAAAGTTACGGCGCGGTAATTATTATTACCGTAATGGTAACAATAAGCGGACTTATGCGTTTCATACAAGAAACCCGTTCGGGCAAAGCCGCGGCAAAACTCAGTGAAATGGTACGTACTACTATAAGCGTGCAAAGAAGAGAAACCGGCAAAATTGAAATTCCCATACGCGAACTTGTGATAGGCGATATAGTCCATCTTGCCGCCGGAGACATGGCGCCCGCGGATATGAGAATGATTCATTCTAAAGATTTGTTTGTCAGCCAGTCTTCTCTTACCGGCGAAAGCGAACCTGTAGAAAAATTTTCCGATGAAATAAAAGCAGAAGACACTGCTAACCACAGTCCGTTTGAATTTAAAAATCTTGTTTTTATGGGCAGCAACGTTGTCAGCGGTTCGGGCATAGGTATTGTAGTAAACATTGGCGACAATACTTTATTCGGCTCAATGTCCAAGCAAATAGTAAAGAAAAAAGTTGAAACAAGTTTTGAAAAAGGCGTAAATTCGGTTTCGTGGCTGCTTATAAGATTCATGATGATTATGGTGCCTGTCGTCCTTTTGATTAACGGTTTCACAAAAGGCGATTGGATACAATCGCTGCTTTTCGCCATTTCCGTAGCCATAGGACTTACTCCCGAAATGCTTCCAATGATAGTTTCTACAAATCTCGCCAAAGGCGCGGTTTCGATGTCCAAGAAAAAAGTCATTGTTAAAAGCCTTAACGCCATACAAAATCTTGGCGCTATAGATATTTTATGTACCGATAAAACCGGAACCATAACACAAGACAGAGTCTTTTTGGAATACTACCTAAATACGGAAGGCGAAAAAGACGCAAAAATTCTGCAGCTCGCCTTTTTAAACAGCTATTACCAAACCGGTCTTAAAAATTTGATGGATATAGCTATTATAAATCACGAAATCGATGATAATATAACTTCTTTGAAAGAAGATTACCATAAAGTTGATGAAATTCCTTTTGATTTTAACAGACGCAGAATGAGCGTTGTTGTCGGAGACAAAAACACAAACGCCCAGATTATCACAAAAGGCGCGATTGAAGAAATGCTTGGGATTTGCACTAAAGCGGAATTCAAAGGGCAAATAGTAGAGCTTACGGAAGAATTGAAAAAAGAATTTCTTGCCACGGCAAAAATATATAATGAAGACGGAATGAGAGTTCTTGGTTTGGCGAATAAAACCGGAGTTTCCGCCGGCGGGACATTTTCAGTGACAGATGAGTCGGATATGACTTTCATCGGTTTCCTTACATTTCTTGACCCTCCTAAAGATGACGCGGAAGAGGCAATCAAAGCGCTTCATGATTACGGAATCAAAGTTAAAATTCTTACCGGCGACAATGATGCGGTAACGCGCTTTGTATGTAAAAAAGTAGGAATAGAAATAGACAATCTGCTTTTAGGAACCGATGTTGAAATAATGTCGGATACCGACCTTTCCGAAGCGGTAAAAAACACAAACGTTTTCGCAAAATTATCTCCGCAGCAAAAATCCAGAATAATAACCGTTTTACGTAAAAACGGGCATACAGTGGGTTTTATGGGCGACGGAATAAATGACGCGGCGGCGATGAAAGCGGCGGACGTCGCAATATCTGTTGATACGGCGGTCGACATAGCAAAAGAATCCGCCGACATAATACTTCTTGAAAAAGATTTAATGGTTTTAGAAAACGGCGTTATCGAAGGCAGAAAAACTTACGGAAACACAATAAAATATATCAAAATGACGGCAAGCTCCAATTTCGGCAATATGTTTTCCGTGCTTGTTGCAAGCGCGTTTTTGCCTTTTCTTCCTATGCTGCCGATTCAGATTTTGGTATTAAATCTCATATATGATATCTCCTGCGTAACTATACCGTGGGATAATGTCGACAATGAATTCTTAAAAACTCCTAAAGACTGGAAGACATCGTCAATAGGAAAATTTATGCTATGGATCGGACCCACAAGCTCTGTATTCGACATAACAACATACCTTTTGATGTTCCATTTGATATGCCCTGCTGTTTTGGGCGGCAGCTATCATTCACTGGGTCAGGAGCAACAGCTTATATTTATAGCGCTGTTTCACACCGGATGGTTTATAGAATCGCTGTGGTCGCAGACTTTGGTTATACATATGATACGTACGCCGAAGATTCCGTTTATACAAAGCCGCGCCTCATGGCAGCTGACAACTCTTACAACATGCGGAATAGCTTTCGGAACAATTTTGCCTTACACCAAAGCGGGAGAAGTATTGAATATGGCAAAACTGCCTTTTGAATATTTCCCGTGGCTTATTCTTACTATAATCGCGTATATGACGCTTACGACCTTTGTTAAAAAAGCGTTTGTACGGCGATATGTGGAACTTTTGTAAACGTCAGTCATTGCGGACTTGATCCGTAATCTGTGATATATGATGAGATCCGCAATGACAAATAGGAGATTTTATGGCATCTAAAAAAACTTTAATATTACTTTCAGGGATTGTAATTCTATCGGTACTGGTATTTTTTCTTTTATTCGCAAATATCTTCGGAGTTTCAGAATCCCCGAAAACTTCAGACACGCAAAAAGATGAGTTTTCAGTTATAAAAGACGATAATCTTTTTGATGACGCCTCGGATGCAGCTTCTTTTACATCGCCGGACGGATTAAAGGAAGTTACGCAGGAAATTATCGGAGAACTTAAAAAATAACGCTGATTTGTCTTTCGTGGGTTTTATCTTTCCGGTAGGAAAAAAACAAATCATTTTGACAGCAGGTGCAATGACGGCTTATGAAAATATTTCGTAAGCCGGTTTTTTTCATTTTGTTTACGGCTATTTCGGACAGGCAAAGCCTGTTGTTTACAAGCGGTGTTTTAAAAATATCCGACATTTCATTATTAACTTCATAACAGCATTCGCGGATATGAGGCGCAATGTAAGCTTTTAAATTTTCTGGTTCCGTATTAAAATTTTGACGCATAACTAAAATAGTCTTTTCAATAATTCCCGAAGCTAGTCCTCTCCAGCCGGCATGTATCGCGGCTTTTACGCCGCTTTTTTCGCATATTATAAAAACCGGCATACAGTCTGCCGTAAAAATACCCAGACTTAATTTTTTATCTTCCGTTACCAAGGCATCGCAATCGTCAATAATACTTCCCGCGTCCGATGAAACAACAGTTTTTACATTATTGCCATGAACCTGATTTGCCAAAACAAGTTTATTATGGTCTAATCCCGCCAAACTAAAAAAAGCGGCTCTGACAGCCGCGTCTTTCATATTGCCGTGTTCTTTTACGGTAGTAAAACATTTATCGGAAAATTTTGGTTCGGAAATGATTTTGGTTTTCATTTTTACTATTACCGTCATTGCGGGCTAGACCCGCAATCTCTTCCTTATGTCTTAATGAGTAACATTGATTCCGGATCAAGTCCGGAATGACACAGAAAAAAAAAAAAAAAAAAAAAAAAAAAACAAAAAAAAATTTTAGGAA
>WRFE01000019.1 GCA_009778965.1 Candidatus Endomicrobium labiotermitis
AGATGTATGCCTGGTCTAATCATAAAAATGAACTAGTCAGAAGGCTTGCCTGCGAAGGCTGCCGACCTCAGCTGCCGTGGGCACCGGCATTAAACAGTTTTAAGAAAGACCCTGCTCCTATACTGCCGATACTGGAACAGCTGAAAACTGACCCGTCTGTGCATGTAAGAAAGAGCGTTGCCAACAATCTAAACGATATTTCCAAAACACATCCTGACTTAGTTATAAAAATTGCAAAAGACTGGTACGGTAAAAATGAAGATACTGATTGGATTGTAAAGCATGGGTGCAGAACGCTGCTTAAAAAAGGTAATAGTGACGCGCTGGCTATTTTCGGACAAAATGATACTGCTTCCATAAATGCCACTGACTTTGCTTTAGGGGAAAAATCTATATCTATTGGAGACGATATTACTTTTTCATTTACGATTTCAGCAAAGAAACAAGCAAAGGTAAGATTGGAATATGGAATTGATTATGTGAAATCCAACGGAAAAAGAAACAGGAAAATCTTTAAAATATCGGAAGTTTCATTAAAAGCAAACGAGAAGAAGCATTATACAAAGAAACATTCTTTCGCGGATGTAAGCACACGAAAACATTACCCCGGAATCCATTCTATTACGCTTATTGTCAACGGCGCGGAACAAAAAACGCTGGATTTTAAATTAAATAAGTAACTCACTTGATCAATTGTTAAATAAAACCGCTTGTCCGATTATTATCAGACAAACGGTTTCTTAATTGTGTCTAAAACCTCTGGTAGCTATGCGTGCCTTAGTTGTCATACCGTTGAAAAACGGTATCCATGTTGGCTGCTAAAAACATATTATTTTTAGTAACAATGGATTCCGGGTCAAGCCCGGAATGACAGAATTTTCTATCTGTTACTTGAAAAAGGCAACGCAAAAACTATGCTGCGGACAATATGTTTCGATAACTGCGTATATTCATTGTAGGTTTCACGTTGTCAGTTATCGCCGCCATTTTTCTTTCCTGCGCTACTGCCGGAATAAGCTCTATAATCGCGTTAATTGCCTTTGCGTCCCTGTTTTCAAAAGCTTTGGGCATAAGACCCGCCAAAGTTTCATTTAGCTTTTCATCGGCTTCTTTGACGGTCTTAAACGAATCCGGCGTAATATCAGGCTGAACGTCTGCAATATTGTGTTTAACTTTATCAAACAATGCCCTGCCCAGTATAATTTCCTGATTTCTGTCTTTAAGCCCGTATTCCTTATAAGCTTTTCTTAAAACATCAGCCGCCAAAGCCTTTTCTATAATGCCGGACATAAATTCTTGTGTTATAGCTGCGTTATCGCTGGTCTGCGTTTTAATTTTCATTAAATAAACAGAAACCGGATCAACAGCGTTTTCTTTTATGCCTAATGCCATTTTAAAATCCGCCACTGAAAAATCTTTGTTTATAAGGTTTTTCAAGGCTTCTATGTTTGCCGCGTTAAGAGCGGGGATATCTTTCATTTCAAAATTTCTTGCCGCGTTAAGAACAAATTCTCCGGTCAGAGGTTTAGAGTGGAAAATCTTCAATATTTTTACGCTTGAAAGGATTTCAACTATTTGGTTTATACCTATCGGACTTCTTTCGGAATTTAAGGCATTTTTAAGCAAACTGTTATTTATTACAAAAGTACCGCCGGAATTTTTCATTGTTTCTTCAAGGGAAGCAAGGTCATTAAAATTTCCTATATCAATTTTTGATTTGGAGCCTAACGCAAAGTTATAAAGTTCGCCGGAAACATGGGAAACATACCCGGCAAAACCCGCAAGCGCCAGTTCCTGAGTGTCCGTGTCTGCCGACATAATAAATACCTGTACGCCGTCTTTTCTTGCTTCGGCTAAAAATCTTGAAAAATTGCTGCCTTTTATTTGATTATATAACGATTCGTTTATCATAATCTGGCCGTTGCCGGCTTTCTGGTGCTGAAGCAGATATTCTTTAAAATCTTCAAGGGTTTCTATATCGTCAAGATGGTGTATTATTCCCTGCGCCAAAGTATAGCCGTCAACATTTTGCGTTTTTCTTAAAGACGCTGACAAATCAGTAAGATTTCCTCTTTGAGCCGCTTCCTTAACAAGGTCAGCGCTTACCTTAATGTTTCCGCTTTCGGAATAACTTACGGACTTGTCTGCCGATGAGTGGTCGACTTCAATAAACGCCACTGAAATATTATTTAACGCTTTTTTCGCGCCGTTTGAAGCGTTTTCCTTTATTATATTGTTGATTTTCCTGTTTGAAGCAAGTTCCTGAACTATTGCCTGCTGGTTTACTCCGTCGGCATATACAACTACCGCGCTTTTGGATTTACCTGCCCACAAAGTATTTCCTTCAAGACTTACGCCGGTATTTTTTAAGCCGAGTTCTTTATAATTTTCAGGACGTTCATTAATAACGTAAACGGGAAGATTTACATAGCCTTCCTGCGTAAGCGTTACGGCTGAGCCGAACTCTTTAACTGCTTCAATAAGCCCTGAAGATTTAATGTAATGATAGTCTATTATTACATGCGTGATGATATTCGAGAAAGCTCCGGCTAAAAGTCCTGCAGGTATAAATGCAATGGCAATTACGGGGATAAACAATGCTGTAATAGCTCCCGCTATGGCAAAAGCGTAAGTCACGGCTACAAGTATTGCCGCGCCGGTTTTGCCTGCGCTAGTTGGATGCATATTTATAAATTTTACGGGATGAAATACGGATTTAATAAATTCTTTGAAAGCAACCGCTATTGAAATTTTGGCGGCTCCTTTGCCGTCTTGCGCCATTTTGTTTACCGTTTCCAGATTTTGGGGGAGAATTGAATTCATAGCGTCCAATAAATCAGAATATAGATAAATGCTCAAATCATAAAATTCTTTTTTATTCATATCTATAACACAAGAAACTACATATTTCATCTCTCTGGTATCTCTGTCATAAAGAATTATTTGAATTAAACCTTCGTCTTTGTCCAAAGCTGTATATAAATAATTTAAATCGGGTTTTTCGCTGAAATATTCTATTTTAGTTTCTTCTCTGCGTTCTTTTATATAGTCCAGAATATAATCATAATTTTCTACAAGCATTCCGAACGCCTCCGAAAAAATCCGGCTTTCAGCGCCTGTTTCATCTTCCGCGCCAAGAATAACCTCTCTTGCTTTTGCTCCCGCTTCCCATCCGTAGTATTCAAGCTCAAATGTAGACATTAAAGGATTTTCTGCGCGTCTTTCTATATGGTCAAGTTCATGAGCGAGTCTTTCTGCCAGTTCTGCAATAATTTCATCTCTGGTAAAATTTTCAAAATCTATTATTTTTGCGGATATAAACATAACTTCTAAGCTCGGCAGCGTAGACGCGTTTTTTGAATCTGTCCCTGCTATAAGAAAAACAGTATAGTTACGCTCAAAAATTATTCCCGCATCTCTCAGCCTTTTGTAAGTTTCTTTAATCAAAGCGACGTTTTCTTCATCCAGTGAAGCGGCAATAGAATCCTGTTTTGCTTTTTGAAATGCAGTTTCATCTTCAGGCATATCGTGGTAAGTACTCAACATTGTTCTGGTAAATAAATTATCGAAAAATTTTGCATCAGGGGGGATATAGAAGTTATCTATTTCTTCCTGTAAACGTATAGATTCTCTTTCAAGATTTTTTAGATGTATTTGCTGATATGTAAAAATGCCCGCAAAAGTAAGTAAAACCAAAATAACAGCAATAATTTTAAACGTGTTTGATTTTATAAAATTACGAAATGAAAAAGGTTCGGAATTTTCCAAGCGCGCATTTTTGTTTGTTAACATATCATTAATCGAATAAGGATAGTAATATGACTGGGAAGCGGGCGCTTTTTTATCCGCTAAAACATTATAAATCGAATGGGTAAAAATATTGAATGTAAAGGATAAGACTACACCTATTGCCGCAGCTAACGGAAGCGATACAGGTATGGCAAAACCAAGAGCAAGTCCCGCTATGGCGGCAGTTTTAATAGCGATGTTTCCTTTTACTCTTGAATAATATGCCGAATCTTTAATTATATTTCCGGGATAATGTCTCTTAACAAAATTCGGAAGCAAAGCCTGAAATGCTTCATGGACAGATATATAAAGCGCTCTTTTAAACCCTTTATAACCTCTTTCATCCGCTTTACGGACATATTTTGTTCCCGGAAGCTCAAGCGCGGAGTCTTCGTATATTGCTTCAACAAAAACTTTTATTCTTTCAAATTGCTGTTTTGAGGCTTTTGATTGCAGAGCGTCTATTATGCTTTCTTTTGAGGGGAATATGATTTCGCCGTCATTATTTTTATAATTTGCCACAAGCTGTTTTAAATTATTTTTAATCGCGATGACATTATCAGATTCTTCCATTAAAACGGCTATGTCATACCATACGGTAAGCGGGATTTCATTAAATATCGCAATGCTGCCATCTATTTGCGAATTGTTGTTTAACGAATAAATTATAATCCTTAAAAGTTCGCCGGCCGACAAATTTATTAATTGGTCATTTGATTCAAATGTTTCATAATAAGGGTCAACAGTGATGCTTATTCCTTTAATTTCATTATTTTTTATCTGATCTCTGAAAGCATCATTAAAAGTTGCTTTGGTACGCAATTGCTGTAAAGGAGTCTGTATATACGCAAGCCTTACGGGTTCTGTTTTTGATTTGCCTAAAGAATCTGCAAGATTTTGCAGCGTTTCATTAGTGAAATTTTCTCCGGTATGTCTAGCGGTATCATCCAGAATAAGATCCGTCGGCACAATTAAAATTCCATCCTGCTTTGCCAAATGAAGCAAAATTATCGATATGATTTTTGCTTCGCTCAAATTGTTCCGGCTAAACAATTCTTTTTGCTCGTTTTCATCTAAAACCGCGATTTTTTCTTCAAAATCTTTTAAAGATGAGATTGTAAGCCTGTTTGAAATTTTTACAGGAATCCCGAGTTCAGCGGCTTTTTTTAGTACCGGTATGGTCAGCCTGCCAAAACCGCCTGATATTAAGATCTTTTTTGCCGAATCGTTTTTGTAAAGCTCTAAAGCCTTTTTAAACGTTTCCACATTATCATTGCCGCAAATAAGAAGAATATCAGCCGGATTTTTTCTGTTTAATTCTTCAGAACCGCTTAACAATTTTATAATGTTTTTTAGCGCAGGAGAAAGATTCAAAAGAGGTTTTAAAGGAAATTTAAAAGTTAAATAAGCTTCGTTTATTTTAAAATCGGAACCGGCAACGGATACTTGTGTTTTGAGTTCATAAGAACCTGCGCCGGCTATAATACCTGTTCCTAAACCCATACCGGATAAGCCGCCATAATCATAAGAAGCCGCTTCTTTTCTGCTGTCATCCGGTTTTTGTTCTATCGTAATTACTTTTAATTCCTTATTATCCGTATCAAATTTTATATATAAAGGCTTATCCAAGAAAGCATTATTCCCGTGAGAAATGGCATTTTTCAGCATTTCATAAAAAGAAAAAGTCGCGGAACTCAAATAGTCACGTCCAAAAAAATCCGATAATGTATCATTTGAAATATCGTTAATAAGATATCTTACTGAAGTCAATTTTTTAGTCAATTCTTCAAAAGTATATTCTCTTGCCGTCGTATCATTTTCATCAATAATGACTGATATTATATCGCCGCTGTAAAAAGAACGTTTAATAAAATCTGTTGATTTTTCAATAATTTCTTTTTTTGCTGCATCTGTTACGGAATCCCTAAACAAATCTGATAAGTTTAATCTGACAATATTGCCGTTTAAATGTCCGGCTAGAGCATTTTCAAACTCATTGTTTACTGTGTAATTACTATCAGACTTAATTAAAGGCGTATCAAAAAAATGAGACGCGAAATTATGCATTCTTTCTGCAAGATTGTCCTCATTTTCAAAACCTTTGGAAGGAATGTGCTGGACATCCAGTATTATTGTCGAATCTTGAATATCAGGTACTATTTCATTGAATAAAAAAACTTTTCCTGCTAAATGCGGAAATCTTTCTAAAACATATTCTTTATGCTTAACGTCAGCCGCAATTACAAAATCCGCGTTAGCGTGTTTGTCGGAAAATTGTTCGGACCTGAAAGAATTTATAAGCTTTTTATCAATGCCGTATTCTGACATTAAAACTTTTTCGTGTTCTTCAGGTAAAACAGTGAAAGTTTCCTGCTTATCATCATAAAGAGTACCGGCTGATAAAATAGTTATATTCTTATTTCCGTTTCTTTGAAGCATATCTCTAAATACTATTTCAGCTACTGCGCTGCGGTTAAAATTTGAGCTGCACGCAAAAGAAATCGTTGTTTTCTCGTCATTTTTTATTCTTGCTTTTATCGCCTCAAAAACTTCATTTCCGGATACAGCCGCGCCTTCCGACCATAATTCGTTTATCAGTATTTCAGCCGCTTTTTCAATTCTAGGGTTAATTTCTTTTACGGTGCTTGCAAAATGCATTACTGCGGCGGGGGAAGAATTTTCAAAAGCTTCAAGTTCTTGCGGGGTTAAATCTCCATAATCAAGAGGTGAAAGTTCAAAATTCGTATAAAACTTTTTTTGGCTATGAGTAAAATCGTATATTAACGCCACAATACTATTTTCTAAAGCCTTACCTTCCTGACCGGTATCGGAAAGCCTGGATAGAAAGTCTTTAAGTTCTTCTGTACGGAATCTGCTGCTTTGTTTGCTAGGCTTTTCTTTAGAATTTACAAATTTGAAATCTTTTTTTGTTCCGTTCGCGGGTATGCTTAAATAACCGGCATTGTCTCTCGCGGCAAATATGATGTGATGATTATTATTGTCTCCAATGGAAGCATACCATTCATCGCCTTCTAATCTGGAAGGAGTATGTCCTACAATAAGAGAACCGTTTTTAACCTTAAGAGCCGCTAAAAAAGCGTCTACGTCTTTCTGGCGATACTCATTGTTTGACTCGTTCAAAACGTCAAAATTGATTTGTGATTGACGGTTTTTATAAGCGTCGGCTAACTTGTTCCACCTGTTCCATATAAGCTGAAATATAATTCCTTTCTCTTCCTGATCTTCGTTATACTTTTCAATATCAGCCGCTTTTGTTAAAAAAGAGTACATATCAGGATTTTTATCCAAATCTGCTTTTCTTACAGGTCCAGCGTGCGTTGCAGCGAAAGAGTCGCCAACGGCAAGCAAACCACTTCCGAATATCGCTTTTCTGTATAATTCGGCATATTCAGGACCCATAAATTCAATATTTTCTCTGTAAATTTTACCCTGATTGACCATTCCTTTACCTGCGTCGGTATCAATAAGGTCATGGTTTCCCAAAAGAAGATATACGTTTTCAGGGCTTGATACCTTTAAACGCATTATGCGTTCCATTGTGCTTAAAGAACTGCCTATTTCATCAAGCTTATCTTCTTCTTCGCTGTGTATTATATCTCCGAGAAAAACTATTACGGCTTTTCCGTCTTTAATTTTTTGTTCATTGTTATTGCTTCTTAAAATTTCTTCAAGATTGTCTTCTCTGGCGTGAAGGTCTCCTACAAGTATAATTTCTTTTCCGGTTTTTCTTAAATCTATCAAAGTTCCTTTTTGATGACCTGTTTTCTTTCCTTGCTCAACCGCAACGATATAATCCTGAAGTAAGACCTTATATTCTTTGTTAGCCTCTCTGAATGAATCTTGGAAAGCTTCAACGTCATCGGTAAGTTTTTTCGCTGAAGTACCTGATATTTCGGAAGATGCTGTATTATTAAACGCCTTAAAATTGCCGCCTAACCGTACCGGCTCGCCGTCTTCATAAACAAGAATCGAATTATTTTGTATTGCCCTGACCAATATAAGATTTTGCAGTCTTTCCGGCATTCTGGCAAGAACAGCTTTATTTACGCCGTCAAGAGAAAAATCGCCTTTCGCGAATGCGTTCAATTCAGAATCGATTTCATTAGTTATGCCTTCGGAAAAGGAAAAATTATTAAAATCTTTGTCATAAGCGAACTGAAAAAAGTTTTTAATGAGACCGTAAACAATATCAAGGTCGCCTTTAAGAAAAGAGATGGCAGACGTTATAAAATCTCCGGTAAAAGACAAAATTTCTTTGTTTGTTAATTTTATTTCGGGTTTTACAGCGGTTTCGTCAAAACTTTCTTTAACAGACAATTTGCCGTTATTGTTTTGTATTGTTATGGAATTGCCGTTTGTAAACTCTATTAAGGTTTCTTTTTCACCAAAAACCGGCGTTTTAACGGCGTCAGAACCTATTGCGTTAGTTAGTTCCTTAAACAACGAATCTATCGTTATTTGCGAATATCCGGCGCTTTCAAGGAATTTTATGCCCGCGTTTACCATCGCTGTAAACTGCTCTGCTGTTGCCGCCTGCGAAGCTATTGTAAAAGCAAGAGCTTCCCTTAAAAATATGCTTTGCTCTTTTATAATTTTCTCATATAAATTGTCGGCTTTTTTAGTTTCCGCGGTTATGGTAGGGGTAATGGTAATATTTGTTATTCTTTTGTCTTCTAAAATTTCCTGCAAGCCTTTACTGTGAAATCCGCCTGACACAACTATAATTACGTCTTCGGATTCTTTAAGGCATTCTTTATCAGACCTGTAGCTATTTAAATTTTCTTTGTTATATGCGTGTTTGCTGTTTTTAAGTATATTTTCAACAAAAATTGTATTTCTGTGCTCATTAAGTTTATAATACGCGTTAAGAACGGGGAAATCATTTTCTATTTTTTTAAGAGTATCCGTTACGGCGTATTTAGCGAAAAGCTCCCTGAATTTATCAAATCTTTTTACGAAATATTCAAGATCTTCAGGCAAAAGTTTATTTTCAAGATAATCGCCAAAAACCTGGTAAAAATCATTTAAAAAAGCTATCTCGCTTTCCGCTTGGTCATAAGATAAGGCTATTCTCAATTTCTCTATTAAGTCTTTTTCTTCATAAAGCATTTCCACGGGATTGAGAGATCTGCCTAAAGCCTGCATTTTTAAAAACGCGTTAAGTTCTCTGTGCTTTTCCAAATTTATGCCGTACATATTACAGAACCCGGCAAGAGCAATTGCCAAAGTGTCCATATTTGACAGATTTTCCGTTTCTTCAAGGAAAGCCTTATAAGCATTATATGGGAGTTTTTCTCTTAAAAAGCTTAAAACTGTCTGCATCTGCGAATATACCTGTTTTGTGTTAAGTTTCGAATTTTGCTTCATCAAAATAGTATATTTTTCAATGTTTGGATAATGGAACATATTAATAGGCAGGACATTGCTGTATTCTTCGGGATTTGCGTCAATATTGTGTACATATTTCCCTATAACAGCATAAAACTTCTCGGAATTTATTTTTCCGGTTTTATATTTTTCAATAAGCCTGTTAAATTTTTTGTTTCTGCTGTTTGTGTATTTAGCGTCAAGATAATCTATGTCCTTTTTAACTTCTTTCAGGACTGCTTTGTATTTTTCCTGATTTTCTAAAATAGTACCGAGCCTTGCGATATTTTCTTTGTGTTCTTTTTCATGTTCAAGACCTAAAAGAAGATGGCTTTTATCATTCTTTACTGCGTAATATTCCGAAGCGGTAAGCCTTCCCTGTGCCAGCATCTCTTCAATAACACTGTCTCTGATTTCTTTGTTATCTATTCTTGTAAGCCAGGAAGTGTCTATTTTGCCGTACGCGCCTTCAACAAATATGTTTTTTACATTGTAATTTTTATCTAAAATCTCAATTATACGCGATATATGCTTTTGCGCCTGAGGATGGCAATGTAAATCCTGAATATTTACAACAACGCTTTTGCCTCCGAAATCGTTTACCGCAGTAATTTTTCCGTATTCGGCCGGTATTTGGGGAGCATTGTCAAAAACCTTTTTAAAATCATTTATCGCAGCATTGTCCTGCGCTGCCCAAGACAAATTTTGTCCCGCAAAAGTAAGCGTAAAACACAAAACCGTAAACAATGCTATAATTTTTTGGGTAAGATTTTTACTTTTCATTTTAGTATCCCCAAATGAAAAACCTCTGTCTTTGCAAACAGAGGTTTTATAATATAAAATATATTTGTATTTGATTTTTTGGAAAACACAAAGACAGCTCTTAACAAACCTATATATAAGAGTAAAAAAAGCATAAACATCATAGAAGATTCGTGACCAGGGGGAGAGCCTCGCAGCCGTTCCGATATACTAAAATGTGCTAAATTGTTTTTATACGCGGAACTTTGGTCTTTAAGATGGCTTCCGGAAGTAAAAGAAGTTCTTTGGACATTACTGCTTAACAAAGCTAAATTATTTGAAAAATCAATATTTTCGTTTGTTTTGCTTACAATATTTTTAGTAAATCCGCCGAAATCTAATTTTTGTGAAGGCGTAAAAATAATATTTTTTGAAAAAGATTTTACGATTGAATCGGAATATATTTTTTCCGAAACTAAAAACTCCGACGCAAAACAATAAACAGGCGCAATAATTGTGCCCGTTAAAAATAAAATTGCGGTTAATAAAACCGACATTTTTCTTTTCATCATAAATTCCTGTTTGTAGTATAGCGAAAAAACATTTATTTTTCAATATAAATTTGTGAAATTAGTGTGAAAATTTTTAAACACAAAAATTGCTATAATAATATAATTATGAATTACAAATGCATAGCAGAATATGACGGCTCAAATTTTAACGGCTGGGGAAAACAACCCGGACAAAGAACCGTTCAGGGAGAAATTGAAGCTGCCCTGAACGAAATCTTTAAAACCCCTGTAAACATAACATGCGCGGGCAGAACGGATAAGGGCGTTCATGCTTTTGGACAAGTCATAAGCTTTAAAGCGCCTGAAATTGACCCGAAAAAGCTTAGTATACGGTTAAATTCTTTACTACCAAAAGACATAAGTGTTAGAGTAGCAAAGCATGCCGAAGACCGGTTTGACGCAAGAAAATCCGCTATTGCCAAAACTTACCTGTACCTTATATATAATAGTCCTATGCGTTCTCCTATATACCAAAACAGGGCTTGGCACATATCAAACCCGCTTGATATTACAAAAATGAAGAAAGCAGCCAAATTTTTGCAGGCTAAAAGAGATTATTCCGCTTTTGACTCTTACAACAGCATTTTTGACTATAAAACAGTTGATTTGCGTCAAGTAAAGGTATTAAAAAGGGGAAAATTTATAGCAATTTTGGTAAAAGGCGACCGTTTTTTATATAGAATGGTCCGAAAAATAGCCGGGGAACTTGTAAAAATAGGTTCCGACACCAAAAACTTAAACGATTTAAAGGATGCAATTCTTTCAAAAAACCGCAGCAAAATAGGAAAACCCGCTAACCCATGTGGTTTATACCTTTCCAAAGTACATTATAAAAGCTTTTAGTTTGTGCTACCAAAAGTCTGCCTTCCCGATTTCTGACAAAACCCACAATTTGATAAAAGAAGGTCTTTGGCCATTTCCAAAAATTCTTAACTTACCATTTGTAATTGCGGACTTGATCCGCAATCTATTCTTTTTTCCATTTTAAAAATAACAAATTATTTTGTTTTTAAATTTGAACTTTGTACTCTGAACTTTGTCCATGTGAGCGATAATTTAGCAACCATTAAATACAAATATTACATAACATCCGATTATTCATATTTATAAACAATAATTAACGCAAACCTGATACGCAGCTTTATTGTTTACAACTTCAAAACTCCATATTGTACTTAACATAATATATATTATCGGACAATTAAAATGACGAATTTCGGGGAAATTTTTTCATGAAAATTTTTGAAATTTTGAAAAATTAAGGTCTTTCTTGGTGTATCCCAAAATCGCTTTTTTTGCATTTAAAGGTACTTTAATAACCCCTAAATTTAATTTCGCGATTTTTGAATTTTGATTTTTTTGGTTTGAAAAATAAAAAAACAGCCCAAAATTTTTGATTTTAAAAAATTAAAATTTTTAAAACCCCATTTTTAGGCTGTTTTTGAAATACGAAATCTGTCATTCCGGACTTGATCCGGAATCCATTTTTACTAAAACAATACCATGAAGCAGAAAATTATGAACCAAAAACCGGAAAAATACCAAGAAGATCTGAATTTCCCCCAAATTCCAGCTAAAAATCCAGACCAAAATTCGTATTTTAAGATAATTTTTCGTGACTTGACATATTTGCATTATCTGGTATAATATTACTGCGTCCGGACCTAAGCTGCCGATTAAGCAGTAGTGGTCCGGACGCTGCATTTTTACTTCCCGCCAATTTTGAAGTTTTTGTTTTGCCCGGCTCTCTGCCGACATACACTTTCAAGTTCATTCTCGTTGACATTTTTTAACATCTCTGCTATGCTTATCTTGCCGGCAGGTGTTCCCTTGCGATTAAGTTCGTGAGTTGCGTCCTGCCGGTTCTGCTTTATAGCTTCAATAACATCATATAAATGCACGCTTTGCGGCTTCAATCCCGTTTCGCCTTTAATCTGTTCTGCCACAAGTTTTAATGTATATGTTATTACTTCCGAATTTTACCGGAGTATAAAAACAATTACAGACCTAAAAAACACGTATTTCTCTCTCTGTTCTAAATCGCAGAGTCTATAAAATTTATAGATTCTGCGATTTTCTAAACGTAGAATGACATATATTCATTTTTATACAAATAAAAATCCCCCGAAATTCTATAAGAATTTGGGGGATTTTTGCTTAATTTATTTGTATTTTTTACTTCTTTTCTTCTTTTTTTGCTCTTGGCGTTCTTTTTTTAGAATAACTGACTTTTATGGTTTCGGTAGGAAGCCCTATATTATTAAGCAAATCAAGGTACGGATCCGGGTCAAGTTCTTCAACGTTTACCATCTTTTTAACGTCCCAATCACCTTTAGCCACCAAAATTGCCGCAGCAACTGCAGGAACTGCGGCTGTATAGCTTATAGCTTGCGATTCAACTTCTTCATAACAGGCTTTATGGTCACATACATTATATATGAAAAGCTCTTTTTTACGACCGTCTTTAGTGCCTACAATCAAATCGCCTATGCAGGTGTTTCCGGTATAATTAGGCGCTAATGTTTTCGGGTCAGGCAAGCAGGCTTTTACTACTTTTAAAGGCACAACTTCAAGACCTTCAGCTGTTTTTACAGGATGTTCCGAAAGCAAACCTATTTTCTTTAAAACAGTAAAAACGTTGATATAATGGTCACTAAAACCCATCCAAAACCTTACCGAATTTGCGTCCATATGCTTTGAAAGCGAATGTATTTCATCGTGGCCGGTCAAATAAACGGTCTGTTCCCCTACAACTGGAAAATCATAGACCATTTTTTCTGCGTGAACGGCTTTTTCAACCCATTTTCTGTCTATATATGTCCAGACCTTATGAAATTCTCTGAAATTGATTTCCGGGTCAAAATTCGTCGCGAAATACTTACCGTGGCTGCCCGCGTTTACGTCCATTATGTCTATAGTATCTATTTTGTCAAAGAAATGCTTTTTAGCGTAGGCTGCGTAAGCATTGACAACACCCGGATCAAAACCCGCGCCAAGTATCGCTGTTATTTGTTTTTCCGCACATCTGTCTTTGCGTTTCCACTCATAATTTTCATACCATGGAGGGTTTTCGCAGACTTTATTGGGTTCTTCATGAATTGCCGTGTCAATATAAGCCGCGCCTGTTTCTATACAGGCTTCAAGTATGGACATATTGCAGAATGCCGAAGCAAGATTGATTGTTATGTCAATGTTCCATTTTTTTATCGATTTGATAAGCTCCGGAACATTTAAAGCGTCAATTCTTTTTGCGATTATTTTGTTTGCAGGATCTTTATAATTATTTTTACGTTCTATACTGTCTAAAATGTCGGTACAGGCGTCTAATGAACGCGAAGCAATATAAATACTGCCGAACAAATCGTTGTTTTGCGCAAGTTTATGAGCCGCAACATGCGCGACTCCCCCGGCGCCAATTAAAAGCACATTTTTTTTCTTTTCCACAACATCCCCCTTATTAACGACAGAGTGAAGATTACAGAGTTAAGAGTTTAGATAATGAATTTCAGATTTACTGAAATATAATTAACACGTTTTCACAAAGCGAAAACACATTATTTTCACTCTTCACTTTCCACTTTTCAATCTGCCTCTATGATAGATTCTTTTCAAAATCTTTATATTCAAATTGTCTGACAATCTCAGTTTTACCGTTAAGTCTTTTTACGACTATTGCCGGCATTTTCACGCCGTTAAACCAATTTTTCTTTACCATTGTATAACCGGCTGCATCGACAAAACGTATTTTAGAACCGACTTTAAGCTTTGCGGCAAGTTTATATGTTCCGAAAACATCCCCCGCCAAACATGAACGCCCTGCTATAATATATTCATTTTTGCCAAGCTTTTCTGCAATTTTCGCGGGAGTTTTGTAAATAAGCAAATCAAGCATATGAGCTTCCGTAGAAGCGTCAACAATCGCTATATCTTTCCCGTTATGAACGATATCTAAAACCGACGTTACAAGTTCGCAGGTTTGCGTAATAGCCGATTCCCCCGGCTCTAAATAAACCTGAACGCCGTATTTAGCGCTGAATTCTTTCAATTTATTACAAAACTTATCTAAAGGATAACCTTCTTTTGTAAAATACAACCCGCCGCCCAAACTTACCCAGTCAACTTTCTGCAAAACTTTTTCATATTTCTTTGCTATCAAATCAAGCATTTTAGAAAATGACTCAAAGTCCGAATTTTCGCAATTATAATGAAACATTACGCCGCTTATTTTATCTAAGGCCGAAAGAACTTTTTTAACGTCAAATTCCCCAAGACGCGAATATTTGCGCGCGGGATCCGCCAAATCAAAATGAGAATAACTTACGCCCGGATTTACGCGAAGCCCAAGCTTAATATTTTTGACGTCTTTATAAAACATATTTAACTGTGATACCGAATTAAAAATAACTTTGTCAGATATTTTTTTCAAAGCCTGTATGTCATCTTTAGAATAAGCAACGCTAAACGCATGGGTTTCTTTACCGAATTTTTCATAGCCAAGTTTTGCCTCAAAAAGAGAACTGCTTGTTGTGCCGTCCATATATTTGCTCATCAAAGGAAAAACAGACCATGTAGAAAAACACTTAAGCGCCAAAACAGACTTAGCCCCCGAATGCTTGCGGACATACTCTATTTTTTTCATATTTTTGAGGAGCTTTCGCTCATCAATTAAATAATATGGCGTTTGAATTTGCATTATATTTTCCTTAAAATAAATCGGAACATAATTATACAAAAAATATAAAATAATTTCTCATTTATTGTGTTATCTGAAGTATAAGGTATTTAGGAAGCAATTCAGTGGGTAAAATTTTACCTGCTGAGAAATTTATATCTCATTCTTTTTCGCAATGATTTTATAAAAATAAAATTTATAAGAAACATTATTAATCTATCTTTTATTTTATTTTTTAATTTAGAAGTTTTGCTCCAATATTTAAACTCTTTCGGAGAGATATACTGTTCCAATGAAACGGGATTATCTTCAACTGTATCAAATTTATAATGATTTTCATTTAACCATTGTTTCATGTATTTATTCCGTATAGAAATAGCAAAAGCCGCATCTAAAGGAAACGGACGCAAGAAATCCAAATCGGCTTCTATATGCGAGCTGTCTATATTCTTCATATTATTAATTTTTATTTGTTCAGGAAAAATATCGTCTTTAGTACGGTGAATAACCGTAAGTTTGACTCCGTCTTCCGCAAAGAGAGATAAATGTATGGCTGTGCCTTGAATGCCCGCAAGATGTTTACAGTTTTTCACCAACCTAAGCTGTTCTTTTATTGAAAATCGTTCGGGATATATAATTTTAAAACCGTTATTTTCAAACATCCTTTCAATTTCTTGTTCTCCCGCAACTGTTCCGTCTTTTCTCTTGAATTTTGTTCTGGAAAGATAAATTTTATCATATTCTAGGCCTACGATATTATCTCTTACGCGTTTAAATATTTCCTTGTATTTCTTGTTATAAAAAGTCTCTTCTATCCGATTCGATTCTTCGGGTACCGTAATAGATTTAAACTTTGTGGGTTTTGTTATTCTTATAATATTATTTTTATTCAAACCTAATAATTCCAAAATTTCAATAAAATAAACGTCGGATTCTCCTATATAAACAAACTTCTTATTTAATACATCTGAGTTTAAAACAAACCATAAGCGGTTTAAAGATTCCAAAAGAAAATGCCCGAAATGCGTTGAAAAATAGCCGAGAAAAACAACGTCTTCATTTATATAAATTGTCTTTGAATTAAATGCATAATGCAAAGGAGATCCGACTTTAACTTGATATTTTGATTTCCTCGTTTTCGATAAATCTATAATATTACCGTCTGAATCAAATACTCCGCCTTCGTCATTAATTTCAGCGCCGTTTGTAGAATTACGAAACGGCAATATAAAAGCATTATTATATACTTCTGTTTTTAAATTTCTGTCTTCTTCTTTTACTTTTAATACATATTCGTTAAATAATTTTTTAAAACTGTCAGAAGCATAAACTTTATTCACAGTATACTCCTAAAAAATAAAAAAGCGGCGAATTATTAAGAGTCTGGTCAGAGCCTCATTAATAATCGCCGCCTTATGCGCCCTTTCGGGCGCAATATAAGCAAGCGATTATTTTGGACTGACCAGAATCCCGAAAAGATTTCTCTTTTCTAAATGCTCCATACCCCGAAGGTATGGTTCCAAAATAATCTATTAAGTTTTTGTTAAGCGTCGAATCATCAACGCTTCATTACATCTTTAACCTATAATCTAATAACCAACTGAGATTGCGGATCGGTGTCCGCAATGACGGAACTATTAAATATATTCCAGCGCCTGTATTACAGGCATACCAACTTTAATTCCTGCTGCTTCGGCATAAGTTGTTGCTTTAACTATTGAGGTTTTTAGCATATCATCAATAGTTTTTATGCCTGTGGCAATAGCAGCGATATTTTTCATTCTTTCGGCGGTTTCCAAATTCAAGTAACCGCACATAATAAAGCCTTTTGTACCCTTAATAAAAACAAGCTTTGTTCCGGGGGCTATTTCCCCTTCAAAAGCCTGATAAGTTTTTCCGTTGACTGTTATTTCTTTTATTTGCACGATAACCTCAATTACAAATTCAAAATTACGAATTACGAATCAACAACCTTCTTGGATTGCTTCGTCAACTTTATAGGCTCACAATGACGACGACCCCTCACCCTGCCCTCTCCCGCAAGGGGCGAGGGAAACTACTCTCCACTATACCTTCACATACCCCGTCTTGCTTCGCAATCCACCCCTTTATCTTAAAGGGGAATTTTTATTTATTAATTGTACTTTATTAATTCGTAACTCGTAATTTGTAATTCGTAATTGTCGTTAAACCGTCCAGCACTGGAAATTAAAACCGTCAGACGGTTTTGCAAAAACTATAGTTGTTTGATACGGCCATCTTTCTATTTCAAAATCGTTTTTATCAACGCTTACCGTAAATTCCGCGGTATCGTAATCTTCGGGAAATTCAAGATCTTTAAAAGGCAGCATTATTTCTACAATTTTTGAAAACGCGACATCTTTAAAATCTAGCTGTTTTTCCGAAGACTCTGTTTTCAAAGAAAATTCTGACGGTATTCCTAAAGAATTAAACTTAACGGCGACTTTGCATTTTACCGGATTTAAAAAGGCTACATAAAATGTCATTTCTTCAAGCAATTTCATCGTTATATCGTCGCTTAAATCCAGTCTTACATAAAAGTTATCCTTATTAAAACCGTAATGAAACGATTTTAACGCGGTTGAAACCTGATGCATAGACCCGCCGGAATGGCCGACTTCGTAAAATCCGGCATTTTTCCATTCAAAAAAACTGGTAATTTTTCCGTCTATTTTCGGGTTTATGAAAGACATAGGGTTAGAAGCATTGCATCTTTTTGGCGCATTTTTTATAGATTTATATAAAACATCAGGCGGCCTTTGTCCCATGCATTCATATACTTTTATAAGATGCTGCCTGTAAATATAATCAAAAGCCGCGTCATTTTCTGAAGAATGGTCGGCGCCGTACCACCAATTCCAGTCCGACCCCTCGGCGGCATAAAGAGTTTTCCATGCTTCTTTTTCCTGTTCAGATCCTTTAAATCCGGGATTTTTCTCAATAAAATCAACAAGGAAATCCCTTGTCATCCCGAGATAATCCCAAGATGCATTGTCTTCGGAATGACCGATCCAAACCCCGAAATTCCCGTTTATCCAGGAACCCGCCGTAAGGCTTGTTAAAACATTTCTGGGTGGAAATTTTTCAAGATAATCGCTTATACGCACTGTTTCTATTTCGTCGTCAGCGCTTAATTTTTCGTAAAGTTTAGTTAAAAAATCCCAGCCGTCGTTTTTGTAATATTCCCAGCAATTTTCCCCGTCTAAAATAACCGACACCAAGGGCGCATCGTAAGAATTGCCCACAAAATGCCCTATATTTTTTATTTTGCTGATTAAATCGTTTGCCGCGTCTTCGGGATTCCATTTTGAATAGACAAAACCTACGGAATCGGAAAGACCATGGTCGCGAAAAATCATATTTATATTTTTGCCGTCAACGTCAAGGGTAAACGGCCTGAACAATAATTTTCTGTCGGTAATGGCGTCTCTTGAGTTAAACAAAACGGCTTCATCGGTAGCAATCCATTTTATTCCCGCGTCGGCAATAAGCCCCGCTGCTTCGTTTGAAACAGAGCCTTCAGAAGGCCACATTCCTTTTGGTTTCTGTCCGAAAATATTTTCATAATATTTTACGGCATTATTTATTTGCCAAGCCGCGTCTTCAGGGTGAGAAAACCTTTTTGTAGGAAGAATCATATTCGGCGTAGCCTCATGGGCTGCGTTTGTATCGCACACAAGAGGAAGTATAGGATGGTAAAATGGCGTTATGGAAACCTCAATCTGCCCTCTGTCCTGCGCTTCTTTGTGTTTTTGGACAATCATGCCGCAAATTTCAAGATGTTTTTTTATAAGTTCAGCTTTTTCTTCTTCGGTAAAATCTCTGCCTTTGTTGTATAAATCGCCAATAAATTTATCGGTCCTGCGCCAGTAAGGGTCCATCCAAGTTAAGTTAAACCATACCTGCAAATCCCTGAAATCTTCAGTCTTAAAATAGCTGAGAGTTTTTCGAATTTCGGCTTCGTTAGTCTGCCTGCCGCGCTTTTCAAGCAGCTGAAAATAACGGTTATACGGAAAAATCATAGTGTCCCAGTTTGCCATAAAAAAGTTTAAAAGTATAAAAACTTTTTCGTCGTCATTAAGCTGTTCCGCGGGTTTTAAAGTATGGTCTAAAAATTTGTCTTTTGCCTCGCCTCTGGCATATTCGTCAAGCTGAATGAGCAAAGACGGAACAAGGTTAAAATTTGCTTTAACCTTAGGAAAATTATCAAGTACCGCGACCATATCGTAATAATCTTTTGTGGCGTGAAGCCTGACCCACGGAAGTTCGTAAATGTTTGTTGAAGGATTTTTATACATCGGCTGGTGCTGGTGCCATAAGAAAGCAAGATAAACTTTTTTCATTTAAGTAGCGCATCCTCTTTTATTACGTTTATAACAACCTCTGTCATTCTGAACGTAGTGAAGAATCCACGTCATTAACAACTGGATACATTCGGGACTTCATCCTTCAGTATGACAGACAAAAACTAAAATTTTGAACTAAGCTCTATTTGAAACAAATATGAAGCATCTGTATTTCTAAATACGTCATTAGAATTTGACGGAGGCGTGTATACTGCGAAACTAAAACCAACGTCAAAGTAATTTTTATAAGTGTATTTAGCGTAAAAATCAAATTCATTGCCTAAATCGGCTTCCGCTCCGTAAATTGACGCTAATCCCGCGTCGCCTGCTTCTACGCGGACATCTGAAGCCGAGTATAAATAAAAAGCGATTCCTGTTTGTAAAAAGCTGAAAGGCTTTGTGTCAAACGCCGCGCCTAAAGTGTTTATTCCGTAATAACCATGAGGCAAAACAAGAAAAGAATCGGCATTATTTGCCGCAAAGAGTTCACCGTAACCTACTCTTTTTATGCCGTTATAACGCCTTGCAAAAGACGGATTAAAATAATTTTCCCCATCAGCGCTGGCATAAGAAAACAAAAGTTTCGCGTTAGAATCCCTGTTTAAAACTTTACCTTTCCACGTTCCTTCAAGAGCTAAAGCAAAATTATCGTAATCTACGGTATCCGTTGAAGTTCTTACAAGCTCGCCGGTCTGTTTTGCAAGCTCAATTTTATATCCGTATTTAAAGTTTTCACCGGCGACCCTTATATTGTAAAAAGTTTTATTGTCATGGTTTATAGGAAGGCTTTCATCTAAAATTCCTTTGGTAAACATAAAGCCCGAATTATTGCGTTCCTGATATAGTCCGATTTCCACTTTTGGGAATATTTTCTTTATTGCAGCGTTAACGCCTAAAACCGTAACATCGCTGCCGCCGTCTTTGGCAATAAACAAGTCCAAATCAACGGAATCTAAAACATCGGCTTTTCCCCTTACACCAAGCAGTCCGTTATTGTTGCCGTCTATAATAAGCCCGTCGCCCTGCGTTATTTCCTGCTTACCCGCGTAAATAACAAAAGGGACTTTATCTTTATTCTTATATGTCAAAAAAGCCGTTTCCAAAAAAACGGAACTGTTATTATTTTCATAAGGCATTAAAAAAACGGAATTAACGGTATAAGGCTTTCCGGAAATTCCGTAAGAGGCAAGTTTAGCGGACATTTCTATTTTATCATCGAATTTTCCGATAATATTTAACGTAAGATACTGCGAAAAGATATTGTCCGATATTTTATTTTCCGAAGAATAGTCCAAATTGGAATAGGAAGCGGCTCTGAATTTAAGGTCATAATCCAGAACCAAAGAAACATTTCCGGCAAGCTGTTCCTGAGTTTCCTGCGCAAAAACAGCATTTGAAACCATTAAAAAAAATGCGGCTAAAATGATTTTTTTCATAGGACAAATTATAGTATTTTCGAGAGGATTTTTCAATAAAAGTTATTATTTTAACAGCGGGTTGAAAAAGAAGCCGCCGTCTAAATTTTCCGTTATGATTCCGACTCCGGGAAAAGGAATATGCATTCCGGCTATTCTGGTTTTGTCTTTTGCCACTTCTTTGAATAGACGTTTTCTTGCGCTAACAGCCTGAAACGGGTCAACATCAAAAGTTACCGCAATAGACGGGTCTGCAATCTGGACTTTTAAGCTGTGTATCATATCGCCTATCACAAGAATTTTGTCATTGCCTGACGATATTTCAAACGCAGTATGACCGGGCGTATGACCTTGTATTTTAACGGCTTTTATTTCAGGAATGATATATTCACCCCATACAAAAGTCTTAAATCTGTTTCCGTAAACGCTTTGAATGTCTCTTGCAAGACCTGAATTGGCATTATTTACAATATTGCCTGCCCAATAGTCAATTTCGGGTCTTGCAACATATACATCGGCATTTTTAAAAACTTTATGCCTGTTGATATCAAGCAATCCGCCTATATGGTCGCCATGCATGTGAGTTATTAAAACGATGTTGACTTTGTCGGGAGTAATGCCGGCTTCCGCGAGGTTTTTAATCAAATCTCCGCCGTCTGCAACCCCGGTATCGATAAGAACAATTTTTGAACCTGTCTTTACGACAAAAACATTTATTGAAGACGGGTTTTGGTTATCAGGCATAAGTCTTTTTACAACTTCGGCGCCGGGATTAAGCAATATGCTTTTTCCCATATTGGTATCAAGAACTTTAATTGAAATAAAATCAAGCGAGCCGATTTTATAAGTATATGAAACGCCTTCGGAGTGCAGGGCAAAACAAGGAATACAAAAATATAATGAAAACAAAAACAACACCAGCAACGATCTCAACATTTTTCCCCCAAACAGTTTAAGGACGCTTTTTATTTTGTTGTCCTAAAAGGTATGCCGCCGCGTCAAAATCTTTTTCGGAATGCTTTGTCGGTTTGGCGTAATAATTCTCTTTATTCTTTTGTTCATATTCTAAAAGATATGCCGCCGCGTCAAAATCGTCGTCTGATTTTCCCTTTTTAGCTGTTTTCAAAGATTGGAAATCCGCCTTTTTCTTCGCCTGTAACTGTTGCTTATTTTGTGTCTGTTGATTCTGTCTAGAAGGATAAACCGGCTTTTTAGCAGTTTTTACATTTGCTTTCTTTTTCTTTGCCGCGGCTAAATCTCTTTTTGTCTTTTGCTTCTTAGCTGTTTTAGAATATTTTAAATTCGCTTTCTTTTCCTTATCCGCTCTTTTTTGGGATTTCAAATTTTCTTCCCTGATTTTTCTATATCTTATTTCCTTAGCAGAATCGTAATCGTCTTCATCATAATAAGCTGCCGATTTTTTAGATTTCTTTGAAGAATCTAATAAATATTTTGACGCGTCATAGTCATACTTATCTGCCGCAGTCTCTTTAGTCAACACAGCAGAAAACTCATATTCTTCTTTATTCTGTTTATTATCCCGAATAGATAAATCCGGTTTTTTTGACAAATCCGTATAACCGGTATTGTAAACTCTTGCTCCGGATTTGGTTGAAGAGCACGAAGAAGTAAAAGGTATAATAAATGCCATTAAAACTAAGATGATAAATTTTTGAGTGTTATTCATTGTTTTATGATTATAGTCCATGTTTTAAATTTCCGCTTTATTTTTCTTAAAAGTTTTTATATCATTATAAAAAGGAGATTCTAATGAAAAAATCTACATTCTTGTTTTACCTGCTTTCTTTTGTATTACTTTGCGGCGGTTGCGCAAAAAATAAAAATTCAGCAGACTATTCTTCTAACGAAGAAATAATAAAAGGAACTGTCACGCCTGACGGAAAAATCGTAGTTAAAGACGTAAAATTTGAAAAAGGCTCCGACAAGCTTTCAAAATCGTCGCATCGTCCTGTCAGGGATCTTGCAAAATATCTTAAGCACAACACAAAAGCTACAATGAACGTTACTCATTATGAAACAGACGATGGAACTCCGTCATTCAGCGTAGATTTAAGCAAACAACGAGCTGATGTTCTCGCTGAACAACTCAAAGGTTATGGAATAAGCCGTTCCAGAATCAATTACATACCGGTTGCGCCTGAATCAGATATGTTAACCGAAGAACCTTATGAAAGCATTGGAATAGAACTGATTCACTAATTTGTTAACTTTCTATATAAAACTAAACCGCCGTTTTAGCATTTTACAACGGCGGTTTTTTATTTCTAAGCTTAAAACAAATATCCTATATAAATCCCGAATTTAGAAAAAGTCACGTCTAAATCAGCGTTTGTCACAGAATTTGAGTGTGACAACCCTCCGTTATTTACGCTGTACAGCCCCTGCAGGACGATTCTTTCATAAACAGCTCCAAAACCTCCGGCATAATACAATCCGCCTTTAGAATCAGCCTGCGTGAAATATGAAGAATTCTTAATCATAAAATTATATCCCAGATGTGCTACCGCATAAAAATTAAATTCTTCTAAATTTATTATTCTTGCCTTTATAGCGGCATATAAAGGAATAAACCCGAATTTTCCAGAGGTTTGTTCAATACCTCTGTAATGTTCATATCCGATACCGACACCGGCAGCGGCAAAATCACAAAAATAACCATATCTTTCAAGTAAAAAACTTATTCCATAATCGGAATTTTTAGTTGTATCAAATTTACTGCTGTTTAATGTTCCTGAAAATTTATTAGATCCTTTTAAATCAAAACCTATTGCTAATACTGTTTCGGCAGGCGGTCTTGTTGAATATTCAGTTTCTTTTGGAGCTTTTTTGACTTTAGCCTCTGTAACTTTTGGTTCTTTAGCTACTTTAGGCTCTTTGGCTTTAGGTTCAGATTTAGGCTTGGAAACTGATTTAGGATTGCCTTCATCATCTGTAAGATATTTTGAAATATCATAATCTTCTTCTTCTTCAACTTTTGCAGGTTTAGCGGCTGTTTTAGGTTTAGATTCTTTGGCATCAGGTTTAGTCTCCTGAGCCTGGGGCTTACTGGCGGCCGGACTTAAACCCAATAAAAAAGCCGCTGCGTCAAAATCATCGTCATTTTGAGCTATCTGCTCTTTTTTTGGAGTTTTTTTTTCCGCCGGCGCAGTTTTTTCTTTTTTAACTGGCGCAGGGGCTGCAACAGGCGCTGCAGGCTTTGCATTCGTATTTCCGGATCCGCCGCCAAGCAAATATGCCGCAGCGTCAAATTCTTCATTATCCGGATTACTTATGACTTCTTCTCTGGCGTTAAATATCACAACTCCGTATTTATTATCTTTAACATACATATCAGAATCGTCAAGATCGGTTTTATTCAAACTTGTAAACTGCGTTTTAGCGGCTTCTACGGATTTAGCCTTTCTGCTAACCTCAACTTCCGACAAACGGGTCGCACTTATATCTAAAATATCGTTGAAGCTTATTCTTTGCTGCTGTCCGTTAGCTTCATTCAGTACCGTAATAGTGCTGTCTGTTTCAGAAACGATTCTTCCTCTGATTTCCTGCCCGTTTTTTAAATAGATGTATTGCGACGCGGACGCATAAACAAAACCCGTACAAAATAATACAAACAACGACATAAGCATTAATTTTTTCATGGTAAACTCCTGTATTAATGGCTGCAATATTATATTAGACTGCTAAACTTCTAAATATGTTACCCTTTTTTAATTATATTTTCAAGATTCTTAAAAGTTAAAAACCGCCGGTTTTAAGAAAGTTTATTACTATAGGGCCAAATATAACTATAAAAATAGTCGGAAATATAAATAAAACCAAAGGAATTAGCATTTTTACCGGCGCTTCCTGAGCTTTCTTTTCGGCAAAAGAAGCCCGCTCGTTCCTGATCTGAACAGCAAGCCTTTTTAAAGTATCAGCCATACCAGCGCCGGAATCCAAAGCCATATTTATAGTTCTTACAAAAAAGCCGAGCTGTTCTACCCCTGTCTTCTGAACCATTTCATTAAGAGCTTTTTTCTTATCATACCCCAGCGATATTTTAGATAAAACATCTTTAAATTCATCAGACAAAGGTCCCTTTAAAATAGCCGTTGCTTTATCCGCGGCTCCGAAAAAATCACTCCCCGACTCAAGCATTATAGAAAGTAAGTCCGCCATATCGGGAAGCTGCTTGAATATAGTGTCTCTGCGTTTTTTTACATCTTCCTTAATCTTAAGCAGAGGAAGAAAGAAAAACAAAAGCCCAGCTAAAAACAGAATAAATACATCTGCGCTTATAAACAGCACACAGAACAAAACTCCCGCAAAAGCGGTAAAAAACTGTAAAGCTATATACTGATACGCATTATAATTATTATATTTTCCGCCAAGAGTTTTAAGGTCATTATCAATTTTTTTCGCATATTGGCGGACTTTTTTATTACTTATTTTTGAAAAAAGTTTTCCCAGATTATCGGCGCGTCTTAAAATAACCGGCATTATAAAACTTTTGCTTTTCCTTTTTTCAAGCGCGTTATGAACTTTCCCCTCTGTTTCCGCGCGAGCAATGCCGCCTAGAAAAAAGTTCATAAAAAAGAATAAAGCTATGGCTATGGATATACAGAATAAAATTAGATACATAAGCTGTTACTTAACCTCTCACCTTCTCATCATCCCATCTTCTATATTGCCGTTAATAGTCTATTTCCGTCATCTTCCTTATTACAAAAGAACCTGTAAGCACCATTACTACTACTATCAAAAGCAAAATATTCCCCGCGGTAGTGGTAAAAAGAGAACTCATCATATCGGGCTCAATTACATACATCATCAAAATCACAACAAACGGTATAACGCTTACAATATTTCCGGACATTCTGCCTTGCGCGGTCAACGCGTTAATCTTAGACTGAATCGTAACTCTTTGAACCGTCGCGTCTGTTATTCTGTCAAAAATACCGCTAAGGCTTGCTCCGGAGTCTTTTGAAATTATTATCGTGTCTATCATAAGACGGAATTCTTTACTTGGAGATTTTTCGGAAATATCGTTCAATGCTTTATCAAAACTTTCACCCAAGGAAATCCTTTCGGAAATACTTACAAATTCGCTTTTAATCGGCTCTTTTAGCTCTGCGGCTGCCGTATTAACGGCATTAACAAGAGATTGTCCGGATTGAACGGCATTTTTAATAATACTTAACGCTTCTATAACCTGTTTATCAATTAACGCAGAAAGCTCTTTCGCTTTTTTAGCTTTAAAATACCAGTCAAAATACAAATATAAACCGCAAAAAATTAATGCGAAAATTATATTTTTAATAATAACGGCAGACGCTAAAAAAACAATTATTGCTAAAATTATTCTTTTATTTTTTGCGCCCATTGTTTTATATGATATTTTTTTCTTTTCCTTTTTAGCGGAAATTCCTTTTACCAAAGAAAATATAAGAAAAAATATCGCGGCAAACACACAAATAATTAAACTTGTTAACATTAACATTTAAAAATTCCTAAATCGGCATTTACGCCGCTGTCTGATGCGGTTTTCATAAAATCAGGGATAAATCCCGTAGCGCGGAACGCCCCTTTTTGAATACCGTTTTCAAGCCCTTTCATATTAAACTGAAATACAGGGCTTATTTTAAATATTTTTTCATCATCGGTTTTATTTACGCAGGATATTGACGATATCTTTCTGGAACCGTCGCAGTAGCGCGTAAGCTGGACAATAACATGCACTGCCGAGGCAATCTGAGAGATTATAGAACGCTCCGGAAAATCCACACCTGACATTAAAACCATTGCAACAAGCCTTGAAACCGCGTCTGCTTCGGTATTTGCGTGCACTGTCGACATACTGCCTTCATGACCGGTATTCATTGCCTGAAGCATATCAAGAGCCTCCGCGCCACGAACTTCGCCGACG
>WRFE01000020.1 GCA_009778965.1 Candidatus Endomicrobium labiotermitis
AGATTAATAGGCCAGAGCGGTTACGATTTCGGAAAATGGAGATTTAGTTTAAGATATGAAAATGAAGAAGAGTGGCAGAAAAACGCTTTGGGCAGATATTCATCGCAGGTTACCCGAAACAGCTGCCTCGGGCAGATTAACGCCGATTTAACTTTTCCCGCCGGAATAAAAATTCCGGTTATAAATAAGGTTATTCCGCTGAGAAACAGGCTGATTGTTCTTTCAAATCTCAGATATGTAATGCAGGAATCCGAAATAAATGTTGAAATGGATAATAATACCAATTACGGGATTTCCGCAGACGCAGATTATGAGATATCAAAATATTTCAGGCTTCTTCTGGGTTTTTCGTGGAGCAGAATGTTATATACGTACAATGCAGACTTAAATTATTCTGATCTTACGTTTGTCAGCAGACTGACGATACAGTTTTAACGGCAATTAATAAATAATAATTAACAATTATGTAGTGTTTCGGCAAAGCCGAAACTTAATTAATATGTTTTCGCTTTGCGAAAACTCCAAATTTGAATTTTGTTATTTGTACTTTGTTAATTATTCATTTAAATTTTTTATGAAAAAAATTCTTTCCCGAATCATTTCTTATATTTTTCCGATAACCTGTTCTTCCTGCGGGAAAGATTTGCATTTTTCATCAGAATTAAGAATATGCCAAGACTGCAAAAACGCTTTTCCTAAAAACAACGGTCTTATATGCCGAAAATGCGGGCTCCCTTTGCCTGACGGCGGCGAACATTGTTTTATCTGCCGGAAAAATAAAAAAGAATATGCTTTCGATATTATGCGTTCAACATATCTATATAAAGATTCCGTGCGAAAACTTATTTTGCGGTTCAAATATTCAAACAGAATGTTTTTAGCGAAAGATTTCGGTCGCGAAATGTCAAAAACTGTAATAGAAAATGATTTGCACAAAACGTCAGATATTATAATTCCGGTTCCGCTCAATATCATAAGAAGAATCAAAAGAGGTTATAACCAGGCAGGATTACTGGCTGACGCGATATCAGAAAATATAAAAAAGCCCGTGTTAAATAATGTTTTATACAGAAAAAAGATAACAAAACCCCAGTTTAAACTTTCCAAAGCGGAACGCGCGAAAAATATAAAAGATTCTTTTCTTATAAAAAACGACGGTTTAATAGAAAAGAAAAACATTCTGCTTGTTGACGATATCGCCACTACATCTTCTACCGCTTCAGCCTGCGCCGCGGCATTAAAATCCGCGGGGGCTTCAAAGGTTGTTGTTATAACAATTGCCAGAGATTAAAAACGGTAATTTGCAATTTTCAAATAACAAAGTTCAAATTTGAAGTTTCTGTTTTGTGAAAACCTATTAATTATATTTTGACGTTGCCGAAATACTGAAATTATTAATTGTTCATTGTTATTTGTTAATTGTTTTTTGTATAATCATAAAATTATAAGGGGATTTAAATGATAGATTTGCACATGCATACTTTTTTTTCTGATGGAGTTTTGATTCCTTCTGAACTTGTTTACAGAGCAAAGCATAAAGGGTATTCTGCTTTAGCGATTACTGATCATATCGATTTTTCCAATATGGAATCGGTAATTCCGAAAATAGCCAAAGTTTCAAAAATCCTTACAGAAAATTATGGAATAACCGTTTTGCCGGGAGCGGAATTAACTTACGTTCCTCCTAAACTTATAAAAGAAGCCGCTGCGGAGTGCAGGAAACTTGGGGCAAAGATTATTGTTGTTCATGGTGAAACTATTGCCGAAACTGTTCCTCCCGAAACAAACATTTATGCTGTTGAAGCAGGAATAGATATCCTTGCCCATCCGGGACATTTGTCTTTTGAGGCAGCATCCGCTGCCGCGAAAAACGATGTTAAAATTGAAATTACTACAAGGAAAGGTCATAACGCTACAAATAAAGAAGTTGCGGAAATTGCCTTGAAAGCCGGCGCTAAAATGATTTTGAATACCGATACGCATAGTCCCGAAAATATTTTTACGGAAGAAATAATAGAGAAAACTCTTTTTGACGCAGGGCTTACGAAAGATTATTATGCTATAATGTTGAAAAATTCTTTGGAAATAGTCCAAAAATATAAATAGGGAGCAACAAATGTACGGTCAAAATAATTCTTCTAAAATGCAGAAATTTGCGGATTACATTATTAACCAGATTCAAAATAACAGAACAAGATTCTTTACTATTATAGGTTTTACTTTCGGTTTTTTACTTTTGGGAATATTTATTTATTCAAAAACCTTAAATTTTTCAGTAGATGCGTCAGATAAATTATCTGAGGCTTATATGTATTTTAGTTACGGAGATATACAGAGAGGAACCCAGCTGCTTGAAGATACGATAACGCATTTTTCCGGAACGTCTGCTGCTTATCAGGCTCGTCTTGTTAAAGCCGATTTACTTACCGAACAACAGAACTTTGCAGAAGCTTTAAAGCTTCTGCTTGAAGTTTCCGAAAGAGCAAAGCCCGAAACTCTTAGACCTTTAGCCTTATCCAGAATCATATATCTTTATGATAAACAGGGCGATTATCTTAATGCAATAAAGTATTCGCTAGAGTTTATTAATAGGTATAAAACGAATTTTATGATAAGGAACGTATTTTTGAATTTGGCGCAGTATTATGTTTTGACCGGTTCTTTAGAGGATGCGGCAAGAGTATATACCGAAATACTTGTAAATTTCCCTGCTACCGATGAAGCAGCTATAGCAGAAAGAGCGCTTAACAATATTAATATTAAAAAGTAAGCAGATTGTATGTTGACATAGATTTTTTTATAATGTAGAATAATTTCGTTGTTTTAAGTTTTTAAACCAGAATAGGAAAGTTATTAATGAGATTGAGACACATTTTATCGGCTCTAATATTTTTCTTTTTATTTTCATCAGCATACGCATTTAATGCGTATGCCGATTTTTTTCCGCCATATGCGAAATACAATAGAATAAATGCCGCGGATCAAGAAACCGGCATGATAGCATTTAAAGCTGAGCTTACTTTTGATCATGTTTTTCACAAGTTAGGCGAAAACTGGGTTGTTTCTCCGGACGCTCTCGGCATAAATAAAATTTTCAATTACAAACCTTCTCTTAATCCCGATAACAGATGGGAAGACACTTACGGACAAACTTTATTTTTTAATCTCGGTTTAAAACCGTTTGACTGGTTATTTGCGGAATTTGGTTTTCATATGATTGCTGATTATGCGGATAGATACTGGATTCCCGTAAATGAAGAACACAGACTTGAGATAACCGGCAACAGGTTTCCAAGGATTGCATGGCAAAATGCGAGAATCGGTTTGAAATTAGACTGGATGTCGCTTACGTATCATAAAAATTACGCTCATTTAGGTTGGGTTTATGACGGTGATATGTTTGAAATGTTCCCCAGACAAGACGCTCCGGATGACTATTTGCGTTTTTCTGGACATCACACGCCGGATTTCTGGCAGTTTAAAACAAGCGGATTTTTCGGAGATATAGACGCTATTTACGGTGAAGAAGCCGTGCAGGATTACAAGCAGGGCATATATATAAAGTATAAAAATATTTTTGGCAGCAATATCAACTTCTTTTATTCCGATCATATAATACCTTTTGGAAAACCTGAAGAAAGAATGCGTAATTTCCAGCTGAATACTGATTTTACATTCTGGGAAGGAAGCAATTTTCAAATCGGCGGTTTATACAGACCTTTCAGGCTTGACTGGGAATATAATTATGTAGACAATGTCGGTTTGGGAAACGGTGAAGCAGGCTCAAAATATATTGAAAAATTTGGAACAACCGGACAAAGCGACGCTTTTGGCGGTTCCGCAAAACTTACACTTCCTAAGAAATTCGGCTTAGACAATATAATAATAGGCGGCGATTACAGAGGTTTAGTTGCCGGAAACAGATGGAAAGCCGAAGCCTCAATTGAAAAACAAATTACCGATACAATGAACACATATTTAGGCTATTACTACCAAAAACCTCTGCTTAGATCTATGCCTCTGGTTTATGCAAGAGATTCGGTAAGTCCGCCTACCATTTTTCAGGGAAGAGGTCCTGAAAGTCCTTTTTGGGTTTGGTGGAGAAATCCTATAACAGGTTTTGACAATAGAGAAACAAGCAACTTCTCATTTGTTTTCACTTATGACCCTACCCCGTCAACATGGTTTTACGCGTACGATCCTCATGATTTATCCCTTCATAATTTAAACCCTGAAGAAGACGCTCCGTTTTCTTTTGCGGTTAGATTGAATTTAGCTAAATATTTCGGATCATTAGACAGACAGATTTACTGGGAATATGACGGTAATACCGCATGGGAAGATTCTTTTTCTAACGGAACTAACGCCCCGAACAGATATATAGGTTCATTGTACTTTTTAGGACAATTTATTAAAGATGAAGTAAGAGTTATTTACGATTTTGAAGTCGGTGAAGATCTTGCTACTTTGAGTTATGCTTATCCTGACAGACGCGGAGACGCGCCAAGAGAAATATTTCTTAAACCTATGATTGGTTATTTTAAAACCAGTCTGACGGTTAAAACCGATCCTTACCTTTTTAAGGTAGGTTACAATAAAAATTATTGGGGACCTGAAGACTGGCATAGAAATTTCGGATCCTCTTACGATGAATTATATCTTGCCCATGCCAGCAGAGACATAGGTGAATGGTTTAATGTAGGGGTAGAGTATGCAGGAGCAAGAAAAACCGAAGCCGCTATTATTAATGAATTGAGGAAAAAAGATCAAGAAAATAATGAGTACTTTACAATAAACGAAATGGGCTATTTTGATGAAATAAGGGTTTATGTCAAAGTATTTCTGGATGCATTATTTAAATTTGGAGAAAAAGAACGCGAAGGACTTCCTTTCGATGTTGAACACTATAAGATGCCGCCTGATATAGCTCTTAAGACAAAACCGGATACTATTTATCCGGCTCAGGGACAAAGAGCCACTCTAGAACCGTGGGCTTATTCTCCTGCGGGGATTTCTCATTGGGAATTGTTGATAAAAGATCCTGAAGGTAATGTGGTTAAAACATACACAGGTGAAAAAGAGCCGCCGGAAGAACTTTTCTGGAACGGTAAAAACGAAAATAGCGGTCAGATATGTCCTAATGGTCCTTATTATGCTACTCTTCAGGCTTGGGATAATTATAATAATACGGCTTTCAGCCCAACAAGAATCATTAATGTTATGACCGAAATTGAAGAAGCGAAGGTTGAAGAAACCGAAAGAGGTCTTGTAATAACTCTCGGCGCGAAAGTGTTGTTTGATTTCGATAAATTTAATCTCAAGAAAGGCGCGAAGAGAACCTTGGAAGAAGTTGCGAATCTGTTAAAGATGTATCCGGACAACGATATATCTATTGAAGGTCATACTGACTGGAAAGGTTCTATAGCTTACAATCAGATATTATCTGAAAATCGCGCGAAATCGGTAAGAGACTTCTTTATAAAAGAAGGAATAGCTCCCGAAAGACTTAAAATAGTAGGATTTGGAAAATTAAGACCCATTGCTTCAAATGAAACCGACGAAGGCAGAGATCAAAACAGACGCGTCGAAATAGTGGTTTTAAATGCGAAGCCTGTAGCGGTTGACGAACTGCCTGTTGTTTCTTCCGAACATATAAAAATGGACCATCAGGAAACAAAGGAGACTAAAAAATGAAAATAAATAAAATTGTATCTGTCTCCTTTGCATTGCTTTTGTTCGCGGGTTTTATGTCGTCATGTGTTTCATCAAAAAGTTCCGGAGATAATTCCGAATCGCAAGCAAAAAAAACAGGCGTGCTAACCGCGCAGGAAAGAGCGGCTTTGGCGTTTTATGTTTATGCTGATTATAAATCTCCGTTAAATCATTTTTATCCTTCCGGATGGATGGGTGATTCCAAAGATTTGAAATTTGACCAAAACAGTACGGAATATCCTTATGCCGGAAAAAGCTGTATAAAAGTAGTATATACTCCGGACGGCAGAAACGGCTGGGCAGGAATTTTTTGGCAGCAGCCTGCCAACAACTGGGGTGACAGTAACGGAGGTTTTGATTTAAGTAAAGCCACTCATATAACATTTTGGATGAGGGGAGAAAATGGCGGAGAAATTGTTTCGGAAGTAAAAATCGGCGGATTCAAGGGATTATACCCTGATACTGCTTCCGCTGTTAAAAAAGATATAAAGCTTACAAAAAACTGGAAGCTTTATTATATAGATTTAAGAGGGAAAAAGCTTACCCGTATTGCGGGCGGATTTAGCTTTGCCGTAAGTAAGGATGATAATCCTAAAGGCTGTACATTTTATATAGATGAAGTAAGATACGAGATGGAAAAATGAAAAAACTTTTGATACTTTTTATTCCTTTATTGTTTGTTTTTGCGGGATGTGAAAAAAATCCCATAGGAGCGCTTTTGTATAATGGCGTTGACCAATCCACCGGATGGCCTTCCGTATGGACTCTTTACAGAAACGGCAACCTTATGGTAAGCAAAAATTCATATGACATTCATACTTTTACCGATTACTGGTCAGACCGTAAAAATCAGCTCAATTTAGTTAATTACGGTCAGTCTCGTACAGGCAACAGGGCAATATATATGGAATGGGACGGCAGCCCAAGTTTTGATTTTAAATCAGGAGTCAGGCAAACAGGTTATGTCGGTTTTTGGATATATACCGAAAATAGAAGTGTGGGAATTACTCTTTATACTAACCCTGATGCTGTACCACCGGAGGTGCTGGTTCCTGCTTACAACAAAATGAAATTCTGGGTAAAAGGAAAATTGAATTATGGCGTTGTATTAAGAGTGGAAACAGCAGGCGCAGCAAGTACTGATGTAAGCGGAGCTCCGGGAGTATGGGAAAGCGATCCGGATATAGTTGATAATGTCTGGAGAGAGTATTCTGTTGATATTAAGGAGTTTATGTATGTTAAAGAGGCTTTCAAAATTATTTTAAGAAATACAAAATCTCTGCAAAGTAACGGCGGGTATGTATATATAGACGATATAAGGTTTACTCAATGAAAAAAATAACGGCTTTTATCTTCGCTTTTTGTTTATTTGCAAATTCTTCCGCATACGCGGGGACTATAGAATTGGATTTTTCCAAGGAAAAACCTATTAACGCTTCTTTGCGTTCCGCAGTGCTTCCAGGCTGGGGACAAATGTGGAATGAAGAGGAAACAAAAGGCTGGATAGTTATGGGTGTTTTTGCCGTTTCCGTCGCCGGAGCTTTTTATTTCAATCATCAGGCTCAGTATTATTATGAAAAATACGAAAATCAGGGCATAATAAACGGCGGCTATTATAATGACTATGAAAGAAATTATCAGACTTCGCAGATTTTGTCGTTTGTAGCGATAGGAACATGGCTTTATGCTGTTATAGACGCTTATGTCGTTTGTAAAAAACAGATGGATAGATATACCAAAACATCTTCATTGAATTTTTATTATAATCAGTATAACGATTCGTTGGGTTTCATTTACAGCAGGAAAATTTAAGTTTTTGATTATATAACGGAGTTTTAGCATGAAAAGAATTGTATTTATACTACCGCTATTTTTAATATGCGCTTTTATCATAATTTCCTGCGCTCCGGAAAAAAAATCCAGATTAAATAATAATACTATTACCGTAAAAATAGAACCTCCCGTTATAACTAATTTACCCATAGGAAACACTATAACATTAACAGCTATAGTCAGAAACGCCGGAGGAAATATACAAGAATTACCGGTTTCATGGAGTATAAGCGATCCTTCTTTTGGAGAATTTAGTACCGTAAACGGCAGAACAACAGAATTTACGGCTACCGGTAACGGTATTGCTGTTATTACCGCGATTTGTAACGGCGTAATTGCCAGTATTAACGCAGGCTGCGGAAATGCTCAGGCTCCCGACTCTATTGTTCTTTCCGGTGTGCCGGCGGGTTTAAGTAACGGTAAAACAGCTAATACTATAACTGCCAGGTTATACTCTGAAGGCGCAGAACTTATAAATGTTTCTCCGGTTGTCTGGACAATTTCAGGTCCCGGTTCTCTTGATAAAACTTCAACGACAAGCGGCGAGCTTATAACGCTTACTGCAGACCCGCTTCCCGCGTTCGGTCAGGTATCAATAACAGCGTCATTCGGAAATTTATCAGCTACAGTACGTGTTTCTGTTGCAGAAGTCGTTCCAACCGCAAATGCAGTAATGATTTATAGTGATAATAGTTTTGGTCCCAATTTAATACATGATTATTTTATATGGGGGGATTGGCAAAGGTATCCTGACTGGGGTAACTATCCAAGTCAACCGCCTAACTATCCGACAACATCAGAGCTTCTTTTAAATGCCAATTTTCCTGGAGGGGCAAAGGTTGATCCTAATATTTCAATAGAGATGATATATAAAGCCGGTAATTGGACTGCTGGTCCTTGGGGCGGTTTCTCTTATAATTATGAATCTGCGCAGCCTTTAACTGCTATGACTAAACTGTATTTTTATGTCAGAGGAGAAAAGGGCGGAGAAAGTCTTATACTTCAGTATGCAGGTAATGCGGCAACTAATGTAAATGTAAATACAATAAAACCTATAACTACGTCTTGGCAGCTTTATACGGTTACTGTCAATTCTGCTTTGCTTGGCAGTGTAACAGTTCCGGTTTCTTTCTTCTTTGAATCAGCATCTGATAATACTGTTTACATAGACTACATATATTTTGATACAGAATAGTTTTAAAATAAAAATCAAAAGCCCGCGGAGACCTAACTCCACGGGCTTTTTTTGATATTCAAAACTCTTTGTCGTCATTACAAAAAATAACATGATTAAGTAACCGGATAATAAAATTTTGGATTGCTACTTCTGAATTAAAGGCTTCTTCCTTGTAATTATAATACAATTATATAATCAATTAAAAATATTTCAAAATTATCGTTGACATAAAAAGTCTTTGCGGCTACAATTAAAATACTTATGAAAAACAAATCAAAAAAAATTACGTTATATATTTTTTGTATTCTTCTATTTTCCTCATCGGTTTATGCCGGTGATATAGTAAATAAAAAATACCGCGAACAGTTTTTGTCTCAGGAAGCAATAAATAATTACTATAGAATGCAGGTCAAAGCTTCAAATTATTTTTCCCGCCAGACTTCCGCCGTAAACGGTCTTGTAGAAAGCTTCAGAGGAAGTTCAATTTACAGTTACGATATGTTTACCAGAGCATTTATTTACGGAAGCCGCGGCGCCCTTGACGCCCAGTCTTTCACCTATGACGGAGCCATAGCGGCGATTACTTATTTGGTCTGCGACCAACCAAAAAAAGCTTACGATATTTTAAATGTTTATAAACAAGAATTCTACAGTCTTAAAACCGATGATACTTTTGGTCTTTTTAACAGTTACAGAACAGATAAAAAAACGAAGTGGGGACTTGTAATAGGTACTGATGGAGACAGAATGCACGTGGGGCCTACTGTCTGGATTGCAATAGCCGCGCTTCAATATACCGCGTTAACCGGTAAGCTTGATTTTTTGCCGTTTGTTATAGATATATGCAAGTGGACAGAAGAGCTTCCTCATTATACTCTGAAAGACGGTCAGAGAGGAGCAGTTTCAATGGGTTCAGGCTGGGGGCCCGATTGGTCTAAAATTTATTCTACGGAAAATATAGTTGATCATTATGCTCTTTTAAAAATGCTCAAAGAAGTATATGCTCTTAAAAACGACAAAATAAAAGAGATTTTCAGCCGGAGAGGTTATTCAGACTTGGATATGAAAAAAGAGATGACTGCTATTGAAAGATGGCTTATGGAAGTTGTATATGATAAGAACAAAAAAACTTTTAATGTCGGAGTAAATGAAAAAGGCGTAGATACCGTGGACGCTTTGGATACAATTTCGTGGACTATACCCGCTTTGGGTCCAAAACGGCTTGTGGAACTTGGCGTTGACCCTTTCCATTTAATGCAGTTTGCCGATGAAAATTATCTTGTAGAAGATACTATCGGAGAAGAAACTGTTCAGGGGTATGACTTTACAAATTATAACGGCAGAAGTAAAAATTACAAAATGGTTTGGTTTGAGGGAACCGGTTTTCATATAGTTGCCATGCAGGTTATGGCACAATATGCGCAAGAAAAAGGATTTAATAAACGTGCCGACTATTTTAGACAAAAAGCCGCATATTTTTTAAACGAAATGGATAGAGCTTCCGCGCTTTGCGGTATGGTTGACGGGGCTTTGCCGTATACTTCTAAAAAACCGGGTGAAAAACAAATTTTTACCACTTTTCGTGATGAATGGGAAATACCGCGCGGAAGAAAAGGTCAGTGGGTTTCCTCGGCGTCTTCTACCGGATGGCATATGCTGGCCGCCTCGGCTTTTGACCCTCTTGGTTTTGACAAGAAAAATGTCAGTTATAAGCTGTTTAAATAATTCACAAGTATTTTACATCTTTCCAGTTGCCAAATATCCAAAATTATGTTACTCTATCACAAATAAGTCCATATTTGAATGGCTTATAATAGTCTATGGTTGAATATAGCCATAAGAGGCTTGACCTCAAAGGAGAACAAAAGATGAAAAAGTTGTTAGGTTTCTTGATTGTAGCAGTTTTTGTTTTTGCAGCGGCGGTAAATGCCTATGCTGTATCCAAAACCGTTAATGCAGGTGTGCCAAAAGGTGCATTTACTGCAGAAGTTGTATTTGCCGATGTTTTGCCTACAGTTTCTTCGTTTACTGTAGTATTGAAAACGATAGGCGGTACTATGGTTGCAGGCGGTGACTCTGAAGCTGGTGGCATAATATGGACAGGTGTTACGCCCGGCGGTTCTACGAATACTTGGGTAACTTCTAAAGTTTATGCTCAGCTAAGTGGAAACATTAGTCGTACTCAAAAAGTTATTGTTTATACGGATAATACAAAAACTTCTGGCAATAACTATGTATTCAATGTCACTACGCCTTCTGCAAGAACACAAATGAATGCGTTGACAAAGAATAATACAACCACTTTTGATGAGACGTTGCCTTTAGTTTATAAAATAGTAGGTGATGTTGATGCTAGCTCAATTGCTTATACTAATTATGGCATGAACCCGGGTGTTCAGGCTAATTTTGGAGTGTTTGCCGTGCAGGATCAACAAAAAACACTTTTTTGGAGCGTAGCAACTAGCACAGCATCAATAGAATATAATGAAGTTTATTCGACTATCATGAGAGGCGATACAGGATATAAAGCAGGTTTTAAGGGATCTGGTGAAACTGGTTATGTTGACAATGGAAACCCCAGAAATGAAAATAATTATCACTGGACCAGCAAAATGCCTCACGACAAAATGTATATGTTTTTCGCTTCAATGTTTAGCAAAGCGCAGCAGGGTGTATCATACGGAACCGATACTCTGACTTTTGAGCTTATAACAGAATAGTTCTTTTAAGAAGCGGCTTAAAATTTAACTTTTTAAGCCGCTTCTTGCAATGTTTTAATGGGTATTAAGATTTTCAAAAATTTATGAAACGGATATTGGCGCTTTTAGCATTATTTTTTTTTGTATCTTATTCTTATGCGAGTTTGATTATATCTCCCGAGAGAATTGATCTTGTAGTGGAAAGAAACGCGGTTTTTGAAGGAGATTATTCGGTCACCAACGGATATGATGACAGCGTTGATGTTGAGATATCGTATACTAACTGGCAAATATACTCAGGAAACGGTGATTTAGACATTAATAATTGGCTTAAAATTCCGTTTAGCAAAATCCGTCTTGCAAAAGGCGAAACAAAAAAAGTTCCTTACGAGATACACACAAGCAATTCTATGAAAGGTTCTGTTTCCGCACAGGTTTCTTTTAGTGCAAAACCGCCGCAAAGTGCGGGTATAAATGTTAAAATGACATTTCCTCTATATCTTGTTATAGAAGGGACACAGAAAATAGAGTTTTCGGTGGAAAAAATTATAATAAATCAATTTCAAGGTAATATATCTGCCGATGCTTTAATTAAAAATGACGGAAACGTGCATATAAGACCAGACGGTACTTTAAATATATACAGCGGAAAAAAATTAGTTTATACGGTTGAAATTCCAGATGGCTTTCCTGTATATGCAGGCACTTCAAGAAGTGTATTAAGAGCTTCTATACCTAACGATCTTAAAACAGGCAAGTATGTTGCCGAAGTAGTTGCGAGGGCGTTAGGTATGGAAGCAAGAAAAAAAGTTGAATTCAGAATAAGAAAAGACGGGTCGCTTATTTCTTAAAATATTATGATGACTAAAATATTAAAATTATCATTGCCGTTATTTATCTGTTTCGTGTTCTCGGGCTTTTTAAATGCCCAGAGTAATCCCGTAATAGATAAAAATGTTTTCGGCGTTTATTCCGATAATGTCGGCGGAGCTGTTTTTGATACGCTTGGCGCTCACGGTGTGTTTATGGCCCCATTTGCTGACGGAGTCATAGTTACTGCAAGTATAACCGGACGTGTAAGCAGTACGGCAGCTTTTGAAGGAAGCAACTATTTAACTGCCGTAAGACGTTCCGGCGTTCCGTCATGGGCAGCTTGGGGAATTCTATTTAACTCTGTTAATGCTAATACATTTCCGGAAGGATACAGAAATATGTCGGCATATCACGGCGGAGTTATTGAGTTTTATGTAAGAGTAGACGATCTTGACTATAGGGAAGCTGTTATAGACGATTGGGTTAAAGCCGATGGGGAAGGGGTTGACGGATATGAAGTCGGTATAAAACTGGTTAATGCTTCAGGGATTCCTACTAATGTTAATTTTACTCTTGGGGAATTGGAGTTTAAGTATAATGATTTTGGATGGCAGAAAATAACTATAGAGCTTGACCATACTAAAGGCGGTAAATATTCAATATTTACGCCAGTAAATTTGTCGTCGGTATCAATTCCTTTTCAGATGAGTCATAATTCAGTAGAGCCGGGAAAGCGCCGTTATCCGGTGGATATTGACGGTATAGTTTGGAAAAAATCGGCATACAAAAGTGCCGGCAGGTCTTTTGCCGCAAATTTAAAGAACAGATCAAATGATGTTTCCGCTTCTACAATAGCATGGTCTAATCCTGAAATTGGTTCAGGCTGGCAAACCTCTGACCAATATATTGAACTTTATATTGACAACGATAATTTCGTTAATAATTCATGGTATGTTCAAATATACGCTGAGAATAGAATTGGCGACGGTTATTCTGGAAATGTTTCAACATCTACTACTGCAGGGCTTGTTTCTGAGGCAAAAGACAGGCTGATTCCGATGAGATTTGCCGTTTCGGAACATAAATATTCTAATGACGAAAACCCTCTTATGGCTCGCGATGTGCATGGGAATCCGTCTTGGGATTCTGCTTGGTATTTCCTTAAAGACTATGTGTCATTTAATGGCGCTACAGAGGTAAAAAATGGCGGTCATTTAGTGACAATTTGGGATTCAAGAAAAGGTTTTCATTGGGATTTTGATGCAGGTGCAGAAAACGGCGGTTGGGGTGCATTGCCGGCTGACAGAGTTTTAAAAGTGTATTTTATGGCTGATTTCAATAGCGCAGTGCGCGGACTCGCTTACCAGACAGATACAATAACGGTAGAGTATAAACATGAATAAGAAAATTTTATTTACCAGTTTAATATTCTTATTTGCTTTTTGCGGAACGTCTTTTGGCGTTGGTGCTACATTAACCGATTTTGCCCGCAGCGCGAGATTTTTCGCGGGAGTTGATTTTTCAACAAATCCAGCGCCTTTAAGAGTAAATGAGTCCCAGCCTACTTATGTTTTACAGTTTTCTTCTTTTGTAGTGAACGCCAATATTATTGACAATGAATTAATAGATAATATATATTCCGTAAAAGTCCAGTACAGTTATGATAATGAGAATTTTGATAATGTTTACTCAACAACTTCTTATAATCCTGTTGACAAATCTTTCAGCGTTCTTGTTGACAACATAGATATGGGACATAATTCAGGGTATTACAGATTTTTTGTAGAGTATTCCACGCCTACATCAGGCAAACTTTATTATACGTCAGACGGGCTCATAGTAAGAAATCCAAAAATACAGCATGTTGACGTTCAGAGAATATCGCCTATCCAAAAAAGGATAGTTTTAAAAGGCAGTGTTTCAGACAGTTTTGTAACCAAGGTTGACGTAGAATATAAAATTGATGAAGTTTTGCATATCTCGTCCGCAGGTCCGGCGGGTTTGAGTTTTACAAGTAGCATGAAATATATTGAAAATACTCCCGATGTTATTTATTACAAAATTAAAGCATATGTTGACGGAAGCAATGAAAATAACAGAATAAAATATTACCCGAACCCGGACTATTACCCGGACCCGGGCAATCCTGATCCGGAAAAAAAGGGTTATATTGAAGTGCCCGTTTCATCTTACACTTTTAAAGAAATAGGTCCGGACGGTGACTATATTATTTTAGACAATGAAGACCAGAGATACGGAAAATCAATAGTTACGTTTTATCAGGGTGCGTTGGATTCTCCTACAGGTATTCATTTTATTGAGTTAGACCATAATTCTTCAAGTCTTCCGAATAAAGAAAATATAATAAAAGCATATCATACAGACCCTAAAGGGCTCGTATTAAAATCCCAAAGTCCGGCTCAAAGCGCTGCCGCTAAGAGTCTAACTCCTAAAAATATAAATACAGGGGCAGATATAACTTTGTATTACGGCAGCGATAAAGAAGGGAATTTCCAGATAAAATATTTAGATGAATCCACAAACAAATGGACGGATATAAATACAACGAAAGACACGCCTTCAAAAACCGTTTCAGGGTCTATAAATAAATTGGGGACATATGCGATACTGTCGGTTAGCGGGGCTAATAACGATTACAGACCGCTAGAAAGAGCGTTTAGACCCGGAGAAATAATAGAATTCAGAAATTTGCTTGAAGGAGATTCTGTTACTATATATGATTTGAGAGGGCGTCAGGTAACAAAAATTGTTTCAGGCCCGTTTGTCTGGGATGGAAAAAAGAGCGGTTCTTTTGTGGAAACAGGCTCTTATATATATCAGATAAAGTTAGCTGACGGAAAAATAATAAGCGGTTCGCTGGCATTTTTTAGATAAAAATTATGAAAAAAACAGTAATATTATCATTGTCAATAGTATTTCTTTTAACCGCAAAAGCGTTTGCTTTGTTTGATACGCCTTTTTGGGGGGTTCGCGCAATGGGTATGGGCGGAGCTTTTACCGCCGTTTCTGATGATTCAAATGCCCCTGCTTATAATATAGCAGGTATTGCCGATATGGAAAGTCCTGAAGTTACCGCTATGTCCGCGAAGCTTTTTTATGTATCCGACGGTTTTGATATGAGCGCCCAATATATTCAAGGCGTGTATCCGATAAGTTATGAAATAGGCGCGATTGCGTTAGGCTGGTTTCACTTTGGCGATACGGGTTTAAGAAGTGAAGATATGGTAAACTTGGGTTATGCGAATACTGTTTATACAAACGATTGGGTCAGATTGCTGGCAGGTATCAATTTAAAATATTTAAGACATGCAGTGAAATATAAAGGTGACAATTTGTCTAACAGCGCGTTAGGCATAGACCTTGGATTTATAGCCAGATTTGATTATGGGATTTCCGTAGGATACAGCGGAAAATATTTGAATGCCCCGGATATAGGTCTTATAGAAAAAGATAATGTTTCCCGGACAAATACTATCGGTATGGCTTATTACAACGAAGAATTGCCTCTTTTAAAAATTCCGCATTTTACCATCGCGGCAGATTATGAAATGAGAAATAATTCAAATATTTTGATACTAGGATTTGAATCCCGTGTTCTGCGCGATACTCTTGCTTTAAGAGCCGGCGGCTGGTATGAACAGATAAATTTCGGTTTAGGTTATAAACTTAAGCTTGGCAGAGATGAAACTAATCAATCAGCATTAAGCATAGATTACGCTTTTGGTCTTCCCTTGCAGGTACAGGATTCTTTCGGATCCCACTTCTTTAGTTTAACCTACAAATTTAAGTAAAATTAATTGGGCTCAATCTCAACAACATTGTCATTGCGGACTTGATCCGCAATCTATACTATTGGCGTTGTCTTTTTTTTATGTTTCAAAAATGGTAAAATACCGAGAACAATTCGTTTGCAGAGGAAAGTTAATGTCAAAACTTGAAATAAAAAAGTACGGGGACAGTGTTTTAAGAAAAAATAACGTTTCTGTTGAAAAAATAACGGATGAAATAAAAAAATTAGCCGCGGATATGCTTGAAACTATGTATGCGGCTCCCGGCGTCGGTCTTGCCGCGCCTCAGGTTGGCGCGTCTCTTAGAATGTGTGTTATAGATGTAGGCGGAGAAAAAAAGTCACCTGTAATTATGATAAATCCCGTGATAACCGAAGGCGAAAATAAAATTTCAGGAGAAGAAGGCTGTTTATCTTTTCCGGGAATATATGAAACTGTAAAACGGTTTGAAAAAGTCGAAGCGGAATATATGGATTTAAACGGCAAAAAAAAGAAAGTTAAAGCCGACGGCTTTTTCGCGAAAGCCATACAGCATGAAATTGACCATCTCGATTCAAAGCTTTTTATAGATTACCTGCCCGATTGGAAAAGAAAAGCCGTTGAAAAAGAAATCAAAAGAAGAAAGAAAGCGGGAGAATGGTGAAGATATTATTTTTTGGCACAGCTGCGATTTCAAAGGTTTTTATTGAAAGCTTGCATAATACAAACAAGCACGAGATTTTTTGCGTTACTATGCCCGATAAGCCGGCGGCAAGAGGTCAAAAACTTACTCCGCCCGCGGTAAAAGAGTTTTCTTTAGAAAATAATATTGCGTTTATCCAGCCTGAAAAATTTACTCCCGAAGTTATAGAACAGATAAAAAATTTTAACGCCGATGCCGGAGTTGCCGTTTCATACGGCAAGCTGATCCCTAAATCCGTATTTTTAATGCCTAAGTATAAAACTTTTAACATACACTTTTCGCTTCTGCCTAAATACAGAGGGGCTGCTCCCGTGCAATACGCGCTTTGTAACGGAGAAACCGAAACAGGGGTATCGTCTTTTTATCTTGAAGAAACTCTCGATACCGGCGAAATTATAATACAGGAAAAAATGTCGATAGACATTAATGATACGGCAGAAACCTTGTTTAATAAGCTTATTCCTTTGGGGATAGATGTTATGAACAAAACTTTGTCCCGTTTTGAAAGCGGATTTTTAAGCGGCACGCCGCAAAGCGGTGAGCCTAGTTACGCGCCGACTCTAAAAAAAGAAGACGGGCAGGTTGACTGGCGTAAAAGCGCTAAGGAAATCTATAACAGATACAGAGGTCTTTACCCGTGGCCCGGAACATATTCAGTTATATCAAAAGGTAAAAACGACGGAAAAAGAATAAAATTTATAGAAATTGAAGTTGAGGAAACTAATACTATTAATGAAGATTTAGGAAAAGTTTTTAAAATAGAAAAACATAAAGGTTTTGTTGTGATGTGCGCTGTCGGAAAAATTCTTGTAACAAAAGTTCAGCCGGAAAATAAATCTGTAATGAGCGCATGGGATTTTATTCAAGGCGGACAAATTTCCGAAGGCGATTGGTTTGGTCAAGCAAGTAAAATATAACGGATTTTTTGGTCATTCTGCGGAGGCTTGACATCTCGCAGAATCTATGATGTATAGTTCCGGGGCGCTCACATCTCGCGCCCGTCGCAGGCTCGCGTTCCTTATTCGTCACGCTGCGACCCCTTTGACTTAGCGCAGGGTGACAATATCAAAATGATGGGCGGCAACTAATAGTAAAATTGATTGATAATTAGTATAATTTCAGAAAATAGTCAGGGAGGATTTTATGGCAGTAATTAATGTGACGGAAAGCAATTTTTCAGATGAAATTTTAAAATCGGATAAACCGGTTCTTGTGGATTTTTGGGCTCCGTGGTGCGGTCCCTGTAAAATGCTTACTCCGGTTATGGAAGAACTTGCCGCGGAATATGACGGCAAAGCTAAAATCTGTAAACTTAATACCGATGAAAATATGAGTTTGTCCGCTAAATTTCAAATAACTTCCATACCGTGCCTTATTTTGTTCAAAGGCGGAAATCCCGTGCAGAAAATCGTCGGATTCAGACCTAAAAACGATATAAAAAAGGTATTGGACGATGCTATTTAAAAGCAAAGTTCTAAACAAAGCGTTTTTTATTTTATCGGCAATATTGATTTTTACGGCTGCCGCGTATTGCGGCGACGCTTACAATTTTGAACTTAAAGATATGAAAGGCGACATTGTAAGGCTGTCGGATTTTAAAGGCAAAGTTATTTTTCTGGATTTTTGGGCGAGCTGGTGTCCCCCGTGCAGACACTCAATGCCTGCCGTAAAAGATCTTCATAAAAAATATCTTTCAAATCCGGACGTCGTAATTCTCGGAATTAATGCCGGGGAGAAACAGGCAACCGTCGAAAAATTCATTAAAAAAGAAGGAATTGAATATACCGTTTTGCTTGGCGATAATTCTGTAATGCAGAAATACGGCGTAAGCGGAATTCCGGCATTTTTTATAATTGACAGAAACGGAAATATTGCAAAAAGATTTGTAGGCTATTATGGCGGCGTTGAAAAAGAATGGGAAAAAGAAATAGAATTTTTACTAAAGCAGGAATAAAATGACATACGATGTTATTATTATTGGAGGCGGTCCGGCGGGTTTGTCGGCCGCTATTTATGCTTCAAGAGCAAGGCTTAAAACTCTTATTATTGAGAAAGCCGGCTGCGGCGGTCAGATGGCTATAACCGATATTCTTGAGAACTATCCGGGTTTTAACGGAGGAATAAACGGTTTTGAACTTGCTACGAAACTTGAAGCTCAGGCAAGAGATTTCGGCACGGAAATTGTCTATGACGCCGTGGAAAGTATAACAGAAGCCGCAAAGTTAAAAGCTGTGGTAACACCGAACGCTACGTATAAAACTAAAACCGTTATTATTGCCGCCGGAACAAAATACAAAGAAATGAACATTGAAGGCGAAAAACAGTTTATAGGCAGAGGCGTATCTTTTTGCGCGGTTTGCGACGCGCCTTTTTACAGAGATAAAACCGTGGCTGTAATAGGCGGCGGAGATTCCGCGGTTCAGGAAGCCATATATCTTTCAAAATTCGCTAAAAAAGTTATTCTAATACACCGCAGAAACGAGTTGCGCGCCGCAAAAATTTTGCAGGAAAAAATGCTGTCGCATCAAAATATATTGGTTATATACAACCATACGCCTGTGCGTATTGACGGCGGCGAAACAATAGAAACAATTACCGTTTCCGAAGTTAATACAAAAAAAACAACCGAACTCAAAGTTGACGGCGTTTTTGTTTTTATAGGGCTTATTCCAAATACCGCTTTTGTTTCAAAAGAAGCCGATAATCTTGTTTTAGACGAAGCCGGTTACATAATAACCGACGAAGATATGAAAACTTCCCTTCCTGGTATATTTGCCTGCGGAGATATAAGAAAAAAGCAGTTGAGGCAGGTAGTTACTGCCGCGTCGGACGGTGCGCAAGCGGCAATAAGCGCACAGCATTATATAGAACAGCATTAAAAAACGATACATAGAAGTTTAGAGGCAGGGATGCATGGCAATTGCAAAGCGTCCGGTCTTTTTTTTTTGTATAATAAACCCCATGGAAAAAGTGATTTTGGTAGGTGTTCAGACTAAAGATAAAACAAGGCAGGACACGGAAAAATCTCTTGATGAGCTTGAGAGTCTTTGTTTGACTGACGGCGCCCGGACTATAGATAAAGTTATCCAGAAAAGAGATGTCCCGGATTCCGCTTACTTTATAGGTCACGGCAAGGCTTTGGAAATCAAAGAAATGCTTGAAAATCTTAAAGCCGACGCTGTAGTTTTTGACGATGCTTTAAAACCTGTCCAGCAGAGAAATCTTGAAAAACTGATAGAGAAAAAAGTTGTCGACAGAACAAGGATTATTCTTGATATATTCGCGTACAGGGCAAGAACAAAAGAGGGAAAACTTCAGGTTGAACGCGCTGAAATGACTTATCACGCGGCAAGACTTGCAAGCCAGGGAATTCATCTGGACAGCCAGACCGGCGGAATCGGCACAAGGCGCGGTCCGGGCGAAAGAAAAATAGAAACAGATAAGAGAAAAATAAGAGACAGAATTGCCGAACTCGATAGAGAAATAGAAAAAATTAAAGAAAGACGTGACATTCAGAGGAATTTAAGAGATAATTCAGATTTGCCGGAAATCGCGATAGCGGGCTATACTAATGCCGGAAAATCCACATTGCTTGCGACGCTTTCTAAAAGCAAGGTTTATGCCGATGATAAACTTTTTGCAACTCTTGATCCGCTTACAAGAAAGATAAGGCTGCCGGGCGGCAGAGATGTTCTTTTAACGGATACCGTCGGATTTATAAATAAGCTTCCTCATGATTTGGTCGCCGCTTTCAGATCGACAATGGAAGAAATTTTAAGAGCAAAGTGTATTTTGCATGTTATTGACGCATCTAATCCGGACAGAAAAAAGCAAATAGAGACGGTTTTAAACGTTTTAAAAGATATAGGAGCGGATAATATTCCGGTAATTACGGTTTTTAACAAAGCTGACAAACTGGATGAACAAGAGAAATTTATTTTTAACACGCATGACGTATTTTTGATTTCAGCAAAGAATTCAAGCGGGGTTGAAAAGCTTTTAACCGAAATAGAAAAAAGAGTCGTTCCGCTTCACAGCGAACATAAGATTAAAGTCAGTTATGAGCATCAGGACAAAGTCGGCGTGATATATAAGCTTGCCAATGTGAAATCCGAAAAGTATAATAGAAAATCAACTGAATTGACTGTTGAATGTTCGGATGAAAATTGGGAAAAAATAAAAAATTTGATTAAAGATTAATTTGTCACCCTGCGCGAAGTCGCAGGGTCTATAAATTCATAGATTCTGCGATTGCTTTGCAACGCAGAATGACATATAAGGAATAATAATGCTTACTAAAGTTGCAATTGTCGGAAGACCAAATGTCGGAAAATCTACGTTGTTTAACAGGTTTATCGGCAGAAAAAAAGCCATAATTCACGAAATGCCGGGAACTACGCGCGACAGAAACGACTATGAAGTGAATTGGAAAGACAAAAAATTTATTGTTACGGATACCGCGGGGTGGTCCAGCGACGTTTCCGTGTTTTCAGAAGAAATGGCAAAACAGCTTGATATAGCCGTTGATCAAGCCGATATTATTGTACTTGTTGTTGACGGAAAAACCGGAATCCATCCTTTAGATGTTCAGATTGCGCAGCAGATAAGGCAGAGCCGTAAAAAGACAATTCTTGTAGTAAATAAAATAGACACGCAGGCAGAAGAAGCAAAAGGTTATGAGTTTTACAAACTAGGCTTTGACGATGTTCTTTTTATTTCGGCAAATCACGGCAGATGCATGAATGAGCTTTTAGATAAAGTCTGGAGCAATATAAAATATGACAGACGCACAAAAAATACGGAAGAACTTTTGAAAATTATACTTGTCGGAAAGCCCAATGTCGGAAAATCGTCTTTTGTAAATGCCGCGGCTAAAGAGGAGAGAAGTATAGTTCACGATGTGCCGGGTACTACAAGAGATTCTCTTTCGGTTCACGTCAATTTTAATGATAAAGAATATATTTTGACAGACACTGCCGGTCTTCACAGAGGAAGCAAAACAAAAGACGATATGGAATATCTTTCGACATTAAGCACAAGTTACGCTATTGAAGACGCTGACGTTGCTGTTCTTGTTGCCGACGCTTCGCAGGGAATCGGCGAAACTGAAGTGAAAATCGCAAGGCTTCTTATAGAAAAAAGAAAACCCATTATAGTCGCGGTTAATAAATGGGACTTAGTTGAAGATAAAGAAGAAGCGGCAAAATATTTTACGGAACAGCTTCGTGAAAGAATAAAATTTATGAGCTGGGCGGACATAATTTTTATTTCCGCCAAAACAGGTCAAAGGCTTGAGCGAATTTTTGCCGAAGCGGAGATTATCTATAAACAATATACCAGAGAAATTTCTCAAGAAGAACTTAACGAAGTTGTCAGGGAAGCCGTTGCCAGAAAACCGATGGTAAGAAAGGGTAAAGTTTTGAAGTTTAAAGAATACGCGCAGGTCGCGTCAAAACCGCCTGTTTTTATTTTTTCGGTTAATGATTTGGAGCTTGTTCATTTTTCGTATGAAAGATTTATGGAAAATTGTTTCAGGGACAAATTCGGTTTTAAAGGTACGCCCATAGTTTTAAAATTCAGACAGTTTTTCAGAATAAAAAATAAGAGTAACATAAATTAACGACAGATAAATAGATGGTTTTCCCTCGCCCCTTGCGGGAGAGGGACTTGTTAAGCAAGAGGGAGAGGGGTTGTTTTTGTCGTTATTTCAATTTGTTAAAAATGGATTCCGGATCAAGTCCGGAATGACAAAAAACGTTGTTGTTTGTTAATAGAGAAATTAAAATGTTTAAAAAAATATTTCTGACTGCCATTGCGTTCGCCGTATTTTTTAGTACGGCATATGCTCAAAATTATATTAATAAGAATGAGCCGGATATAGATATCGTATGGAATATCGCAAACATCGGAGTTGATTTAAATTTTGACGGACAGGGAAATTATGTAAATATGCTGGCGGTTGAAATCGCGAATATATATTTACAGGAAAGAAAAACTTCTTTAGGTTTGCATTTTACTCCTTTTGTATATGTAAACGGGTCTGATGACGGAGATGAAATTTATCGTAAAATAAGTCCTTTGAATTTGACGGTTTTTTGGAATCCTTTTTGGAATATAAAAAAAGGCGGAATATTCGGTCCGTATGTGTCTGTAAATTATTTTCTTTCTGAAGAAAACGATTTCGTATTTGGCGCGGGATTATATTTTTCTGTTTTTTCTAGTTATTTGCCTAACGGCAGTTTTATAAACAACGTAGTGTACGTTAAGGCAGGTTATCGTTTTATAAATGATAAAAATGCGTATTATATAGGTATAAATACCGATATATGGCAGCTGCTGAAATGGGGATTATTGTCGTGGTTATCTTCCGGTTCAGGCACATATGATTCCGGTTATAGCAGCAGCTCTAATAGCAGTAGCAGTAAAAAACAAGAATCTAAAGAACCGGAAGCTAAAGAGCAAGAGCCAAAAGAAGAAAAAACTAAAGAACAAAAATCTAAGGAACGTAATACAAAGGAACGTAAATCAAAAGAAAATAAACCGGAACAGAAAAAAGATGTAAATAAAGATAAGAAAAAGAATAAAACAAAAACCGATAGTATTGAGGGATAAAATAAAATGCTTGTAAAAATTTTATATTTAATGTTCGCTTATATTTGCGGGGCAATTCCGTTTGCTTACATAGTTTCAAAGCTTTTTGCCGGAGTGGATATCAGAACGGTCGGATCGGGAAATCCCGGCGCAACAAATGTTTTCAGAGCGGTAGGCAAAACTGCAGGTTCAATTACTTTTATTTTAGATATGCTGAAAGGTTTTTTGCCGGTGATGTTTGCGATACTTATAGATGATTCTTTTTCTTATGCTATCGCGGTCGCGGCTATGGCTATGCTAGGGCATATGTTTTCAGTGTTTTTAAAATTTAAAGGCGGAAAAGGCGTTGCTACGGGCGCCGGGGTATTTTTAGCTTTGATGCCGCTTCCGACGCTTATAATTTTAGTTGTTTTTGTGGTTGTTTTTGTGTTTTCAGGATATGTTGCGTTAGCTTCGGTTTGCGCGGCAGTATCTCTGCCTTTAGTATCTTACTTTTTAGGCAATCATGCTATTGAACAAATGCTTTTTACTTTTTCTGTTGCTTCATTAGTCATTTACAAACACAGGACAAATCTTCAAAGGCTTCGTAAAGGCGAAGAGTACAAATTTAAAATATTGGGGAAGAAATGATATGAAAATAACTGTTTTAGGCGCGGGTTCGTGGGGCGCGACTCTTGCCGCTTTGCTTTTGGAAAACGGTCATCAGGCTGTGCTTTGGGAGTTTGATAACAAAAGAGCGGATGATTTACAGGCAAGAAAAATAAAACCTTTTTCAGCCGGCATAGATTTACCGAAAGACTTGTTTATTACAAACAGTCTGGATTCTTTGAAAGACAGCGAAGGGGTTTTGTTTGTCGTTCCGTCGCAATTTATGCGTTCAACCTGCAATTTATTAAAAGATAACGGAATTAATATTGCGGGAAAACTTATAATGAGCGCTACTAAAGGAATAGAAAACGAAACTTTGTTGAGAATGTCGGAAATTATTGAAGAAGTTTTTCCCGGAAGTTATGAAAATATTGCTGCGTTATCCGGCCCCAGTCACGCGGAAGAAGTTTGCAGGAAAATGCCTACGGCGGTAGCGTCTGCGGCAAATAATATTGAAACAGCGGAAAAGTGCAGAGCGCTTTTTATGAACGAATATTTCAGGGTTTATAATCAAACGGATATTGTAGGAGTGGAAACCGGCGCGGCGCTTAAAAATGTGTTTGCCATAGCCGCGGGAATAGTTGACGGATTAAAATACGGTGACAATACCAAAGCCGCGATAGTGTCCAGAGGTTTGAAAGAGCTTGCCAGAGTCGGGGTTGCTTTGGGCGGTAAAGAGCAGACTTTTTACGGTTTATCAGGTGTAGGTGATTTGATGGTAACGTGTTTCTCTCAGCATTCAAGAAACCGTGCGGTAGGACAGGCCGTCGGCGAAGGTAAAAATGTGTATGAAGTAGAAAAAAGTCTTGGCATGATAGCCGAAGGCGTAAGAAATGCCGTAAGCGCTTATGAAATAGGCAAAAAATTAAATGTCGAACTCCCTATAATAAACGCAGTTTACGAAATTTTATTTAATGGTAAAAATCCGTTGGAAGCTGTAAATAATTTAATGACCAGAGAGCCTAAACATGAATAAAAAAGATATAGCGGATTCGCTTACGAATATATTAAGTTCAAAAAAAGAAGCGGCTGAAGCCGTTGAAATGGTTTTTGAAGAGATGTCAAAAGCTTTGAGAAACGGCGAAAAAGTCGTAATAACGGGCTTAGGCAGTTTTAATATGTTTATCACAAAGACAAAAAAAGGGCGTAATCCCAAGACGGGCGAAAGTCTTTTTATCGCGCCTATGAAAAAAATCCGTTTTAAACAGTCTAAAGAATTTTTTGACAAATAATTATAAATAAGTAGAATATAACGGTTCAGGTGAAATAAATGGAAGATATAGAAATACCTCCGATACCCGATAAAGAGTATTTTACTATAGGCGAAGTTTCGCAGATTACTCAAGTTGAAAAACACACTTTGAGGTATTGGGAAAACGAGTTTAAACTTTTGCGGCCGGTAAGAAAAAGTTCCGGGCAAAGGCGTTACCGTAAGAGTGAAGTTGAACTTGTTTATAAAATTAAAGATTTATTGCATAATAAACGTTACACAATTGAAGGCGTTAAGAAGTATTTGATTGGCGATAAACGCAGAAAACAGCTGATTTTTAAAGATTTAAAAGAAGAGCATCTGCCTGACGCGAAGATATTAAGAGAAATAAAAGAAGAACTGAAAGCTGTTATTAAACTGTTAAAGAGATAGTGAGTTCCTTTGTTTGTCATTCCTGAAAACCCTATCGGGAATCCTTTAAAAGATATAAGGAATAGATTGCGGATCAAGTTCGCAATGACCGCATTCAGTACAGTCGGGGCGTAGCGCAGTTGGCTAGCGCACTCCCTTGGGGTGGGAGAGGCCGCTGGTTCAAGTCCAGTCGCCCCGATATTGTAAAATCCGTTGCGATAAGCGACGGATTTTTTATTTTGGCGGCTGAACCAGCAGCCTCTGCCGTTAATGAGGCAAGAGCAAAAGGCAGTCGCCCCGATATGATAAAATCCGTTGCGAAACACGCGACGGATTTTTTATTTGAGCGACTGAACCAGCAGCCTCTGCCGTTAATGAGGCAAGAGCAAAAGGCAGTCGCCCCGATATTGGAAACTTGTAGTTGTCGTATTTGCGGTTTTGTCTAAGGTTTGTCATGCTGAACTTGTTTCAGCATCTTGTCGTTAAGAATACAAACTACCA
>WRFE01000021.1 GCA_009778965.1 Candidatus Endomicrobium labiotermitis
AATAGCGATTATTTCCGCAAGTTTTGAAAGCCTTGTAATACCAATCATCGGAGAAACCAAAACTAAGCTGTCAGGACGAACCAGGCTGTCATCTTCAAGAGCGTCCAGGGCGTATTTGACCGCAAGCGCTCCTCCTTGAGAAAAACCTACTATATGCAAAGGTCCTTCCGGACTCAAATTATTTGCTTCTCTTACCGCCAAACGCGCGGCAGCCATCCAGTCCTGCCAGACAATTTTAGTCAGCGCTCCGGGGACAGTACCGTGTCCCGGCGACCTTAATCCTACCACAGCAAAATCTTTTTTATAATACAGCTGCGCGATATGGCGCATGCTGTAAGGGGAATCCGTAAGTCCGTGAAATAAAACAACAACACCTTTCGGATTTTCCGGCACCAAAACATACGACCGGTTCCAGTCTTCTTTGAAACTTGGCGGATATATAAGACTTCCTTCAAAATATCTGCTGAGCAGATCTTTCTTGCTTGCCGGAGTCTTCAAATTCACTTCATGATAAATTTCTTCAAATATTTTATTTTCACGTTCAAGATAGTCTTGCCAGTTAGCTTTATCAAGTTCCGCCGCAGTCATTTCGGACGGAACAAAAGTATGCCACGGCTGCAATTTGGGAATATAGAGCAAACGCAAAGCAACCGCCATAAGCAAAATAATAAACAACGAGAGAAAAGTTATCAGCGTGTACTTGCCTGTCTTTAAAAACTTTTTGTTCATTTTGGTATCCTTTTTTAAAACATTTTTAATTTATTCATCAACAAATTATTGCATTGCCTTTGGCGTCATTGCGATGAGCAACGAAAGTTGTGAAGAAGCAATCCATTTTTTCAAACAACAACCTGAATTGCCGCGTCATCGCTACGCTCCTCCTCGCAATGACAAACTAAAGATACTTCTTTTTATTTTGCCGGCAATTCGTTAAGCCATGCCGAAATTTTATTATCAACGGCTTTGTCATATTTCTTTGAAAGATTGTTAAACAGTCTTCCTTCAAGAACAACAGCATTCTTCGCTCTTTCTTTAAAATCCTGAATAAAACTTCCGGGATTGCTGCCCTGCGTCGCGAAAGGAACAACTTTTCTGCCTTTAAAATCTGCCTGTTCCAAAAAAGCAAGCACCGGCGTGGCAGCCGTATACCACCAGATCGGAGAACCCACAAAAATAATATCGTACTTTTCAAAATCCGGTATATCGCCCTGAAGTTCGGGATATTCGCCTGTTTTAATCTGATTTTTTACTTCTATATATAATTTAGGACCGGAAGGAAATGGGGTCTTTGTTTTTATTTCAAAAATATCCGCGCCGGTTTTTGCCTGTATATTTTCCGCTACAGCACGGGTGTTACCGCTAAGAGAATAGTAAACAACTAAGACTCTGCCTAAATTATTCTCAAACTTAATATCTGTTTTCATATAAGGAGACATTTCTTTTTTATTTTTTAAATGCACTCTGAAATTATGAAACCCCGCAATAATAAGACAAACAGCAACAACGGCTAAAACAGCGTAAATAGCGTACTTTACCATGACTGCTCCTTTATTGTTGTATTATCAGGAAATTTTACAAAGTTATTTTACGAAAGGAAAGCCTTTTTCAGCGGTTAAACTTAATTTTTTCAAAATTAACGGCAGCAGCAAAAATTAGTTTGCCGCTGCCGTTCCAATTCTGTTATCATTCCGAATTTGATCCGAAATCCATTTTTATTAAAAATATTCTTTATTTCTTACGTAACTCCAAAAAATACTTTCTGTCGTACTTATTCCTCTATTTTCCCAGCATATACCTTACGCCAATATTACCATAAATATTTTCATATTTTGACGCCGTGTAATAATTCATATTCGCAAACAATTTCCAGTCTTGCGCTATAAATATCTCTCCGCCAAATCCCAGCCCCAACTGTATCTTTCCTTCTTCCGAGCCTCTGCTGTCAAAACTCGTATTCGTCCCTTCAAACACCGATGATATTGCCGGCTCTTGTCCTGTTATCAAATATTTCCCTTCTAATTTACCGTACACATTCCAGTCTTTTTTGTCATAGTCTATTCCCGCTCCTAATCTCATCGCTGTTCTTAAATAACTGCTTCCTTTTATTTCCAAATTTACTATATCTGCGCCGCTTTCTTTAAACCCTTTATAACTCACGTTTTGAAGTTCAAATCCCAAATACGGTTTTAACTTCGTGATTTCGTCTATCTCTACTGTATACGCTCCCTCAATATCGGCATTCATAGTAAATGCATCCACTTCGCCTTTTGCAGTGCTGTTAAATATTTCTATTCTTCTTTCTGTATTAAAATTATCGAAACTTCCCAAAAGCATCCCTTTTAACTCCCATTTTTCATCTATTACATAGCCGCCGTATACTCCCAAACCTTTCTTATTCCCGTCCGCGCTGCTGTCGCCTTGGCTTATACTGTCGCTGGTAAACCTCGCAAAAACTCCCCAAAGCATTCCTTTGTCTGCTATATATCTGTCAAATCCCGCCAACAATCCTATCGTGCTGTCTTTATAATTTCCCGGCGAATTTTCGTTTTCTTTAAACGTTTCTACTCCGCCTTTGACTTGCGACCAGATTCCGCTGTTTGTCGCGTCTTCTCTCGCGTGATTTCTTATTTTATCGTATATTTCGTTATTCGGGCTGTCCGCCGCAGAATTTCTCACTATGTTGCTTATTAAATGTCCCGACAGCTGCGATAATACCGCTTTTTGTTCTGCTTCCGTCATTTCATTAAGCATATTTGTTATCAAAGTCGCCATTTCAAAACTTATGGAATTATCTATTGATAATCTATACAAAGCATTCGCAATTCCTTGCTGGTTACGCGAAAGAGAAGGCAAATACATCAATTCTTCCGCCGTATATAATCCGTTCACCGTCAATACTACTACTCCGCCGCCGGCGCCCCAAGCCTCTGTGCTTACGTTAAACATTAAAGAAAATCCCTCGGCGCCTATATGCCAATCGTTTGCAACCGTTGTGCTTGTAAATATCCCCGACACATCCGTTAACGTCGAAAACACTATATAAAATTTTTCACTGTTATATTCTCCTATTCTTGCGTATACATCCAGGTTTCCGCCTACCGTCGCAGTTGACGCAATTACAACATCGCTTTTGCCGCTCTTCTGCGCCCATACGTCTATTTTCGTATTTACCGTGCTTGAAAATTCTCCGACTGTTATCGTATTTACCGCATTGTTATGCATATCGAGTTTCCCGGGCAATATCATGCTAGGTCCGGTAAATGTCGCGCTGTCTAAAAATATCATATCGCCGCCGCTTATATTAAACTGTTCAACGTTAAAAACAGTTTCTCCGCCAAATGTTAAACTTCCCGAGCCGGTTTTATTTATAGTCCCGAGTCCCGAACCGTCAATCTTCATTCCGTAAGGTAATGCCATAGCGCTTGACACATTTAAATTTATCGCAGATACACCGTTCATGTATATATCAGTCGCTCTATTGGAACCTGCGTAATTCGCAAAAGCCAATGTCATTATTCCGCCGGTATTATTAAAATCTGCCGTTGATGACGTCATAAATATCGCGCAGTGGCCGGTTAATTTGACTCCGTTATCCGTAAACTCTGCGTACGAATTTGTAAAACTCATTGTAGAACCGATCAAAGATACCGCTTCGGTTCCCTTATAGCCGGATGTATTATTTATAAATGCTACTGTACTTCCGATAAAGTTTATATTTGATCCATTTAGAGCGCTTATCGCTCCGCCGTTGCCTGTTGTATTATTACCGGAAAATTCTGCATTCGTATTTATGAAACTTACTGCCGAACCGTTCAGAAATATTGCTCCGCCTGAGCCGGCGACAGCGCTGTTATTTTGAAAGGTTGTCGTTCCTCCGGAAAAAGTTATCTCCATCCCGCCGGTTAAATTTATCGCTCCGCCGCTTCCGTTTGTGGCGCTATTATTTATAAATTCTGTACTTCCGCCGGAAAAGTTTATGATTGATCCGCTTTGACCCCATATCGCTCCGCCGTTACCGTTTAATGTTTTGTTATTTGTAAATTCTGCATTCGTATCGACAAAGCTTATTATCGAAGTATCCAGCCTTATTGCTCCTCCTACTCCTGATGCTGACGTATTATTACTAAATATCGCGTCTCCTCCGGAAAAAGTCATATTTGATCCGAGCTGAATCACTATCGCTCCACCGCTTCCTGACGCATAATTACCCGTAAACTCTGTATTTGTATTGATGAAACTCATTGTTGATTCGAACATAAATATTGCGCCGCCTGAGCCGGTAACAGTATTATTTTTAAAGGTTGCGGTCCCTCCGGAAAAACTTACATTCCTTCCGCTGTTTAAATTCATCGCGCCGCCGTTCCCTGATGCTCCTGTCGTAAAATTTAATATATTTCCGCCAAGAATTGTTATTGTTTTTGTTCCAACTCCCACATTAATAGATGCAAGAGTATAATTTATATTACCGTCAATTGTTATTGCCTGGACTGCGCCGGACTGCAACGCTGTCTGCAATCCTGCAGAATCTGACACTACGGTTTGGGCATAAAGCCTAACGCTTACAAAACAAATAAATAATGCTGCTGCTAAGAATACTTTTTTCATTTTTGGCTCCCTTTTCATTTTATATTGTTATAACTAAAAAAACCGCTATATCTTTTAAGATATAACGGTTTGTATTTTAAAAACTTCGCTTTTAATTAAATAATTAGTTCTTGTCTTGTCTTGTCTTGTCTTGTCTTGTCTTGTCTTGTCTTGTCTTGTCTTGTCTTGTCTTGTCTTGTCTTGTCTTGTTTATTTTTTCCATAGAGTAAATTTTAGTATTTTTAATCCATTTTTACAAGCGATTGAAGAATGCTACAAAAAATCCCCGAAAGTGTTTTACGCTTTCGGGGATTACAATTATTTATAGAAGTATTTTTAATATCTCATAGGAATAATATCAAGATATTCTTCTAATGTGGCGTCGTTTAAGCAGCACTCAATTATTCTTTTTCCTATAGGGTGCATTTCAGGCGTATTAAATTTAGCAACTTCTCTCTTAAAAAAGTCGCTTAATATCTTAGCGCCTTTATCGTATCCTTCCAAACCTATTTCCGCCTGTACCTCCGGACGGAGAAATGCTTTTCTGACATATTGTCCGTCAACTTTCAAACTTTCTAAACAATAGCCGAGCAAAGAAGAACGCGCGGGCACTAAATGATCCAGCTTAAATTTCGCGCTGCCGCGTCTTGCAAGATATTCGCGCGTAATCCATTGCGGCATAAAACCGACTTTATAAGCGCCGACATGCTGATTCGGTATCAAAACATAGCGGGTATACGGTGAATTTAATATTTGTTCCAACAACAGATTCGCGTGGTTTACCATTTTTCCTGTTGCAAAAGGCCAGTATGAACCTACACCTTCGCTTGTCATACCTTCAGAATCTATAATACTGGGGTTATTATGCCCTCTCGGAGCAACAAGTCTCCACAGCCATGCGAGCGCCGGGGGTATAATATGCAGCATACCCAAAATGCCGTAACTTGGCTGGTTTGCAGTGCAAGGCGGAGTGCGTACGCCGAAACTTCTTACGTCAACTTCTGTGGGTTCATTCACTACGTTCGGCACCATTCTTCTTGGCAAAATAACGCGAGGATTGGGGCAGGGAGTGCCGTCGGAATCAATTGTATGCTCCCAAATTAAACAGGTTGATTTCGGAACACCCTGAAGATTTAAGAAAATCAACGGTTCGGAAGGCTGCGTATAAATTTTTTCATAAAACGGTTCAGTGCCGTATTCTTTTATATGGTCAACCCTTAAAAACCAGCCGTCTTCGGCATCGGTTATTACAAGCTTTTTGCTGTCGTTTTGAATCTTCGGATTGCACAACACCATATCGTCGGCTATCGGCTGGAGTTCGCACGGTTCGGCAATATTAAGATAAAATTTTTCTTTGCTTTCAAGATTCTGACCAATTATAATTTTACCGTCCTGTTCACGGTGAATATTTTCGCCCATTTCACTCTTACCGCCGCCGGATGCGCCTTCGTGCATAATAACAATTTCATTTTCATAAGGCGTAACAACTTTAACCGCGGAAGCGTGCGCCGTTACCCAGTTTTCCTTTTCTCCGATATCAAGCAAGAAACCGTATATTCCTTTTTTCGCGCTGGGTCCCGGATAAAGATTATATGAATACATTTCATAAATTTCCTGCGTACGGTTGTGAACTACTACCTGCTTGCCGTCAAAATACGTGTGCCTGAAAGGCGGCGCTAAATATATAACCGCTTTTGGCGTAAAATCGCCTTTATATTCGTCAATATTAACAAAATGCTGCAAACCCGCAAGACCGCAGGCAAAAAACGCCGCGTTTTTCGGAGCAATAAGCAATGCTTCATATCCGTCTTTTCCGCCTGCCATAAACGGCATAACAATTAGCTTTTGTTCAAAAAGCCAGTCAAAAGTTTTTTCTTTTAAACGGGAAAAATCTTCTTTATATACATCTTTAAATTTGGGTTTATCCGTGGGTAATTCATCCGCTACAATAAGAGAGTCAGGATCTCTTCTTCTCATATAATCGCTTGTATAATTTACCGCCACGCCGTTTTTGCAGCGGACGACATTTACTTCGGTAATCGGAGTTCCGTTGATGTCGTACTCTACTTCAAAACTGTCCGTATCGGAATCCCCCAAAGCCATTGACACAAGCTCCGCTCTGCTTTTAGGAACCGTGACTTCCTTACAATTTTTGATGACTTTCGAGATGTTTTCCGTAAACTTAAACCTGCTTAGTACGTCCATTTTGTTTCTCTCCTTACAAAAAAGGTATTGCTAATTCAGGCAGCAATACCCTGCTTATTTTTTAAAATCCGGTTATTGTAACAAATTCACTGGAAAATAACAAGGTGCTTTTTAATGAATTTGTCATTGACGCGCATAGTCGTCATTCTTAAAGTGACGTCATTGCGGGCTTGACCCGCAATCTAAACAACGAGATCCTGAATCAAGTTCAGGATGACAAACCGGAAAAACTGTATTTAAGAGTCTAAATCTTTACAAGTTTGCGGTTATCGGAAAGATAGCTCATAATTTCATCTTTTTCCGAATCCAGCTGTATAAGAAAACCTTCGCCGACTTTATAATAACGCGGAATTCTGTCACCGATAAGCGTTATAACGCTTCCGGCTTCATTCCATGTAAAATTCCCTGTATAATCGTCATCTTCATTTATATGCAGTTCATAAGAGCCGTTGTCATTTAAAGTAAGTTCAACTTTAACAGGCTTAGAATTTATATCAGAAATTATACCGCTGTAAGTACCGCTCCAGTCCAAACTGTCCCGCGAATTATGCACAGTTTCAATAGCTTGATTGTATTGAGGCTGTTCCGTACCGGCAGGTGAATCTTTCTGTCCGCATGCCATAAAACCAAACAGGAAACAAACAGCCGCCGCGCTTAATGCTATTTTTTTCATAAATACCCCTTTGTATATCTTTTGAAAATATTTTTATACCTTGTGTCGTCATTGCGGACTTGATCCGCAATCTATCCTTTAAGAGTGAGACGCTGAATCAAGTTCAGCATGACAAATTATAGACATCAGCTGCCAAAGGATATTTTATCCGTCACGCTGTTTTGGTTTTTCTTCTGCCGCTAAGCCGCTCTATTACAATAAACAGCGCGGGCGTTACCGCGAATGTCCAAAAAAGCGACGCTAACATTCCGCCGATAATCACGGCGCCCATTGACATTCTTGTACCTTCCGGCGACCAAAGCTGCGGCGCCATACCTGCCACAATGGCTATTGTCGTCATAAACAGCATTCTTCTTTTATCAACAAATTCTTCCCACAAAGCCTTTGCCGCCTGCTCTCCTTTTGATATTCGAACTATCGTAGGTTCAAGCACAAGAATATTATTTGTTACCGCCAGACCCACAAGCATAACAACCGCAAGCATCGCGGCCATATTTATGTTTGCTCCGGTCAAAAATAATGTTAAAAATACTCCGGCAAAAGCAAACAATATCGAGGTTGCGACTGTAAACGGATGAGCAAGAGAGTTCATCATCGCGGCAAGAAGCATATAAATAAGCACGGTCGCAAGCAAAAACGCGGATACGATTTCGGCTGTGGCCTCATCCTGCATTTCCGACAGGCCGCCAAAAACAGCCTCGTACCCCGGCGCGAAATCTATGTTTCTCAGTTCCTCTTCTATTTTGCTTTGCACAGGACCCATGGTAGATTTACCTATATTTATACCTATTTCCGTAACACGCGCTTTGTTTCTGCGGGTAATATCAGATGTTGCAATGACAGTCTCAATCTTTCCGAGCTTTGACAAAGCAACCAACCCTTTTGGCGAAGAAACAAATATTGTTTCAAACATCGAGCGCGTCTTGTATTCATTATCAAATTCAATTATGATCGGAAACTCATTACCGTCTTCCCTATACTTAAGAGAATCGTTACCGAACAGAGCCGTACGCAAAGCAACGGCTGCCGCCTGGTTTGATATTCCCCAATACTGCATTTTTTCAATATCAGGAATAAACTTAAGTTCATTGCCGGGTCTTTGCGCCGCAAGAACAGCGCTCTGTATTTCTTCAATTTCGTTTAAACGGTTAAGTATATCTTTGGCATATGCGTCGCGCCTCGCGTCATCAAAACCGGTAATATTAAGCACCATATTGTTTGAGGTATTCTGTCCTGCAAAAATTTGAATTTCAACGCCGGGAATATCGGCGAGTTTCGGAAGTATAAGCTGCGTCAGTCTTCTGTCGGACAATTTACGGTTTTCGCGGGGAGTAAGACCGAGTTTTATGCTGATATTCTGCGTTCCGCGCTCGCCGATTTTGGCGGAAGTAAACTCCACTTCTTTAAATTCCCGCACGCGTTTTTCAATTTCTCTTGCGATTTGTTCGGACTTGGCATAAGTGGTTCCGACAGGTCCGCGCGCAGTTATATTTATTTCATTCATATCCGAGCTTGACTGAAACTCGTTGCCTATCCATCTCATAAGAAATCCCGATGAAATTAAAATAGCAAAAGAAACTGTAATTACCGTCAGCGGATATTTAATTTGAAAATTGAAAAAGCCGGCAAACCACGCAAGCGGTTTTTCATTCTTTTTTTGTTTTTTGGAATTATCTGATGTTTTGCGCAAAATTTTCGCGATCATCATCGGCGTTAACGTAAAAGAAAACATCAGAGATAAAATAGTCAAATACACAACAGTCATGCCGAAAAACTTCATAAACTGACCGGCGATTCCGCCCATAAAAGCCAGCGGTAAAAACACAACCAGATTAGTTCCCGCGGCTGCCATAACAGGCACAGCGGCTTTTTTTGTGCCTTTTATCGCCGCGTCTTCCGGAGAAGCTCCGGCATCTAACTGCCCCAGCGCCGACTCAATTAAAATAATAGCGCTTGTAATCAAAGTACCCAGCGATGTTGCCATAGCCAAAAGCGTCATCACGTTTATTGAAAACCCCGACATATCCATAAAGAAGAAGCCCGACACCAGCGACACAGGAATCACGACAGCCCCTATAATCGTCGTGCGCCAGTTTCTCGTAAACGCAAACAAAGTAATAACAGTAAGCAGTATGCCGAGTAATATGCTATTGAGGGTATTGTTTGTTTCTCTTGATATTGTTGTAGATGTGTCTGATATTATTCGCATGGACGGCTGAGCGCCGCTGTCTCTAAAATAGTCTTCCATCATGCTTTCAAATTTCGGGAAATTCCTGCGTACTGCGTTAGAGATTCTTACGGCGTTGCCGTCAGACGCGCGAACTACAGAAACTATTACTACATCATCCCCGTTAAAACTTGCTCCGCTTTCAACATCACGGATAGCGTCAGTTATGGTCGCTATTTCAGACAGCGCGAAGTTTCCTCCTTCCGGAGTAGACATACGCAGATTAGATATGGCATTAATACTTTTAAATTCCCCGACAAAGCGGACTATTTTAGAATTTCTGCTGTTTTCTATTCTTCCGCCGGGAACGTTAAGATTGCTCATTGATAAAGTTCTTACAACATCCGCAATGGTCGCGCCGCGCGCCGCCATCAATTCCGGAAGCAGTTCTATACGCACCGCGCGTTCATGAGCGCCAAATACTGACACGGAAGCAACGCCGGAAAGGGAAGTTATCTGCTGGCTCAGCGCATCCTTAATAAATAAATCGATTTCACGCGGATCTGCGCCGGACAATGCTATATCCATTACAGGTTCCTGCAAGGGATTTAATCTTGCTACTACAGGACTTCTCATATCATCAGGAAATTCCCCGGCGAGACTGTCTATCTTTCCTTTGACTTCCGAGGTCTTGTCATTGACGTTCACCCCAAAGTCAAACTCCGCCATGACAAACGCGCCGTTTTCAAAAATCTGCGAAACAGTATTTTTAAGACCCGATATTTCGGATATAGCGTCTTCAGCTCTCTTTACGATTAAAGATTCCATATCAACAGGAGAAGCGCCCGGATAAACAAATGTAACGGTAACCATAGGAAAATCTATAGGCGGAGCAAGTTCGATATTCATTCTGGGAAAAGAAGCAATTCCGAGAGCAACCCACAACAGAACAAACATAACTGTTGTAACCGGACGTTTTACAAAAAAATCTAACATATATTACCTCGTTACATCTCTTATTTTAGTTCCGGGCTCAATTCTGGTCAAAATAATGACATCCCCTGCCGCCAGTCCTCTTACTACCGCGCGTTCGATATCAGTTGCGACAACTGCAATACGCTTTGTTGTCACGATTCCGTTTTCAGACAGCATAATTGCAGAATTTTCAATCGCAGATAACGGAACAAAAACGCCTCTGTGTTCCATTTCTACAAAAAAGTTTCCGGAACGGCTGTTTGTGGTTATGGCAAAAAGCCCGGTATCCAAATCAACTCTTCCGGGAATTGAGTTTATACGTCCGCCTCCGGAAAGTCTTTGCCCGACTCTGAATTGATTTATGCGATTACCGGCGACCAATATCCTGCCGTTTCTGACTGCCGCGGGACTGCGGAGAAAACCTGTTTCAACCTTTGCAATCATGGTTTCAACAGGAACTCCGTCAATTTTTTCGGCGCGCGCTATATTAAAAACTTCTCTTGCGTTTTCTTCAGCTATATATTTCATGCGGTTTACGGCAAGAACCGCAAATATAATAAGAACGCAAAAAATGATAATGATTTTTTTCATTTTATTTCCTGTTAAACTTTATCTAAAAACCCGACATTTTGTCACCCTGAGCGAAGTCGAAGGGGTCGCAGTGCGACGAATAAGGAGCACGAGTCTGCGACGGGCGCGAGATGTGAGCGCCCCGGAACTGCAGTTAAAAGACGGATGTTTCGACTGCGCAACTACGTTGCTCCGCTCAACATGACAAAAGAGTGGAATTAAAACCTGCTTTTGTCATTTCCCGCTCAACTTTCTTATAGATTCTTCCGCTATTAAAATATTGAATTTCGCGTTCAGCACAGCCATATCCATTTGCATAAGAGCCGTCATAACATCGGACAATTCAACCGCGCTGGTCTGACCGGCAAAAAAGCGGTCAATAGACATCTGCACAGTCATTTCCGCTAAATCGCGCGCGGTATTACGCTGGGTCAAATTTGCGCGCAGCCGTTCATGATTAAGCAATGCGTCTCTATACTCATTAGACTTTAATTTTTTCGACTTATCCAAATCCTGGCGCACAGCGTCAGCCGAAAGCATGTCCATGTCGGAATTTATACGAGCCGCCTTGCCGTCCCATATCGGCACCTGCAAGGCAATACCTATATTCGCGCTTTGGCTGTCGCCTCCGTTCCAAACCCGGGGACTGTTGTGTATCATTGTGTAATTATATGAAGCATTGGCTCCTATAACAGGATTCCTTTCCGCCAGACGCGCAGCTGCCTGGGCTTCATGCATGCGAATTTGCGACTCAAGCATATCCCATTCCGGATTAGCGTCTAATTCCTGAGGAACAGTCTTTTCCGCGAAAGTATCAGGAAATTCATCAGTCAAAACCAAATTTTTATTTTCTTTAATTCCTGACATTATTTTTAAAAGACGGTGGGCGGAATCGCGGTTGAACTGCGCGTCGGAAAGAGCAATTTCCTTGGCGGCAATATCTGCGGAAATCTTTACAAGATTAGCCCTGTTGGCGCGGCTGACGGTTTTTAAACGTCTCTCCGCGTTTATTGAAAGCTGCAGATTCTTTTGCGATATTTTTACTATTTCTTCGGTCATTTTAGCTGTCCAGTAAATTTGCGCTGCTGCCGCGCATATTTCGCGTTTGGCAAGTTCGGAACCGGAACCTGCTACGGCAATAGCGTGACCGGCGGCTTCCGCCGCGTTTCCGATTCGCCCGAAAGTATATATAGGAAGCGTTGCTGTTAAACCGAGCATACCGATATTATCCGGTATTTCTATGAAAGCGGGTACTCCGGCGGGAAGACTGCCAAATCCGGACAAGTTTATGCCCATAGGACTTCCCGGACTTTCAACATTTACAATGTTCATATAGCTGGCGCTGCCGGAAACTTTTGGCCAGCGGTTGGATTTTACGGCGTCAAGTCCCGCGCGAGCTCTGTTGATGTTGTATTCGGCTTTTTTTAAATCTTGGGATTCGGCAAGTATCATCTCAACAGCACGTTCTAATGAAAGCTCCATTGCGTTAACAGATACTGCGCATAAAACTGAAACAATTGTAAATATCAAAATTTTTTTCATTTTATTTACCTTGGATATGAGAGCTTTGTTTCTGATTTGAATTTAAAATTGTAGCAAATTCCTTAAACAACATAAAAATACTCTATATTATCCTATTTTCTCAATTTTTCATATATATAATTTGAAAGTAATTCCTTGATACAGTTCCCAAACTTTTCATCATCTAATATTTTTTCACAAAATTCTTTATTCTTTGTCATTCGGTCAACAACTATATCCGTAAATACTGTATCAAATGGAAATTTAAAATGTTCTTTTGAATTATTTTTTGCCTGGATACGTAAATCTTCATCCTTTTCTATATCAGATATAAACTGTTGCAAAACTTTATCCATATCTTTAAATTCCGTACCAAAACGTTCATTCACTTTTGCTATTATTTCAGAAAGATTCGCCTTTTCATCACTTACTTTAGGCTTTCCGGCATTTTTATCATTTTTAAGAGCCTTGCCCTGTTCCAGAGAAATAGAACCTTCAAAAACTTTCTGCACACGATAGTACTGCAAAGCAACTTCTTCAATGAAATCAATTTTCTCATTTTTTCTATGAGGGAGTTTTCTTAATAAACACTTGCCATAAGCATAGAATTTATGAATTTGTATATCATCCAGCTTTACGATGTTTGTGATAAAAGAATATGTTCGTACAAACTTTACTAAACTAGATTTAAATTCTTCCTGTTCTTCTTCTGTTTTTCCTTTGAATCTATCAACGCCAGGATCTATAAAACTATTAAGCTCGCCGAAATCCAAATTCCATTTTGTTGATCTAAAAAAGACTTTAGAGAAATTTTCTATTTCTGTATCCCAATAAATTCTAAATTCATCTAGTTTAGATTTAATATCATATACTATGTTTGCATCTGTGTTTTGTTCAATATCTGTTACTTTGTAATAAGGGTCAAAAGAGACTTTAATATCTTCAATATCATTAACAAAATCTAATATAAATGTATCTTCTTTGCATGGATGAATTCTATTAAGCCTGGCAAGTGTTTGTACCGCTTTAACTCCGCCAAGTTTTTTATCTACAAACATAGTATGCAGCAGAGGTTCGTCAAAACCTGTTTGATATTTTTCCGCCACTAAAAGTACCTGATATTCATCCCCTCGAAATTTTTCTGGTAATTCAGTGTCTTTTATCTTGTTCAAGCCAAGTTCCGTAAATTCTTTTCCTTCATCAAAAACTGTTCCTGAAAAGGCTACCAAAATACCAAGTTCTTTCTCGTAGCCCATTTTTTTGATGTAATTTTTAAACTCAAAATAATATCGTACTGCGTGTAATCTAGAACCAGTTACAACCATAGCTTTAGCTTTACCGCATATTTTATTTTTGGTAACAGAGCGAAAATGTTCTACCATAATTTGTGTTTTTTGAGACAAATTATGTGGGTGTAAACTCAAAAACTTACCTAAGGCTTTATTTGCTTTGCTTTTATCATATCTCGGATCCTCTGCTATAGCCTTACCAACTTTAAAATATGTGGAATACGTCATATAATTTTTAAGCACATCTAAAATGAAGCCTTCTTCTATAGCTTGGCGCATACTATAAAGATGGAAAGCTTTTGGCTTACCATCAACCCCTTTAACGCCAAACATTTCAAGTGTTGTTGCTTTAGGGGTAGCTGTAAAGGCAAAGAAAGATAGATTTTTAAGTTTCCCTTGAGTTTTCATTTCTTTACGAATTATATCTTCGCTATCTTCTGCTTTCTTTTCTTCTTTTGCTTCTTCATCAGCCACTTTTTGCAACTGTTCATCTTCCGTAAGACCGCATACATCGTCTCCTAGCACATTTTTCAGCTTGCTGCTGGCTTCTCCTGTTTGAGATGAATGTGCTTCGTCAACAATGATGGCAAAACGTTTGCCTTTTAAATCGTTTACTTGTTCCAAAATATGAGGAAATTTTTGCAATGTAGTAATAATGATTTTCTTTCCAGTGTTTAGCGCTTTTGCAAGCTGTTGAGAGTTTGTGTCAACTTTTTCTACTACACCGTCAACATGTTCAAATTGGTATATGGTATCTTGCAGCTGCCTATCCAAAACTCTGCGGTCAGTAACCACCACAATACTATTAAATATAATTTCGTCTTTTTTATTATGTAAGTTTTGTAAATGATGCGCCAGCCAAGCAATAGAGTTAGACTTTCCACTCCCTGCGCTGTGCTGTATAAGATAATCTTTTCCAGTACCTTTTATTTTGACATCTGTAATTAATTTACGTACAACATCTAACTGGTGATATCTGGGAAAAATAAGAGTTTCCTTCTTCTTTTTTTCATCAGCTTCCAAATGTATAAAGCGCTGTATAATATCCAACAAACTATCTTTTTGAAGAACATCTTCCCAAAGGTATGCTGTTTTGTAACCGCCATAGTTCACGGGATTTCCTTTGCCATCTCCATTACCCTTATTGAATGGCAAAAAGAATGTATCAATTCCGGCAAGTCTGGTTGTCATATATACTTCGTCCGTATCTACAGCAAAATGCACTAAGCAACGAACTTTAAAGCTTAACAACAATTCTCTAGGGTTACGGTCAAATTTGTATTGCCTTTTGGCATCTTCTACAGTTTGTCCTGTTATTTGGTTTTTAAGCTCTAATGTGGCTATAGGTAAACCATTAATAAATAAAACTATATCTATAGAATTTTCATTTTTAAGGCTGTATTTTACTTGGCGTGTTATAGAAAGAATATTTTTCTTGTAGTTATCTTCGGCAGTTTTGTTCATGCCGCTTGCTGGCTGAAAAAAACACAAATTAAACTTTGCCGGAGTGTCAGTTATCCCATTACGAAGAAGATACAGCATACCTCTTGTATCCAATTCTTTGTGCAGGCGTTTAAGAAAATTCTTTTCTGCTTCATCATCACCGTATTTATTTATAAGCTTTGCCCATTCTTTAGGCTGGCTATCTTTTAAAAACTTAAATAGTAATGTTGTATCTACAGCGTATTCTTTATTATAATCCTCAGGCTTTCCTTTAACATATCCCGTGCTTAATAGAACATGCTCTATCTCTTGTTCAAAAGTTATTTCTTTTGTTTTTAGAGCCATTATATAGCCACCTTTCCGATAACCGCTTCGCTAATAATGCTTTTGCGGCACTCTTGTAATTTTTCAATTTGTGTTTCTATGTCCGTAATAGCTTTGTCAATATTTGATATTTTATCTTCTATAAACAATGAAATCTTTTTTTGTTCCTCTAACGATGGTAAAATAACAAATAAATTTTCTAGAACCTTCATACCAATATTTTGCTGAGTTCCATAATTCCAGAACATTTCTACGCCTCTTCTAAATATTGAAGATTGCATGTATTTGAACATGTATTCTGTAAGTAGTTTCTTTTCGTTACAGCGAATTAATGCTAAAGGCGACCAAATACTAAATTCCTCATCAGTATCAACTATGGCTATATTGCCAGTTGTTGCTCCAGATTTGACCATGAAAATATCATTTTTCCTTGGCTTACATTTTTTACAAAATCTTTCATGTTCCTCTTTACTAATAAATCCTCTTTTCAAGTCAAAATCAACCTTTCCATTTTTAATAGATTCAGCAGATACAAATGGAATTCCTTCGTCAAACAAAACAGGTGTTTCATGTGGACCATCAGTTATTGGAACTTCCAATAAATGTTTAATTTTTACTCTATCCCAACCTTCTGGAATATTTCCTATCCAATTTATACTGGAAGATTTTGCTTTTGGATTTTTATTAAGTCCTTTAATTACTGCTTCTGTGATTACCGCTTGGCGTTTTTCTTTTAATAACCCAATAAGCTTTTCTTTGTCTTTTATGAGGTTATCTATAACAGCTGTTTTTTTATCCAAAAAACCCACTATCTTTTTTTGTGTTTTTAAAGGAGGAATATTGTATTTTTGGTTCAAGTAGGCAGTAACATCTAAATTTTGAATACCTGTTGTTTGATTAAAAAACTTCCTATTTATTTCAGTGCTGTACAATGTGGAAAAAAGATAGTTAAAAAAATAACCGCTATTTTCGTTATTTACCTTGATAGCTTCAATAAAGTTAGCATATAGCGCATCAAAATCTTTATCAAAAATTACAGCCCTTCCTACTGGTGTTTTTTCCCCACCTCCTGATTTTTCAATAAGAATATCTCCCTTGCTCAGCTTGAGTTTTTCTATTTGAGAATCAGTATAGTTTCTTATGGTATATTCTTCAGAGTTTATAGAAAGACTTCTGTAATCAAAATCTGCTACGCGAACACATACATAGTCATTGGCATTACCAATGGGTTCATCTCCCCAAGCTCCTCCGCGATGTTCATCAAAACAATATTTTAGTCTTTTGTATTCCCAGTCTTTTTGCATTACCTTACAACCTCATCTAACGCTTTAGATATACTTTTTTCAAGCAATTTTATTTCTTTCTGTATTTGTTCGCTTTTTCTTAATGATGTAAGTTTAAAAAAATACCTATTGAAGGGAATTTCGTATCCAATCTTTGTTTTACTTTCATCTATCCAGGCATCTGAAACATAAGGTAAAACTTCTTTTTTAAAGAAATCTAGTATATTTTCTTTTAAAGTCACAGTTTCTGAATCACGCAGCTCAGTATTGGCTTTTTTCTTACCTTTTTTATCTAGTTCTATTTTTCCTTTGCTATCGTACAATGGACGTTCAACAGTTATTTTGTTATAGCCGAAGTCTTCATTATCAAAATCAATATAACTTTCATGCGGTTTGTGCATGGAGTATAGCTTTACTATTTCATCTATATTTTGTTTGTTTATTTCGTTACGTTTATTTCCGAGAGATTTACGCATTTTTTCAAAATAACTTACAGCATTAACCAAGCGAATTTTACCCTTTCTTCTTTTGTTTTTACGATTTGTAACTATCCAAATATAGGTAGCTATAGGGGTGTTATAAAAAAGCTCGCTGGGAAGACCAATAATGGCTTCCAACATGTCATTCTCTATAATCCATTTACGGATATTGCTTTCACCGCTGCCAGCATCCCCACTAAAAAGGGGAGAACCATTGAATACGATAGCTATTCTACTACCGCCTTTGTCTTTAGGTATCATTTTTGAAATCATATGCTGGAGAAAAAGTAATGAGCCATCTGAAATTCTGGGTAACCCTGCGCCAAAACGCCCGTTAAAGCCTTGTTTGTCTGCTTCGTTCTCAACAAAATCTTGAACTTTTTTCCATTCAACTCCAAAAGGTGGATTTGAAAGCATATAATCAAATTTTTCACTAGGTAGTTTATCTTCTGAAAAGCTGTTTCCGAACTCTATTTTTGCTTGAGTGCTACCTTTAATAATCATGTCAGATTTACATGTAGCATAAGTTTCCGGATTTAATTCTTGTCCAAAAGGAATAACTTCAATCTTATTGTTCAACGCGGCTAATTGTTGCTGCGCTATGGCAAGCATACCGCCAGTACCACATGCAGGGTCATAAACTTTTACCACCTTGCCATCAGTTGTCAATAAATCTCTCTCATCTTCTAGTAGTAGTTTTACCATTAGCTCAATAACTTCTCTAGGAGTAAAATGTTCCCCGGCAGTTTCATTAGATTGTTCCGAAAACTTACGAATTAACTCCTCAAATACATATCCCATAGCGAGGTTATCTACAGTTTTTTCATCTAAGTTTAACTCTGAAAATTTTTGAATTATAATGTAAAGAAGTTTCGCTTTTTTAAGACGGTCAATAGTTGCTCCCGTTTCAAAATTATCTAGTATGGCTTTAACATCATCGGAAAATCCGTTTATGTAATCGCGTAGGTTTGTTTCTATAGCATTGCTATCATCTAGCAGCTTGGCAAAATCAAATTTGCTGGTATTATAAAAATCTTGTTTCGTATGTCTTTTGAAAATAGGGGCTTTATTAGAAACTGTGATGCTTTTATTCATTTCTAATATTTTTGCTTTAGATGGAGCTAATACACAATCAAAACGTCTAAGCACAGTGAAGGGGAGTATAACTTTACCATACTCGCTTTGTTTAAAATCACCTCTTAATAATTCAGCAACGCTAAAAATAAAATTAGCTATTCCTGTCCAATTTTTCATTATTTTCCTCTGCCTTTTTTACGAGTTCTTCATATTTTTCATATGAGAGTATTACAACATGGGGAAGCCCATGCTTAGTCACAGTTATAGAATCACCATATCTGACGGCATCTTTAAAAATCATTGAAGATTTGCCATGCAGAAAATCACTAACAATATAATATCTATCTGGTTTTTTCTTTTTTCTTCCCATATCTCAATAATTTTATAATATATAATTACTTTTGTAAAGTATTTTATACTTTTATTAGTAATTACTTTATATCGTAAAATAAAAATACTATAATTATTTTAAAAATATAAATATACGGTTTTCAAAAAATAATAATACAAATATGAAACAAATCCTCAAAAAGGTCTTATATTGTCCACTTTTTATCACAAAAACATCCACTTTACAAAATATCAATATTCTACCTTTTGATTAAATACATTTATATAAATTGTTGACTTTTAAAGATTTGTTAAATATAATTTAGAAAAAGGAGGCAACAATGGAAACCCTTATACATAGACCGGAATATTTAAATAAATTGAAATCTTGGCAAGGACAAACTGAGCTTGTAAAAATCATAACAGGTGCACGCCGGTGCGGAAAATCCAAATTATTTGCTATGTTTCAGTTAGATTTACAGATGAAAAGCAAGATTGCCAACAACCAAATAATAAATATTAATCTTGAAGATCCTTTACAAACAAGGGAAATAGGATTAACTTTAAATAAAGAAAAATTGCTTGTTGACTATTACAAAGTACTTGATTTCGTCATTAAAAAACTCAATCCGAATAAAATGAACTATGTTTTTATAGATGAAATACAACTGCTGCGAGATTGGCATCAGGTGGCTAATGGATTACGCTTACACAAAAATGTAGATGTTTATCTTACAGGCTCCAATGCATATATGTTCTCCAGCGATTTGGCGAATTCTTTCGGAGGACGTTATATTGAAATAAAAATGCAACCTTTCTCATTCAAAGAATACTATTCGGCATATTCACTAAAGGCAGGTCTTAGACCTATAAAAAATAGCGAAGAATTTTTGCACAAATATGATTTACAAAATGTATATTCGACATATGTCCGCGAGAGCGGTTTTCCGCAGACTACAGAATTTTTTGGCAATAGGCAACTAATCAACGATTATCTTATGAATACTGTTTATCTAAATACAATACAAAAAGATATCGTGCAAAGATTTAATATCTCTGATGCGGGAAAACTTGACGCTGTCGTCAGATTTATGTTTGATAATATCGGTAAAGAAACTTCTATACGCGGCATAGAGCGCGGATTAAAAGCTGCAGGGCATAGCGTATCAATACCAACTATTAGTAATTATATCCAAGGTCTGCTTGATAGTTATTTGCTATATAAGTGTGATAGATATGACATAAAGGGTAAGCAATTGCTAGACTCAAATTCTAAATATTATGTTGCAGATATAGGACTGAAAACAGCCTTGCTGGGAAACGAGGATTCAGATATAGGCTATGGTTTGGAAAATGTTGTTTATCTTGAGTTATTGCGACGCGGGTATCAAGTTTCCGTAGGAAAAGTAAAAACAAAAGTTGTAAAAAATGACGGCAAAAGTGAGAAAAAAACGATTGAAGTTGATTTTATAGCCAGAAAACCTGGAGAAGATCCAGAGTACTATCAAGTTTCTTTGTATGCGCTGGAGCCCGAAACATTAAGCCGAGAGTTAGCGCCATTAGAAGAAATAGACGACAATTATCCAAAATTCTTATTATCAATGGATTATGGCAGCGGCACAAATAAAGGAATAAAACGCCTGAATGTTTTGGAATGGCTAATAGGCGGCAATGAACAGAAAGACAGTATCGACAAAAAGGAAGCAAGCATTACACATAAAGAATGAAAAATTTGTTGCAAATTTTCCGAAAATGACATTGTCCAGGATTCCTAAACACAAAATTCCGTCACTATTTTATACATTCGTCTTATTAAAATTCAAAACGCGGCATAGGCAAAGTTTTAAATTTATTTTTTGCGTGCAGCGCGTCTATTTTATTTTTGATTTCTTCGTTTTCGCAAATGCCTGTGCGGATATATTTATCTAAAACGTCATAAGTAAAACCGATTTTTTCTTCATCTGTCTGACCGCCGAGACCGTCATGCGGAACTTTATCGACAAACTCAGGCGGAATATTCAGCGCGTGTCCTATGGCTTTACATTCCGTTACCGTAAGATTAAGCAGCGGGGCAAAATCTCCGGCGCCGTCGCCGTAACGGGTGCTGTAGCCAATCCACGATTCCGACAGATTTGAAGTATTAGCCACTCTGCCGTTTATTGACTGCGAAACAGCGTAAAGAGCGCTCATTCTAAGTCTTGGGACCAGATTTACGCGGGTCTGAAGATTCGGTTCAATATATTTACTTGTTCCCGAAATAATTGAATCATACGCTTCTTTAATATTAATTTCCAAACTGTTAATTCCAAGATGTTTAACAACGCTTTTAGAATCACTAATATCGCTTTGCGTGCCGTTAGGCATAAGCACACCTGTTACACGCTCTTTTCCGAGAGCCTCTGCGCAAAGAGCGGCGACAATAGTGCTGTCTTTTCCGCCGGAAATTCCGATTACCGCGTTACAGTTTTCGCCGTTTTGCTCAAACCAGACGCGTATCCACCGGATAAGATCATCTTTAATTTTTTGCGCGTTAATTTCCATATCTAAAATTACCTCAAAATAAATCATATTCAAATGGTGTCGCTGAACTTGATTCAGAATCTCATTGTTAAAAACTAACATCAGACCCTGAAACAAGTTCAGGGTGAAACAGAGAGGCTTTTCATAAGTCCCCGTTAGGATTACTGCTGTTCCAGAAATTGCGACAATTTTACATAATCCGTCTTGCCGGTGGCCATAAGAGGAATTTCTTCCAGCGTCTTTATAGTTTTCGGCACGGAAAGATCGCTTAATCCTTCTTCCTTGAAAGATTTCTGTATTTCATTAACTTTTGCGGTTGCACGGGTTGTGAATAAAACCAGCTGTTCGCCTCTCTTTTCATCGGGAATGGCGATTACGGCATGCATTTCCTGCGGCCATAATTTATTCAGCGCGGTTTCAACGGCGCCGAGCGACACCATCTCTCCGGCTATTTTGGAAAAACGTTTTGCGCGGCCTTTTATAATTACAAAACCGTCATCGTCTATATCAACAATATCTCCGGTATCGTACCAGCCGTCCGGCGGCGCCTGAATTACTCCGGGATTATCTTCTTTGATATAGCCCAGCATTATATTTTTGCCTTTGATAAAAAGTTTTTTACCTTCTTCGAGTCCCGGCACAGATTCAAGCTTTGCTTCCACGCCCGGCAGCAAACGGCCTACTGTACCGCGCCTAAAATACATCGGCGAATTTATCGCTATTCCCGGCGAGGCTTCCGTAGCGCCGTAGGCTTCAAAAACACGCACGCCGAAAGTATCGGTAAAAGTACGGTATGTTTCGTCTTTCAGTTTTTCCGCACCGGCAACTGCTATGCGGACGGAATAAAAATCATAAGGATGCGCGTTTTTCGCATAACCGTTTAAGAAAGTATCTGTACCGAAAATGACGGTCGCGTTTCTGTCGTAAATAAGTTCCGGCACTATGTGATAATGCAGCGGAGACGGATACAAAAATGTCTTTGCGCCGACAAGCAGCGGCAGCATAACCCCGCCGGTCAAACCGAACGCGTGAAACATCGGCATAGCGTTAAAAACAATATCTTCAACGCCGAAATCAAAACATGTTTGCACCTGGCAGCGGTTGACCTGAATATTTTTATGGCTTAATACAACGCCTTTCGGCATACCCTCGGAACCGCTGGTAAATAAAACCACGGCCGGCGCCGACGGCGCGACGTCACCGCGCACCATCTTATAATATATTCTGGGGAAATAAGAGGCGGCTAAAGCTGTCATTTTATCTTTAAAAGATATCTGTTGTTTAATATCTTCCAGATAAATTATTTTTATGCCGGCTGCTTCCATAGCGCCTATGGTATCGGCAAGTTCGGCTTTTTCAATAAATTGTCTTGATGTGTAAACGTTTTTTATCTGCGCCGCTCTGCAGCAGGACAGCAAACTTTTCGCGCCCATTGTAAAATTAAGCATGCACGGCGTAATATTAAATACACGCAAACCGAAAAATGCCGCCACCGCCGCTATCGAATTCGGCAGTAAAAAACCGGCGTATTCACGCTGTTTATTATATTTGGAAAATTGTTTTCCCAAAGCAAAACAAGCCGTTAAAAGCTTGCCGAAACTAAGCGGTTTCATATTCATGTCTTCTATAATTTCTTTGTTTCTGCCGACCAAAGCCTGCGCGTCAAGAAGAGAATCAACCAAACTTTCGTTAATACTGCTGACCGTGTATTTCATTTCGGTCATAATATCGTAAAGTTTTCTGGCAGAAGCGCGCCTGCGGTCACGCCCGTGTAAATTTGCAGGCAGATTAAGACGCGTAACCGGCATTATATTAATTGTTATTTTACTGTGCGGACGGGTTTTAAATTTCGTGCCGAAACGGGAGAATATAGAATACTGGCTGCCGTCTATGCACACAGGAAGTATCAGGGCATTGCTTTTATCGGCAATCATAGTTGGACCGGGGTATATTTTCATTAAAGCGCCGGTGGTAGTTATTCTGCCTTCCGGAAAAATTACAACGCGCTTGCCGTTTCTTACTTCATCTATTATGGATTTAACAGCCATCGGATTCGTAGGGTCTATCGGAAAATATTTAGCCAGATGCAGAAACAGCTTGACCCACCATATCTGCGTGACAGCCGTATTTACCGTAAAATAAAATTTTCCCGGCAGATATGTCCATAACAGCGCCGCGTCTAGAAAGGAAGAATGGTTGGCTATTATTATCATACTGCCTTTAGCGTTTTCCAAATTTTCCAGACCGGTAACTTTTACGCCGTAAACAACATTAAAAATGCGCTTTACTATCATTCTTACTATATGGTCAGGCAGCAGCCATAAGGTATAAACAGCCACGATAGTATTAAAAATTGCCAAAAGCACGAAAACTGCGGAAAGACCAAAACCGATTGCGAGTAATCCCATGCAAACGCCGTTGCCGATTACCAAAAATAAGGCGTTGAGAATATTATTTGTCGCTATTATGCGCGAGCGTAGCTTATGACCTGCAAGCATTTGAAGCAGCGCTTTCAAAGGCACCACGTATAATCCGCCGAGTAAACCTAAGAAAAAGAAATCTATGGATACGCGCAGTCCGCTCCAGCCGGAAATAAAGGTTTTATAATTAACCGCCGTAACCGACGCCGCGAAACCGCTTGATACTAAGGCAAGGTCTACTAAAAATACTGTTATCAGTAGAATACTCAGCGGCGCGAATTTACTGCTTACTTTGCCTTGCAACAGGAATTGACAGGCTACAGAACCTAGAGCTATGCCCGAAACAAACAATGTAAGCAAATACGCGAAAACAGATGCGTCGCCGTTTAAAACACCGCTTGTAAATGACGGCAGCTGGACTACAATTACGGCTCCCAGCAGCCAAAACCAGGACAGCCCTAATATACAAAAGTATATTTCCCTTCTGCGTTTTACAAACCCGATGCTTTTCCAGATAGCCGCAGGAATATTTTTGTTTATTTTTAAAGTCGGCGATGCTGCTTTTATTTTTGGAATAAGCAAACTCGCCGCAAACCCAGCAAGCGCTGCGCAGCCTATCCACAAAGATACACGCTCAAGTCCGGCGCCGACAATTATAGCTCCGCCAAGCAGCGCGCCGTGCAAAATAGCGCCGTAATTTCCGGCTTCAACAAGACCGTTGCCGGCAAGGAGTTCATCTTCTTTTACAATATCAGGCAAAATACTGTATTTAACCGGCGCAAAAAACGCCGCAAGCGTTCCCATCAAAAATAAAACAAAAAGCAAAAGCGACGGACTTTTCAGATAAAACCCTAAAATCACCAGCGCTATTATAAACAGCTCGGCAAATTTGAGTATTTTTATTATTAAATCTTTACGGTATTTGTCGGCAATTTCACCTGCGATGTACGAAAATAGAAAAAAAGGCAGCATAAAAAAGCAGATCGCAAGCAAAATAATAAAACTTTTAGAACCTGCGGATATGGTTGTTATTTCATACATTACAAACACAGCCATGGCGGCGCGGAATAAGTTATCAGTAAACGCGCCCAAATATTGTGCGGCGTAATACGACAGAAACGACCTTTTGAACAGTATCTTTATAAAACTTTTCATTTTTCTTCCTTGTAAGTAATTAAACAACTCTCTCATTATAGCAAACTCATTGAAAAATAACAGGTAATTTATTACAAAATTGTCCGATCTCATTCTGCGATTTCACGCAGAGAGACAACATAAAACAGCCGTCCGTAAAAAAACGGACGGCTGTTTGTTATTCGGTTTTAATTAGAAGTCGTTAGATACTATTTCAATTATTGTAAGGACCAAAATTCACGGTAAAGCTGGCATTGCCTGCTTCTATTCCGTAAAGTTCTATAGAAATTTCGCAGGGCTTGCCGCGCCATTTAGCATTCCTTGTATAAGCCATATAGACATCGCCATCCCAGCCCGCTTTAAGCAAACTTTGCATATAAGCAGTTGCCGCTTCTTCAGTCATACCCATTGCGGTAAAAGAGAAAAGCCAAGTATTGTTGATTTCGTCATTCACGTTTAAATAAACATCTATAAGTTTGTAATTATGGGGTTGCGGTAAAGCAGCAGGAACGTCTTTTTCCGAAGGCCAAGCACCGACTTTCGCTTCCCTCAAAGTAATTTGCAGCCAAGTATTGCCTTGTATAGCAAATTCTAACGTATAAACTCCTTTTTTTGCACTGCTGTCATAATTTCCTGGAGATATTTCCCAGCCTTTTGCCGCGAGCTGCTCAAGATACGCTTCTAACGCTTTCGTGCTGGTATCGGATATTTTTATAAAAAGTTCGCCGCCCGGATTACCCCATTGTATTCTGCTGCCGTCCGTATAAGGAAGAAGACCCGCCGGAAGTTTATCTTTAGGCCAGGTAGTTCCTGCCTGTCCTATAGTTTGCGCCGTTGCAACTGTAAAACCGATAAACATCGCTAAAATCAAAAACAATACTTTTTTCATGAAAACTCCTTTTTAAAGTATTACAACAACATCAATTCGGAATCATTCCTTAACAATTAGCGACGTGTCATGCCGAACTTGTTTCGGCATCTCGCCGTTAATTTTCAGACCCTGAAACAAGTTCAGGGTGACACATTAAA
>WRFE01000022.1 GCA_009778965.1 Candidatus Endomicrobium labiotermitis
AATCTAACTTTGAGCATCTTGACTGGCAATCTGCAGAACAATTCGCAGATTTTTTATCACAGCATCCTCGTTTATTTTTTGAAATATACCATATTATCAGTATAACGGCAAGCAAAACTACTATAAAAACTATAATGTTTTGAATCATTTTTTCTCCTCTAAGTGTCAAGGGGACGTTGTTTTTGACACAGCATTGTGTCAAAAACAACGTCCCCTTGACACGCTATAACCCTAACAATGTTCCTATTTGGAAAACAATAAAAGACACAATCCACGCAAACCCTGTAGTTCCCGCAACCAAAAGCGTAAGCCATTTAATACTTGAACCGCTTTCTTTAAAAAACACTACAACCGAAGCTATACAAGGTATGTAAATAAGGCAGAAAATTAAAAAAACTATTCCTTTAAGCGGAGACCAGTCAGGATCCGCTGCAATTTTTTCTCTCAAAGGCTGCGAATCTTCGGGATTTACTTCCCCCAGCGAATAAATTGTGCCTAAAGTGCTTACTACTATTTCTTTTGCGGCAAAACCCGCAACCAAAGCTACTGCTCTGTTACCGTCCATACCTATAGGTTTGAATAAAGGTTCTATAAAACTCCCTATACGTCCCGCCACGCTGTATTGTATCTGTATTGACGCATTTTCCGCTTCCGTAAAATTTTCATTCGCAGGAGCTTTCGGATAAGAAAACATTGCCCAAATAATAATTGACGCAAGCACTATAATAGTGCCTGCTTTTTTTACATAAAGCCATCCTCTTTCCCACATTTTTAAAAGCAGACCTTTTAAAGTAGGCAAATGATACGGCGGAAGTTCCATAACAAAATGCGCAGGTTCGCCGCGTAAAACAGTTTTGCTGAGTAATTTTGCAGCTCCTAAAGCTATTACAACGCTTAAAATATACATTGAAAACATAACGCCGGTCTGGTATTTTGCAGAAAAAAAAGCTCCTATAATTAAAGCAAAAACCGGAAGTTTCGCGCCGCATATCATAAACGGAGTAACAAACATTGTTATCAGCCTGTCGCGTTTTGAATCTAAAGTGCGCGTGGCTAAAATTCCAGGCACGGCGCAGCCGTTTGTTGAAATCATTAAAGGCAAAAAAGATTTCCCGTGAAGACCGAACCTGCTCATTATTTTGTCCATAACAAACGCGGCTCTTGCCATATAGCCGGAATCTTCAAAAAACGCGATTGCAAAAAACATAAAAAGAATAAGAGGAAAAAAACTTAAAACCCCGCCGACTCCGCCGATTATTCCGTCAACAATTAAAGATTTTACAGGTCCGTCGGGAAGCAGATTTCCCGTAAAACCGCCCAGTTTTTCAAAAAACAGTCCGAATAAATGTACTACTGGACCGGAAAGACTGAACGTAAACTTAAAAATTATGTACATAACCGCGGCAAATACCGGAATCCCCAAATATTTATTTAACGCGAAACTGTCTATTATTTCTGTTATGTCGGTTTTCTTGCCTGATACGTCTTTTAAAACGGTTTTTGCAACGGCATTGGCAAAACCGTAGCGCCGCCCGGTTATTATAATTTCAACTTTATCTCCGAAATGTTCCTTAAGATGATTTCTGCTTTTTTCAATTTGGGCTAAAATTTCAGAACTATTGTCGGCATCCGCGGCAAGCTTTAAGGCAAGAGGATCATTGTCTAAAAGCTTTATTAAAAGCCAGTTTTTCGGCAGTTCTTTAAGAGCTTCGTCTTTTGAAATAAGAGGCTCCAATTCATCCGTTTCGGCTTTTATGTCACTGCCGTAATCTGTTCTTTTGGCTTTATGTCTGCTAAAATCTTCGTTTTCGACTATATAATCCAAAATTTTTTCAAGCCCGATTTTTTTATTTCCGACTGTCGCAAAAACCGGAACGCCTAAAAGATCCGACATCACTTTTTCATCAGCGCTTTTTCCCTGCGCCTGCAGAATGTCAATCATATTTAAAGCTACTATTAAAGGAATATCAAGCTCGGCAAGCTGGGTAAACAAATACAGATTGCGCTCCATATTAGAAGCGTCAACCACATGAATGACAATGTCCGGCTTTTCATTTAAAAGAAAATCGCCGGCGACAACTTCATCTTCCGAATACGCCGAAAGGCTGTAAGTTCCGGGCAAATCCACAAAGGTTATATCGCAGCCTTTATATTCTCTGAAGCCTTCTTTTTTTTCAACCGTTACGCCGGGATAATTCCCGACGCGCTGGTTTGCTCCGGTCAAAGTATTAAAAATTGTCGATTTGCCGCAATTTGGATTACCGGCAAGAGCAACAATTATTTTCCTATTTTGCACCATTTCTTTCTTTCCTTTTTATCAAAATGTTTTCGGCAATTTTATTGCTTAAAACAATTTTAGAACCCTTAATTTTAACCATTATGCTGCCTTTTCTGCCTGTATTAGTTAAAATCGATATATCTTCACCCGGCACAAATCCCATTTCCAAAAGCCTGCGTCCGAGTTTTTCATCGCAATGCGCCGCAATAAACCGGTATGTTCCGCCAATTGCGTCGCTTAGTTTTGCCATACCGTTAAACTCTATACATTTATTAAAAGATTTGTATTTTTTGAAACGCGACCTTATCAAGCGCTTGCGCCAATATTCATAAATACGTTTAAAAAAAGACTTTACGGCTGATGGTTTTGTAGATTTACTTTCTTCCATATTTATATTCCTCAAACATTTTTAGATTAAACTAAATCAAACCCTCTAAAAAAATGTCTTTTATATTGATAAATCAATTAAAAGACCATATTTTTATATTATTGTTTTCCTTCCAAATAATTACGTAAATTTTCCATATCTTCGGGTTTTGTAAGGAAATGTTTTTTCAATAAAACGTACAATCTTTCAAGTTTATATACCGTTTCCGAACTTACGCAATGCTCCACTTCGCAAGCTTCTTTTTCTGCCTCACTTTGATCAAGAAACAATAAACTGTTAAAAAATTTGAAAAGAATATCGTGTTTTCTTTGTACCTCTGCGGCAGCCCGTTCACCTTTTTCGGTCAAATCAACATAGCCGTATTTTTCATGGATTACAAAACCCTGTTCAGCTAAAAAATTTATGGCAACGTTCACGCTAGAACTTTTAACATCCAATAATTTGGCAATATCTCCGACTCTGGCATACTTCTTTTCTTTTTTTAAAGCAGCTATAGCCTCGAGATAATTCTCCAATGCCGCGCTTAAATTAATATCTTCCGGCATAAAAACCTCTTTTAGACTCATCTAAAACATTAAATTTAGAGCAGTATAAGATATTTTTTTACAACTGTCAAGCAAATCTGCGAAATCAAAAAACAGAAATATACTTGCAAGCTGCTTTTATTATAGCTATAATATAGCTATAATAAGCAACGGACTATTTTATAAAAAAAATGAACAGAAAATTAATTTCATTATTTACGGCTGCTTGTATGCTTTTACCCTCGCTACCGGTTATTGCGTCCGGAAATGTCAGGGAAGGTTTTTCTCTTAAAAGCATTAATTCGGGAATTTCAGTAACCGACGCTTCGTTTAAAAACAGTTCAGCGTCGGTTTTTAATATTCAGGATCTGCATTTCAATAAAGAAGCGCAGCAAAAAATATATACGCTGCTTGAACAGCTTGTCAAAACATATCCGAAATTAGAATTATACGTTGAAGGCGCGTCGCAAAAAAGCGGGTTTGACAGAATTTATTATAATCTCGGCAAAAAGAACGGCGAGGCTCTAATAGACGCTTTGTTTGAAAGCGGGAATATGAGCGGCGCCGAATATTTTGCGGCTAAAAACGGCAAAATGATAAATCCTGTTGAAGATAAACGAATTTACGAATCAAATCTTTTATTATTTGCGGATTTAATTGAGAGCAGAAATAAAGTTTTAGGATTTATTTCTCCGATTGAATCGGAATTTTCGGCATTAAGAAACAGATATTTTTCAAAACAGCAAAACAAACTTTTTTCCGTATATAAAACCTACCTGTCAAACTCCGAAGTCAAACAGCAGTATTATAAATACATCAGAGACGAAGCGTCAAAAAACGGTTTTAATATAAACGAATACCCGAATATAGCTTTATATATGCTTATTTCGGACATGTCGGTTTCTGCCAGTTCAAAAAAGCTGCGTGTCGAGTTTGAAAAATTATTCACGGATTTAAAAAGCCTTTTAAGTTACAGGCAGTACGCGGAATTTATTTCATTATCAAGCAACGAGGGCGACCGTTACGCACTGATGTCTTATCTTTACGAAAACAGGGAACAAATAGGACTTGATAAATACCCGGAACTTAAAAAATTTGTATTTTCCCTAGCGTTATCCGAAAAAGTTAATGAAATAGAATTTTTATCAGAAGAAAACAATCTCCTTTCAGCTTTGACGGTTTCAATGTCTCAGGATCCGAACATAAAGGATATTTTATTTTTATCTTCATTTTTGGAAATTTACAAAAAAGTTTTAACCGCCTCGGCTGCCCCGCATGAATACGAATATTATAAAAACAACCTTGACGCATTTAAAAAAGCTTCTGCGCGTTATACCGGTAAAAATTCTTTAAACGATCTGCGCGTTTATGAAATCAAAGCGCAGGACTTCAACGAAACTAATTTAAAAAGAAACGAAATATTCGTAAACAATATGTTCGGCGAACAGAATAATACTAAAACCGTATATTTAAGCGATGTCTTCGGACTTGCCGCCAATACCGGAAAAGTTTTTGAAAAATCCGTAAAGTCGCAGGTTAAAGTTTTGATTGCCGGAGGGTTTCATACATCAGGCATTAATGAAATTTTAAATGAAAAACAAATATCAAACATAACTTTTACCCCGAAACTTCTTTCAAAACACACTGATTACAGCGAAAAATACGTTGAATACGCGAAATCGCTTTCTTATGTCCAAAACAATGCTATACCCCTTCCTCTTTTAACAGATCTTTTGCCTTCGGCGCTTGCCGAAAGAATGCTTGATTTAATCCCCGATTTGAGAAAGAAAGGATTTTCGGATGAGGATATAATTGCGGGAATTAAAGAATTTATGTCGCTTAAAGAAGAAATTTCCGGTATCAGCGTTGATTATATAGAAAAAACCGACATTTTTTTAATATCCTTTCAGGAAAACGAAGCCGCTAAGACAATAACGCAAAAAACCGGAGCCGAAATTGTTTCGGAAAAATCCGTTACTTTTTCCAAAAATCTTTCCGCTCTTACCGCTGATATTTTCAGAGATATAGTTTCCGTGTTTTCCAATGACATATTAAGATGGGGATTACGCGAAGCGCTGAAAAAATTTTCCTATACCGAAGAAAAAATTGAAGAAATATTAAGAAGCAATCCTAAAACGGAAAAAATTGAAGAAGTTTGGAGAGGATTAGACTTCGGCGCTTTTTTTGACCGCGAAAAAGATTTGTCCATGCGAATCATAAAAAAGCTTTTTAACTCGCCCGTTGACAAGGATTATCAGAATATTCAGAGCTATATAAAAACTGAAATAGACGCGCTTTTCCCCGGAATGTATGAAAAAGAAAACATAGAAATTATTATAAGCGACTCTTCAAAACTCATAAGCGAAAGCGGCTATTGTATAGCTCTGGCTGACAGATCCGTAAACTCTCTAAAATTATATATTCACGAAGAATTTATAAAAGCAGTAGACAATCTGCCGGCGGCTGAAAAAAAACTCAGAGTACAAAGCCTGTTATACCATGAATTTTTTGAAAGCAATGCTTTATACGACACCAATTCGGAGATATACCTTTCTTTCGGCGAATATCTCGCCGCAAATGAAATAGGCGAAGAAGGCAGAATAACGGATGTTTTTCACAAATATCTTGTTTCGGAAGATTTCGGACGATTTTCAAAAAGAGTTTACGGCACAAACATGGCCAAAATTCAGGAAAGCCTGAATTTATTTATAAATTCGCTCGCCGACTCTTTTATAGCACAGCATGAAGAAATAGAACATATCCATAAAATTGATTCTTTTATAGACATAAACAAAGAACTTGCCGATGATATGATTTTCCTGAAAATGGGCGATAAACAAACCGTCGAAAAATACGCGTTAAAATTTAAAAAATATCTTTCGGAAAAAATAGGAAATGACAACGCTGACAATTACGCAATAGCCGTAAGAGAAACAGTTCCGCAGCATATCATGCATACAATAGTTGAACATGCGCTTGCGCTTCTAGAGGAAGAAGGCATAAAAATTGAAACCGTCTATATATCCCAGAAAGAATATATGAATTATTCTCCGGTATTGGGCGAAGCCTCAATAGATAATACCAGAGGCGGTTTTTACATTGATTTAAGACAAACGGCTAAAGTCGCTGAAAAGAACGTAATATACGTTGAAGATACATGCAAAACAGGTTTTTTATTTTCACAAGTATCAAAAGTTTTAAACAGCGCGCATGCTGATAAAGTTACTCCTTTGGCGCTGTTTGACGTAAGAGGCGCCGCGGCGCCGCGCGGAATAAAAAACCAGACTTGGAATGCCCCTATAGACGAAACTTTTAACGTAAACGATCTGTTATTAAAATATTTAAAAGAAAATCCTCAGGAAGCTGCCGAGAAAATTATAGAAATGCAGGGACAGGCGTCAAAATATTTTTATTACGCCCTTTTTTCTCTGATGGAACAATCTCCGGAAAGTTTTAAACAAATTATCAGCGTTTTAAACGGCAGAACTAAAAAAGCAACTCTTGCGAAAGCCAACATTCTTAAGGATATGGCTGAAATACAGCAATTCTACCCTAAAATAGCTCATTCCTTGACTCCTCTTATATACTTTATATCAGCAAATAAAACCGGAATAAACAGAAGAGAATTAACCAACGCATTACACGCGGCGGAAACGCTGTTTGAAGAAAAACAAACTAAAAAACAGCTAAAACTTGAAAAAGAAGATATTGCTTCATGGGGAAAAAATATAGGCTTGCTTCCTTTATACGCAAAAATCGCGGGCTATACCAAAATCTCGCTTGTACTTCCTAAGGATGCCCTTGATTTATCCTTGCAGCAGGATCTTGCCTTAAGTTCGAAAACGCTTAATATCAGCTGCCTTCTGGAATACGAATCTGAAGAAAATTATGACGAGAAAATTATATCTCAATACAGAGATAAAATAGACAAAGCCCTTTCGGAGACAAAAATAAGGACTAAAGTATTGGCGGCAAAGGCGGATTTTGCAAGCATGATAAAAGCCGGCAATGAAAACGCCGCAAAAATATACAAAGAAAGAATCAAAGAAATAATGCGCGATATTGACTCTTTAGTAAACGGCGTATTAAATATACCTGTAAGCCCTTACGCGTATTCCATAGTTTTAGGCGGCTCGGTATCCAAAGAAAGCGCCACCCCGGATTCGGATATATATTTCGACATAATAGCCGATTCTAAAGAAACCGCCGATTTGCTAAGCAGTTTCACGGCATTATTCACTTACGCGTTAAATGAATCGAAGATAACGGCTTACCTTTCGGGCAGTTACGGAGTCAGCTATGTAGGAGAGAAGATAACTTCTTTCGGTTTGGAAACAGACGCGGACATAAACGATGAAAGAGGCGTCGCGAAATTTTTTGATTTGGAGCCGGTGTTTGACAGCGCGGCGGAAAAAACCGTATATAACAATTATATAAAATCCGTTTCAAAATCTTTAGAAAACAGCGATGACAGAAATATTTTACAAAGCCAGATATTGTCCATAGGCGTTCCTTATCTTGAAATTTTAAATAACGGCTCTTATGCGGGAGAAACGGGAAGCCGGGCTTTTTTCGGCAATTTATACGCGGCTGCTTACGATAAAAACGACATGAAGTATGATTACAGATGGATATTAAGATCTTTGGAAATTGCGTTGAAAGATATTTTGTTAAGAAATTCCGGAAAAATCAATTTACCGGATGTTCCTAAAAATACAGAGGAACTTATAAAATTTATTATCAAAAACGGACTTGCCGGAGAAAATTTTAATAATACAAACGCGGAATCTTTGGCAAAAGCGTGGAAATTAATATCAGATTCGAGAATGAAAAAAGATTCTGAAGGAAAAAATTACGAATGGGTCCGGATGACGGAAGAAGAAATTAAATCTATCGATGAGATCAAGCATTTTGTAAATACTGCGCTTAATATACGCGAGCGGCTTCATGACGAACAATGGCACAAAAAATTTGAATATAACGATGCCGTAAAACACATAATACGCGCGGCAAAAGAAAAATATACCGAAAAAGAATACAAAAAAGTTTTAGCTAAAATAAGCTATTACAAACAATGGTCCGACAAAAATGCGGTAAGCGACGAAATGATGATAGCCCTGCTTCTTTGCGAATTACCCGACGGCGGATTTTCTATAGCTGATGCCGTCGAAAATACCACGCACGGAATAAAAAAATCAAACATAATATTCAACATACAAAAACTGCGGCAAATCAAAAATTTACCGGATTATAATTCTGTGACAAACGATTTCGGCATACAAAATTATATGGACTTTATAATTTGTTCCGCCGCGAATTCCGATGCGATGACTGCGATATTCGCAAGCAAACTAGTTGACGCTTTAACCGACGAAGACGAAAAAGCCTTGACGAATTTATTTACCGTTTACATTCCGCTTGCCAGAAGGCTTAACCAAAACGACATATTTGAAGCAATGAGAAACGCGGTTTTCATAAAAACCAACCCTGCCGGATACAGCGAGACTTTAAGAAAGATCGAACAATACGTCGGAAGCGAAAGAGGATATGTAGGTTATACCGATATTCTAAATTCCTGCGCGGACGAATTTGAAAAAATTTTAAAGAACACTCTTGTTAAAAAATTTGAAGTAAGCTCAAGAGTCAAGAGTGTTTACAGTATTCATGAAAAAATCAATTCTTCAAGAAAAAATTACGGACAATACGCAAAAATAGAAGACAAAGCGCGCGACATATTCGGGCTGCACGTTGTAGTGGATAAAGAAGAACGAGAAAAAGCCATGGACGCGATAGAAAATTCTTTCGGAAACATTTACGGATTTTCTATTTCTAAAAACAAGAAGTTTGAGTATGACGTAGATAAGGGTTTTGCCAGCATGAGATACGAATTCAAATATAAAGGCAAAAAAATCGGAGAACTGATCTTATATTCAAACGAAGAATACGAGCGTGAACATTACGGCATGATTTCCGATGACGCTTATAAATATCCTACTTCCCATTGGATCTACAAACTCGGACAAAGTATTAAATTTGACGGTGACCAGCAAACTTATCCTGACGGAAATTTTGCGATGAAGATAGCGTTGAAACATCTTTTTCCGGGATTTTCTGAAGACATTGAAGATGAGGAAAAAACTTTTTATTTTCATTCGGATAATCTTATACTCAGCGGACCGACAGCCTCGGATAATTTCAGAAGAGTGCATAATTCTTTAACCGCTAACAAACGATACGCCGTAGTGAGTTTTGACGAAGGCAGCCGTTATGAAATAATAAGTTTGCCGCCCAATTCCAAAGGATACGACTTCGCGGCGGCGCTTTCCTTAACGATTAACGAACAAAAATATGAGTTTATGAAAATATACGACTCGCACGGTTCGGAAATTGATCTTTCAAGGAGTATTGACAGCCTTGGATTTTATACTGCTAAGCCAGAGGAAGGATATAATCCTTTTGAAAACGTTTCGCCTGAAAGCGTTATTGCTTCTCCGAAAGCTAAAGTCTTGGAAAGCATAAAAGGCGATTATTCGGCATTAGAGCCTATTTTTCAGGAACTAATGGATAAGTCGTATCTTAATAACGATCACTATATATTCGCGGAGTCAAAAGGGTTGAGCTTAGAAGAGCTTGGTTACGCGATATTCAAAAATAACGATAAAGACTTAGAGAACGAGCTTCTTGACTATCTGCTCGCAAAAAATCAATATATTTTTGAGACAAAAATTTCCGTGGAAAACGTTAGACAACATCCTTTGGCAATATCGGAAATATTGCTCAAATATAACTCTTTGTTTTCTTTTGCGCCGGCGGACGCGGAAAGAGGTTATAAAGCGTATAAAATCATTTTTTCCGGAAACCGCGAACAGCTGCAGGATATTATCTCGAAACTCGATGACGCGGGATATAAAATAGTTACGACAAGAGACGGTTCCGGCGTAAAAAACAAGCCGGTTTATTTAAACATGTTACAGGCTTTAGGAACTAATATCGCAGGTCTTTTAGGAATATCTCAAAGCATAAACAATTATCCGGTTGTCGCGGCAAACGCGTTAATCGCGTTATTTGACAGCGGCGCTTTCAATGAAACTTTTTTTGACGGCAACAATCTTCTTTTAAACGCCGAAGCGGAAAAGATAATTTCTAACTTGGCGGATTCCTTTAAATCCGAAAGAGCGTTTGACGAATATGATTTTGATTTAAAAATTTCGGACAATCCGGATCTTATAACTGAAAATGCTTTTGCCCTGTCAACCTTGGGGGTTGATAATGACAGCAAAAGAATGACTTTATATATACATAAAACTTTTCTTAATGCTTTGGAAGGATTATCCGACAATGAAAGAGATTTTTATCTGACGCAGCTTGTCATTCATGAAGCCGGAGAATATCTGGAACTTGCAGCCGGAAAATCAACCGATTATGAAGAATACCACAAAAATATTGAGATTTCCGATCCTAACCAGAAAAAACTCATGGAATTCGCAGAAGCGGCAATAAAACTCAATTCTTCAGGCATTAACTATTCGGATATTTCCCGCTCGGCTTTTGACGCGGCTAATCCTGCGGCGCTGCCATCGGCTCTTGCAAAAACCGCGACGGACTTAACAGCCGTGAAAAAAGATACTTATTCCGATAATAAACGGCAAACTGCCTCTTATTATGAAAGAATTGCCGGCTACATTGAAAAAATTGAAACTTCAGCTTCCTCAAACAGTCTGTATAATGAAAAACTGCCTGTTTCCGCGATTTTAAAAAGCGAAAACAACACCGGAATCGGCGAACTTACCGCTCTTATAAATTATTCCCAAAACGTTTTAAAGGAATCTTCCGTAAACGGATTTACCATGTATGATTTGTTTGTATCTCAGGCTAACCCGCAGGCGGCAAACTATCTGCTTTTAGACTGGTTGGCTATTGAAGAAGCCAAAGGCGTTGTTTCCGCTGAAGAATTATCGACAGGAATCGCGGAAAGAGATACGGCAGACATAAACGCGGTCGCGAAAAGAAAACTCAGCGCCGCCCAAAAAGTTTATTCTTCGTTAAATAAAGAACAGAAAGACGTAATAGACGCTTATTACACGCAAAATTCTTTATGGATTGATGAGTTGTCTGCGAATGAAAACCAAAAATACGGATTAAACGCTGATAATAAAGTTTTTGCCATGCAGCAAATGTTTTTTGAACGCCAGCTCAAGCAAACTCTTGTACAAATATCTGAAATGAACATTTCCATGCTTTTAAAAGGTTTGACCCCGGCTAACGCGAAAAACACAATAAAAAAATGGAGCGCTTTGGGCATAAGCTCGTTTAACATAGACATTGAAAATGTAAATGACGAAATATTAAAAAATTTAAGAGAAGGAATTAATGAAAGCGGCAGATTCGCAACTGTGTTTGTAAAATCGGCAAACCAAAACGCCGAAAGCGCGCAAAAAATATCGGAATACGGCTTTACGCCGGTTATACCTTTTGAAAAACGCAGCCAATTTAATACCGCGAATACAAATTTCAGAGTAGAAATAGACGACGCGGCTCTTGCCAATAACGCCGACATTAAAAACCTTTTGAAAACAACTGCCGTTTCCGGCGCAAAATTTGTAGATTACCCGATAGGTCTTTTATGGGGCGAACGAGTTTCTTCGGAAGCTATGGAAAACTACAGAATCCCGCCTAAAGGCTCAAGACGTTTCGGAGGAATAAATTTAGGTTTATTTAAACTTGGTCAGGAAACATTTGAAGAAAGTTATTCCGGATCTTATAATAAAGCCGTTGAAACAGGATTCAATTTTGACGTTCCGGAAAGCATAAACATTCAAACCGCCGGCGCAATATCTGTAAACGGTAAACAACTCCCGTTAATGCTTGCGGCAACGATTGCGGGAAGCTTGGCAAAACAAAACAATCTTAACTCTTTAAACAGTGAAGAATTTGAAAACATTATTGAATCTTTCCGTACTTCTTTAAATATGGCTTCGGTTATGCCGGAAGCTTCCGTTTACATCAGAAACGGATTGAAAAAATACAAAGATTCTTCGGATGAAGAAGAAAAACTTATTGAAGCCGCTAAACTCGCCGGTTTTATTCAGGGACTGAGCGAAAAACTTATAATAAACGGCGCAAAAGGCGCTTTTGTTTCAAAAGACGCCGCCCGCGTATATTCAAAACTGGTAATGGAACGCTCTTTATTTGAATCCGGTTTTTACCCGGCTGACCATAAAGGCGTTTTGCCTGTTGAACCTTTGAGCGAAAATATTCATCACATTTTAGACAATATGAATCTTAAGAACGCGACAACCGAAATAATGCTGCTGCTTAACAATTTTGCCGCGCGCTCTGCCGACACAAACTTTACCTTTGATCTTTCCAATTTGGAAAGTTTAACAACTGACAATACCCAAAGCAAAAAAGCCGCTAATGTTTATACTGCTGTTATTGACATAATGTCAGACATTCTCATTGACATCAAGGTTAACAAAGAAGATGTTAAGAAATCTCTCACAGTAATACCGTATAATGCAATTGTAAGCATATTATCTGCCGCATAATTCCTATATATTGATTCCTTGTTGTCACCCTGAGCGAAGCCGAAGGGTCTAGATGTTTCGACTACACGGCTATGCCGTTACGCTCAAACATGACAAAACAAGACATCAAGAGATAATCCCGTTAATCTCTAGACTTAAAATTATTACAGAATAATTTTACAAGATACTCCAATTTTGTATAATATCAGCAAAATACCAGAAACACCAAAAAGGAGAAATTTAAATGAATTATTTAAAGCTGTCAGCATTGCTATTGTTTGCCGTTACTCTTTGCTCCTGCGTCAGCGCTAAACACGAAACTTTCGTTGTCCCAAAAAGTTTTCAATACCCGGAAGTATCGGTAGCAGCAAAAGATTTTGTCACAAAAGGCTTTGTTTTTGTCGAGTCTAAATTAATAGTTAATGAAAAGGGCGAACGCATAGGTTCTGAAATCACAAACGAAATGCTGATAAAAGAAGCGCAAAAGCTTGGAGCAGATGCCGTAGTAAACGTTAAAATCGATGTTTTTGAAGAGAATAAATCTTCAGTAAACCAAGGTAAGACAACGCAGGAACGCACCTATATATATAAAGCTTCCGGTCTTGCAATTAAATATACCAATGCCGTGGACACGGGAGTACAAAAATGAAGTTGTCCAAAATAGTTTTTGTTTTATTTGTATTTTTTTTAGCGTCAAATATTGCCAATGCAACAACGAGTTTTGATGATTTAATAAACAAACGCTTAAAAGAACAAGAACTTCAAAAACAAATAATATCAGAAAAACAGACAGAACTTGAAATAGAAAGACAGGAAAAATTAAAGGAACAAGAAGAGCATAAGAAACAAAGAGAACTTGAGAAACAAGCAGAATTAGAAAAGCAAGAAGGGTTGCGGCAAAAAGAATTAGAGAAACAAAACAAAAAACTGGAGTTACAGCTGCAGCAAAGACAAGAAAAACTTGAAAAACGAAAAGAACTTATATTACAAAAAAAAGAATTAGACAAACAAGTAAAAGAACAGGGACAACTGCTGCCGTCTCTTGTTTTAGACTTGAAAGTAGGAGTCGGCTTAATAACGGATGCGCAAGCCAACTACGGAGGCTACTATCTTGACGAATATAAAGGCATAACCCCGAGATTCGAAGCGAATGCTATATATTATGTCAACCGTTATATAGGTTTAGGTATTGGCGGCGACATTGTATCTTTGAATTTTAAGTACCATTTTGAAGATGATTATGGCGGTCAATATTCCAAATATACCGCAGAAGATACATCAGCTTCTCTACATGCCGTACTTAGTTACAGAATAGAAAATTTTACAGGGTATTTATTTGTGGGATTTCCTGCCAAAATAGGGTGCGGTATAGATTACAATATAAACAACTTTTTATTTGGAATCTCATATTATAATGTCAATCCTCAACTTAAAGGAATAGAATTTAGTTATTACAGTTTAAATCTTTCTGTCGGTTACCGTTTAAATATAATCTCCAAAGTTTATTAAAAGGTTTTGTATGGAAAACAAATACAATATAATTGTCGTTGGCGCGGGACATGCCGGATGCGAAGCGGCGCTCGCTTGCGCGAGAATCGGGCTTAAAACCCTGATAATTACACTAAATATTGACTCTATCGCGTCAATGCCTTGCAATCCTGCCATCGGCGGAATAGCAAAAGGACAGATAGTTCGCGAAATAGACGCTTTGGGCGGCGAAATGGGCTGGAACACTGACAACTCGGGGCTTCAGTTTAAAATGCTGAACGCTTCCAGAGGTCCTGCGGTGTGGTCGCCAAGAGCCCAGTGCGATAAACAGCTTTACTCTATTATAATGGCAAAAACGCTTGAAAATACAGCCAATTTAGATATTTTACAGTCTGAAGTCACTTCTGTTATAGTTAAAAATTCAAAAGCCTGCGGAGTAAAACTTTTAACAGGCGAGACAATAGAAGCCGATGCCGTTATTGTTACCGCGGGAACTTTTTTAAACGGTAAAATACACCTCGGGAAATCATCTTTCAACGGCGGCAGATTTAATGAAAGAGACGCAGCGCATCTTTCAAAATCGTTAACAGACGACTGCGGTTTGAAACTTGAAAGATTCAAAACTTCCACCCCTCCGAGAGTAAATAACAATTCCATAGATTATTCAAAAATGACAATACAGCCGGGAGACGAAAACCCAAAACCTTTTTCCCATTTTACCGTAACGGAACATTGGAAAAAAACTCTAAGGCAGCTGCCCTGCTGGCTTACTTATACAAATGCCGAAACGCACAAAATAGTAAGCGACAATATAGATTTATCTTCAATTTCAATAAACGGCGGCGCGGCAAAAAGCCCCAGATACTGCCCCGCTATAGAAGAAAAAGTAAAGCGTTACCCTGAAAAAATGAGCCATCATATTTTTCTTGAGCCGGAAGGATACAATACAAACGAGGTTTATCTTAACGGGCTTTATACCGGGCTCCCTTTTGATTTGCAGCAAAAAATGATAAACTCAATTCCCGGGCTTGAAAACGCGAAAGTTATAAGACACGCTTACGCTATAGAATACGATTATTCAAACCCTTTGCAGATAAAAAATACTCTTGAAACAAAAAATGTTGAGAATTTATTTCTCGGCGGGCAGATTAACGGAACAACGGGTTATGAAGAAGCAGCGGCTCAAGGGTTTATGGCGGGAGTCAACGCGGCTCACAAAGTTTTGCAAAAACCGCCTTTGGTACTTGGCAGACCGGAAGCCTATATCGGCATTCTTATAGACGATATAACTACAAAAGGAATGGACGAACCTTACAGAATGTTTACGTCCAGAGCGGAATACAGGCTTTCAATAAGAAATGACAACGCAGATATACGCCTTATGGATATAGGCCGCTCAATCGGTTTAATATCGGACGCAATGTATAAAAAGTTTGAACTATACAGAAATACTTTGCTGGACATTTACGATGACAATACGGAAAATCTTCCTACAGACGAAGAGCTGATGCCCTGGTCGCTTGAAAAAGCAAACGAAGAAGTTTATATTCACAAAAAATATGAAGGTTATATAGCCATTCAGGACAAAATGGCTAAGAAAGTAAAAAAGAACGAAGACCGCAGAATCCCGGAAGATTTTGATTACGATAAATTAAGTTCTTTGTCCGCCGAAACAAAGGCTAGACTAAAAGAAGTCCGGCCGCAAACAATAGGACAGGCTTCAAGAATAAAGGCAATAAAGCCTTCTGACATAGCAATTATTACGATTTACTTGGAAAAGCAGAGAAAAGAAAAAAAGGATAATAACAACAAAGGTTGTCATTGCGAGGAAGGATGAAATCCTGACGAAGCAATCCATTGTTAATCACATACCCCGTCGGCTTCGCCGACACCCCTTTATCTTAAAGGGGAATCAACTTGGATGCTCTCAATGACGAAAAAACAACTTATGAAAAGCAAATCAGCTGATATATACTTTTTTACCGGAACCGGAAACACATATCTTGCAGCTAAAAAAATGGCTGAAGTTTTTGAACAAAATGCGATACCAACCCGCCTTATTGGCATTAACATAGACAAAAACAATTTTTTGGAAATAGACCATACAAAAACAATAGGCATTGCTTTCCCCATAGCCTGCTGGAATACTTATCCTTTTGTCCGCAGGTTTATACAAAACATGCCTCAGGCTTTCGGAACCGAAATTTTTGTATTTTCAACTATGGGAGATTCGTCTTTAAAAACAGCCGCAAATTTCGGAAGCATCTTAAAAGATAAAGGTTATTCGGTAATAGGTACAAAAGGTTTTAAAATGCCGAACAACTGGATTCTTGTGCAAAACGATGAAAAAAACAATTTGAAAAAAGAAAAGGCTTTTAGAAAAATATCGACTTTTGCCGCAGAATTAATAAACGGAACCGCAAAACCCGAAAGCACAAATATTTTTTTAAAACTCTGTTTCGCATTTACCTCTTTTATAACAAACCTTATTGAAAGCTCTTTTTCCCAAAAACTTATAGGACTTAAAGCCGTGGAAGAAAAATGTACTAAATGCGGACTGTGCGTTTCCATATGCCCCGTCAAGAATATTTCAATGAAAGCTTACCCCGTATTTGACGGAAATAAATGCCAGCTGTGTTTAAGATGTATTTCTTATTGTCCCGAAAAGGCGATAGTTTCGCGCGTTGTAGGCAAAAAACATTATAAAGCATTAAATGATACGGAGCAAAAACAATGTTTTCTTTAAAACTGATAGGTTACTTCGCAGGATTTTTTTCAACAATCGCTTTTATTCCCCAGGTTTACAAAACGTGGAAATCAAAATCGGCAAAAGACGTTTCAATGCATATGTTTGTGATTTTTTCTTTGGGCGTTTTTTTATGGCTGATTTACGGAATAACGGTTAATGATTTGCCGATAATACTGACAAACTGCGTTATTCTTGTACTTGCACTTACACAGGTAATTTTAAAAATAAAATACGACAAAACATCAGTTAATTGTCGGTAAAAAGGAGAAGAAAATGAAGAAATTATTTTCGGCAGTACTGGCGGCGGCATTCCTTATTTCAGGAGCGCAAATGACATTCGCGCAATATGATTATTCGTCTGATAATGAAGCAGTTCAGATGGATCCGAAAGCGGCAAAAGCAGCGGAACAAGCAGCGGCAAAAGAAGCAAAACAAAGAGCGGACGCGATAAAATCGCAAGTCAAAGACATGAAAAACCAAACCAACAATGAAAGAAAACAAGTTGAAGCTGACGTAAAAGAAATAAAAGCCGATGCGGCAAAAAAAGAAAACGACGTGAAAGCAAGAGCCAAATCCTTGAAAGACCAGGCGGACGCAAGAAAAAGACAAACAGATTTAGAAGCTAAAAATCTTGAAAATCAGGCAAAAGCCATAAGAGACAGAGGAAACAGCGAGCATAAATCCGCTACAATGGATATCAACAATTTGCTTAAAGGCGCGAAAGATGAGAGAGCAAAAACTAACAGACAAGCCGACCAAATATTAAATCAGGCAAGAGAGAAAAATAAGAACGCATTGGCAGAAGCCGACGCGCTTTTAAAATCGCTCAACGCGAAATAGAAACAAATTACTTATTAATGTTTTGTCATGTTGAGCGAAGCAACGTAGTTGCGTAGTCGAAACATCTGCTTTTTACGGCAGACCCTTCGACTGCGCTCAGGGTGACAAAAAGCCAATCAGAAAGCCTGAGAGAATAAATTCTCTCAGGCTTTTTTTATGTCTACTCTATATTATTTTGTCACAATTTGTCATTGCGGACTCGATCCGCAATCTATGACTTACGACGAGATTGCGGCTCATAGGCCGCAATGACGACAAAGACTATAACGTTTACGCCGCTGCATCAAGCAGTCATACCATTAAATGTTGATTGTTAAAAAACATAAGGAAAAACATATTATTTTTAGCAACCGTGGATTCCGGATCAAGTCCGGAATGACAGACAGTAAGTCAAGAGATAATTATTACGCTGCCGACAATATTTTATATATAGAATCTTTATTCTGAGTTGCAGGTATACCGTCTTTTACAAAATCCCCTGTCCCTTGATATAACGGATCTAACATTTCTAACATACTGCGGGAGGCGGCTGCCTGCTGCTGCGGATTGCCGTTTCCGCGGTAAAATTCCATTATGCTCAAAAGATCATTTCTGACAAGGTAAATGCTTTCCAGAGATTTATCGGAAATATACTTTAACGCGTCAATATACACAGGAGCCGCGTCAAGATTTCCTGCATTTATTTCAGATATTTCAATTAACTTGTTTACCGCGTTAAGAAAACCGGCATTATTCACTTTCACATTTAGCCTGTGCGATAAAACAAATGCTTTAATTAATTGTTCTGGAGATAAAATATTTGTCTGTACGCCTGTTTCCAAAAATTTATCCAGCGCACTGCTAAAATCTTCATACATATCCGATCCGCTATCATAAACAGCGTCTATCACATTTCCGTTTATACGATAGTTTTTATTTATCTCTTTGCTTTCAGAAAACAACTTAACCATACCGGCAATTTCTTTTCCCGGTATAATTTCGGTATTTCTTAAATTATTTCCGCTGAAATTAACTTTTCCCATACTGCTAAGTATCGCCAAAACAACTTCTTTTAAATCTTTTTTAGAATTAGCGGCATTCATATTAGCTTCTAACGCCGATATAAACCTCTTATCGGTAATACTTATTTCCGAGTCATTAAAAGCCGATAAAATTTCTATTATTTGCTTTCTTGCTTTTAAATGATGCAATTCATTTTTATATTTTTCATCAGAAGTATCTTTAATAAAATTCGCATAGAAACTATCAAATTCCTTTTCAGATACTGACTTCGCAAAGATTAAAGCAGACAACTCGCTGTAAAATTCATGGAAAGTAATAGCATTTTCCTGGTTTTCGCCAAGAGATATACCGGCGGACAACAAATATTTATGAGTTATTTCGTGAATAATATTTTCCTGTATATATCTCATAATATTGCTGTCTTTCAGAATTTTGTCTCCCATACTTAAAGACGCGTCAAAAACTCCGCTGTTTTCAATTATTTTTGCATTATTGAGTATTGCTTTATAAATCCCTTTTTCATCGGTAAATTTTACCAATTCCGGATATTTTGAAGACATATGCGCGTAAACAGCGCCGCACATAATCTGCAAATCTATATTTGAAAATTCTTTTTTATTTACTTTATCCGCGATTTTTAATCCGTCAAAAGCGGCAGTATATTTTTCAAGACCGGAAAGCATATCTTCCGGAAGCGCATAACTGTTATTTTCAGACTTTAAAAGCATAAAAGCAAAAAATCTGGGATGAAAATCATGTTTTTTGTCTTTAAGTATATCTTCAGCATTTAATTTTATTACTTCCGGCAAAGGTTTCCCTAGCTCATTGCAAATAGTAACAATTTTTACTATATCAGCGTAAGGCAGAACCAAATTTGAATTTAACGATGAAATATATTTGTAAACCAATTCGTCCGCTTTCTTGCCGCCGCGCCGTTCTGTCACATACACGTACATTTTTTCAATCATTTCATTCGCGGAAATATTCGTATACTTATTATTCATATAATACTCATACGCCGATTCGGCAAAAACATCTAAAAACTTATCCATGTCCCGTTCCACATCAAGACCCACATTAAACCTGACAGCTCTGTCTCCAAAACCGTAAGTTACATTGGTAAAAGAATCGAATCCGTAACTGTCTCTGACAATAGGAGAAAAAGGAGTTTCCGCGAGCATTTTTTTAAATAAAAACTCCAAGAAAGCATCCATATGCCTGCCTTCACTCTTTTCTACGCTTTTTATAAAAAAGAACGGAATTCCGGCGCTGCTGTTTTCCTCCCAAATTCTTTTTTGATCTCCTGAATATAAAGACGGATGGAATACGCTTAAAGCGTCTCCGAATATTCTTGCGATATCATTTAACGCCAAAGCTGTTTTTTCGGCATTGTCATTCAGGGCTTTTGAACGCTGCAAAAATTCATTGCTGTCAACAAATTCACTTAAAGCTATATGTCTGAACGTATCTATTTCTGAAGAAGTAAATTTTGAAGCGTCTTTTAAGCGATTCAAAACTTGTTCATGATTATATCCGTTTGACATCAAAGTCAAAAATCCGGAAGTTACTATTTCAAGCCCTCTTTGATGCATTTTCTGCATACTGCCGTAAACTATCACATACATATTGTCAGGCAAATCTATTCCGTCAAAAATATCCGCAAACTGAAAAGCCGGATACATACTATTGTCTATACAAACGTAAAAAGGCGTTTGATATTTCTTTTTCGCGAATTCCGAAATAATGCGTTTTATGTCAGCCAGCGGAATTGACGAAGCATTTGAAATCAAATCAAAAAACACAGCTTCGGTATTAATCGCCAGAATTTCTTCCGTATTTTCTTCTTCAAACTTATCAATATCCACAAAAGCGTTTAAACCTTCAAACATATAGGCATTTTCATAATAAATATTTTTCCCGTAGGCAATTTTTGAAATATTTTCCGACATAAACATCAAAACCGCGGTTTTTGCCGCAGACATTCCGCTTGTAGCTAAAACTGTATTTTGGGAAAAAGGAACGCCTGAAGAATTCTTCGGTTTTGTAATAAACTCGTTAAACCTTTCAGCCAATTTATCTCTTTCGGAATCAGATATTATATTGCCTATGTCTTTCCTGTCTGACCATTGAAAATAAAAAAGAAAATTCAAAAGCGTTCTGTATTCATCGACAATATCATTAAACTTCTTAGTATCAACAGGTTTCCCGTTTATATAATCATTCAGACTTTTAATATTTTCTGAAATATTTTGCATTACTGTTGTGTAAAATATTTTTTTCGCGCCGTCAAAAAAATTATATTTCTTAAGAGAGTTTGAAAGTTTGTCATATAGATCTTTATATTCTTGTATGGTTTCCGCGCGAGGAGAAGCAATATCTCTGCGGTCTGCAGAAATTACATTAGGAACGTGAACTATGGACTGCCTGTCCATAAGCAAATATAGATAATGAAGTGTAAAATTATCAAGCCTGCTGCCGTAATCTAAAACAAAACCGTCATGGTTTGCCACATACACCGCCGGAACATTGGTAAACAGACCCGACAACGCGGTCCTGTTTTCGCGTTCGTCAATAAATTTTGAAAAATCAAATATGTATGACGTCATAAAAGACAATTTTTTATCTGACAAAACATAATCTTTCAAATCGGCATTATAAAATAAAACTTCTTTTATCTTAAGCCTTTCCTGAACATTTTTATTGTATTCTTCAATTTTTTCCGCGACTGTCTCAATATTATCGGTATCCGAACAGTCTATTATAAAATATCTGTCGGTTATGGAACGCGAAGTTTGCTGCTTTAACAAAGAGTCTATTTCATTTTCATCTAACAGATAAGAGGAATAACGCTTATCTTCCAAAAACGCAATTTCAATATTCTTAAAATCGGAAACTATGCTGTCCGGAAGTATTAATGACGAGCCCTTTTCATTGCCTTTTTCAATTATATATTCAAAAAGCGCCGCTTCTTTCGTTTTTATAATCTGCGTTTTGCTATGATTTGAAAATATACTCTTAAAGACAGGATCAAGGTCCGAGGTATGAGCCCGTTCGCGCTCGTAGCTTGAAGCCATGCTGCCGTCCTGCATAAAACCGTACTGCCCGTCATAATGCGCGGGAGAAAGCCAAGTCTGACTTTGTAAAATATACCCAAAAAATTCCATACACTGAAACAATATTATTTGTTTTGCCTTATCATCAAGATCTTTTGACAGTCTTTGCATAATAGAAATAACATATAACAAATCTTTGTTTACGCCGGACCACTGAAAAGAAGATTTTTGCACGTCTTCGGAAATTTTCATAATTTCATCAAAAGACGGGACCGTAACAGCAGCGAAAAGAGAAGATTTCAGAGATGCAATCCTTGCGAAATCGGCAACTCTGTCGTTAAAACCGTTTAAAACGGATATTATTGCTTCATCGCGCTTATCTTCGGGTACTGTTTGCTTGACTTCATATAAGACAGAAATATTTTCAACAAAAGTTTCTATATACTCATCACGTTTAGAATCATAAGTTTCATAAATGGCAAGCAAAAAGGATTTCGGGACATTTAATGCTATAAGATCGTTTTCTTTCACGGATAAATTTACGTCCGAATAGAAAGCTTCGGAAAGAGTCCTTACAAAACCGTACTTTACTTCATAGTCCGTATTAATTATGATTTTTTCTTTAGAAATATTAAGTCTTTCCGATAATTTGTTTTTTATAATATTTGCTATATATATTTGTTTTTCTTCGGAAGACTTTTCAACAATAGAAGCTTTAAGCTTAAACGGAAGATTGTTATATACAGAGTGTAAAGCGATATTTCCAAAAATTATGAAAGGAATAAATAAAACAGCAGAAAGAGAAAGTAATTGAAGCGCAATTAACGGAAATGCCGTAAACGCGGAAAACAAACCGGTAAGCATAAGCCTTTCTTTCCAATGCTTTTTCCAGTCAAAGCCTTTATGAGCCATAGAAAAAATTATGGCTCTGGAAAATATAAAAGCCGCAAGCCCGGCAATGCCAACTCCGCTTAACACGCTGACCGCCAAAACAATACTTCCGACTATATCAATAACTTTTACTGCAGTGCTAGTTTTTAATGTATAGTTTATTTCTTGTTTACTTTTGTTTTTAAAAAAAGTTTCCGATAACACTTTAGAAAACAGCTTGCTGTCAGCAACAAAACTTATTCCCGGAATCATATATATCCATTCCCAAAAAGGAGCGGATTTGGCATATTTATTCCCAAAAACCGAAGCGTCGAGGGAAAATTTACGGGCTTCTTCCGTTAAATTACCGGAAACCTTATTATCGTTTAATATATTTTCGGCTCTTAATCTTATATTTTCAGGAACGGGCTTGCCCAATTCACCGCAAATAATAGATATGTTTAATACGCTTTCATCGGATAAAGCCCGTTTCGGTTTTAACGATGAAATATATTTATAAACCAATTCGTCAGCTTTTTTACTTCTGTTTGAACTTTTCACATAGTCATACATTAAGTCTGTTATCTTGTTTTCACTATCATAAATTAATATCTCCGAAATAAAATAGTCAAAAGCCGTTTCGGAAAAAATATCAATCATCTTCACAAATCTATCGACTGAATCAATGCCCGGACTTACTCTGACGGTGGACATGTCGTAGTTTATGGTAGTACAAGGAACAAAACCGTAGCTATCCCTGCTCATCGGAGCAAAATTTTGACGCGTAAGTTCTAAATGTAAAGGCTGCGTAAAATAAAATATTTCCCTGTTGCCGGTATTCCTTATAAAAACAAAAGGTATTCCCGGACTTCCGTTTTCTTCCCATATCCTCTTTTGCTCTGCCGGATATAAAGAAGGATGCACTATATCAAAAGTATTGCCAAATACAGAAGATATCGATTTTAACTCTGAAGCTAACGCTGCGGCATTGTTATTTAATTCCTCTGAATGATGCGTGATATTATTATTTTCAATAAATTCTTTTAATACCGTATACTTGAAAGCGTCTATATCAGAAGAAGTGGCTTTTGAAGCGTTCTTCAATTGATTCAAGACTTTTTCATGATTGCGCCCGTTTGACATTAAAGTCAAAAAGCCGGATGTCGTAATTTCAAGACCTCTTTGATGCATTTTTTGCATACTGCCGTAAATAATTATGTTAAAATTGTCAGGCAAATCTATTCCGTTAAAAATATCGGCAACCTGAAAAGCCGGATACATACTGTTGTCTATGCACAGATAAAAAGGCTTTTTATAATCTTTTTTCGCAAGTCCGGAAACAATGCCTTTTATGTCAGCCAAAGGAAGTTCTGCAGAATTTGAAATCAAATCCAAAAATACGGCGTCAGAATCAAGATTTATTATTTTTTCGGTTTCCTCTTCTCCGAAAGTTTCAGGATTTTCAAACATGCCTTTTAGCATACGCGCATTTTCATAATATAGGCTGTCTCCAAACGCTATTTTTGAAACATTTCCCGATATAAGCATAGCGGCTATTGTTTTTATGGCTGACATCCCGCTTGCGCTTAAAATTGTAGTCTGGGAATAAGCTTTTCCTTTAGAATCTTTCGATTTAACCATAAAGTCATTTAGGCGCCCGGCTAAGTTGTCTATTTCCGTTTCGGAAACAATATCATTTCTGTCTTTTCTGTCGGAAAATTCGAAATAAAACAAGAAATTCAAAAGCGTTCTGTATTCTTCAATAATATTATTTAACTTTTCTTTATTTACCGGCTTGCCGTTTATAAAACCGTTCAGGCTTTCAAGATTTTTGAAGGCATTTTTCATTACAATATCGTAAAAACTTTTTCTTGTATCGTCATAAAGATCATAATTTTCAAGATTTAGTATAAGTTCTTCATACAAATTCATGTATTGCACGGCTGTTTCCATGCTGATATACGGAATGTTTTGCTTATCGGATGCATTATGATGATGCGTCTCATTACTTACCAAAGCTCTCTGGGACAAAAGAAACAAATAATGAAGGGTCAAATTATCAAGTCTGCTTCCGTAATTTAATGAAAGCTGATCCTTGCCGGCGTAAACCGCAGGAACGTTTGTAAAAAATCCCGATATTTTTTCTTTATGCTTTTGTTCTTCTATAAATTTTGAGAAATCAAATATAAAGGATGTTTCAAAATTATAATTTTCATCAGATAAGAGATAATCTTTTATATCCGAATTATAAAATAACACTTCTTTTATACCGAGCTCTTCCGGAACGTTTTTGTTATAAGAATCAATTCTTTCGGCAAGCTCACGGACATTATTTGCGGCTGAACAATCTATTATAAAACATCCGCCTTGGTTTTCGCTCAATATCAAATCTAATCTGCCGCTGTCCAATCCGAAAGCCGGATAAGATCCGACTTTCAGGGAAGAAATAACGGAATCGCTTAAAGTA
>WRFE01000023.1 GCA_009778965.1 Candidatus Endomicrobium labiotermitis
GAATCTTTGATTCCTGTTATAGAAAAGAACAAAGATTTTGAAGACGCCGGAGTTCTTGAAAGAATAGTAGAACCCGAAAGACAGATAATTTTCAGAGTTCCATGGACAGATGACAAAGGCAGAGTCCATGTAAACAGAGGCATAAGAGTCCAGTATAATTCTGCTCTCGGACCCTACAAAGGCGGTATCAGATTTCATCCTTCCGTAAGCGCAAGCGTAATCAAATTCTTAGGTTTTGAACAAACATTTAAAAATTCCTTAACAGGACTTATGATGGGCGGCGGAAAAGGCGGCTCGGATTTTGACCCTAAAGGCAAATCCGATCTTGAAGTTATGCGTTTCTGCCAAAGCTTTATGACAGAACTTTACAGACATATAGACGCGGATACGGACGTTCCCGCAGGAGATATAGGCGTAGGCGCCAGAGAAATAGGCTATATGTTCGGACACTATAAAAGAATAAGAAATATTTTCCACGGCGTTTTCACAGGAAAAGGACTTTTATACGGCGGATCGCTTGCAAGAAAAGAAGCGACAGGTTTCGGAACGGTGTACTTCTGCGAAGAAATGCTTAAAGACAAAAAAACAAGTTTTGACGGCAAAAAAGTCGTTATATCCGGTTCAGGAAACGTAGCCATATATGCCGCGCAAAAAGTTATAAGCCTTGGCGGCAAAGTTATAGCGATGTCGGATTCCGGCGGATTTGTTCACGATGCTGACGGTATTAAACTTGATGTTATAAAGAAACTTAAAGAAGTTGAAAGAAAACGCATAAGCGAATACGTAAATGAAGTTAAAACAGCGAAATACACGGAAGGCTGCGCAGGAATTTGGACTGTCCCTTGCGACGTAGCATTGCCTTGCGCGACGCAGAACGAACTTGACGGCAAATCAGCGGAAGCCCTTGTTAAAAACGGCTGTATCGCGGTTGCCGAAGGCGCAAATATGCCATCGACTCCGGAAGCAGTAAAAATATTCCTGGACGCAAAAATATCTTACGGTCCCGGTAAAGCAGCTAATGCCGGCGGAGTTTCAACGTCAGGTCTTGAAATGTCGCAAAATTCAATGAGACTTGCCTGGACATTTGACGAAGTTGACGCGAAGCTTCACCAGATAATGATAAACATTCACAATACGGCAAAAAATACCGCGGAAGAATACAATACTCCCGGAAACCTTGTGAACGGCGCGAACATTGCGGGTTTCTTAAAAGTAGCGCGCGTTATGATTTCTCACGGAGTTTAATAAAACGATTTCACTTTTGCATAATTACAGAAAAACCCGGCTGAATAAAAATTCAGCCGTGTTTTTATTGGGTATAAAAACAACAGCGGTTCCGGAATTTTATTTCCGGAACCGCTGTGATTTATGTTTACTATTTTATTTTTAACAATAGCCGACGATAGGGTTTGAACCTACGACCTGCGGTTTACAAAACCGCTGCTCTACCAGCTGAGCTACGTCGGCGTGAGGGCTTATAATATAAAATAAACAGATTAAAGTCAATTTTTTGTTTACGTTAAAAATGCACTGCTCGTAAAATTTTATTTAAACGAATATCTTACTCCGATGTTTCCGTAAAGATTGGAGTAATTTTCGCCGGTTTTAAAAACACCGCCCGCAAACAGCTTAACGTCCGATGCTATCGCGTAGTCTGCCGTAAGATTTAACCCGGCAATGTCTTTTCCGGGTTCGCTTCCGACGGTTTCAAAAACTTCGGTTTCTCCGTTCAATGTTCCGTTAAACTCATGCATATATCCGCTTAAAATCCTGTTATACTCCAACGACAACCCTAATCTTAATTTTGCCACTTCCGCGTTCGCGCTTACTCCTATTCTTACGTTTGAAACAAAGACGTTTGAACCGTCTATTTTTAAACTTAAAATATCAGCTCCGGTTTCAGTAAAACCTCCGTAATGCGCCCATGAGCCGTTTATTCCCGCGAAAGGATTCAACGAAATAATTCCGGAAACAGGTATATTGTAAGAAGTTTCCGCGTCGGCTTCTAAAACATAACTATTAAATTCGGATTTTGCCGAACGTACCGCGTCTATAGCTGAAACGTTAACGCTTCTTGTAATATCGTATGACTGTCCTTCATAACCAAGAGCCGCCTTAAACTGCCAGGCGTTTGCGTTTGCCAAAGCGTACGCGCCTACGCCAAAAATTGAAAGATCTCCTTTATTTGCTTCCTGAGAAAGGCTTGCCGTATTATATTTTCCGAAAAAACCTAACATAAAATCTTCCGTCAATTTTGTACCCGCGCCGAAAGCCGCGCCATAGTTTGAAGCTTTAAAATCTCCGAAAGAATTTTCGTCTGAACCGAAAACTTGTGAATCGCCTTCCATGTAAGCCCATGCGTTATGAACTTTTTCGGTTTTTTCTATACTGTTGAAAAAGCTATGTTTGCTTCTGTTATACAAATTGTAGTTCAAAGCGTTAACAGTAAAATAAGGAGCGGTTTCAAGCAGAGCCTGTTTCTGCTGCGCGCCGGCTGACATTTCGTTAATACCGTCTATGACATTCGCCAAAGGTCTCGATGCGTTAGCGGATAAAGAGTCAAACATTTTTGAAACGTTTTTCTGGTTCTTTCCAAGACCGCCTATTGAAGAAAAATTACTTTTTCTTATGCCGTTTACCACAAGCATAAAATGTTTTTTGCTTTCGTCAAACTCAAAATTGTATTTTAAAACGCGCGGATCCGCGGGATGAACGTCATTATTGTCAAACGATTTAACGGCAAAATCAGTTTCGTCAAATCCGTCCTGAACATTCACAAGATTAAACCATTTATTATCATAAGTTCCTACGCCGGCTTTAACGCTCACTGTTCCGTCAAGAAAGGCTTTGCCGTCAACTTCAATAATATCCGATTCGCCGTATGAAAATACGCTAAGCCTTAATTCGCTTTGAGAATCAAGAGTAAAATCGCCGCCGACTAAAATTGTTTTGGCGACAGCGTTTTGTACATTTAAAACAGAACCGTTTAAAACGGATAAATTATTTAACGACATATTTTTACCTGCCGCCAAATTAAAAGCAACTTCGTTTAAATTTAAATTCAGCGATTCGTAACCCGATATATTATCGTTTAAGTTAAACGTTCCGCCGCCTTGTGCCGTTAAAGTATTGTTTATTCCGCCTGCAGTGACCGCATCGTTAACATTTACGGTTTGATTTTGCAAAACGTTAAATTCAGCGTACGAGTACCCCGCGAAATGCAAAGAATTCGCCGAACCGTTTGCCGTATTTGCGTTAAACATCGTAACGTCGGAATCTGCCTGGTTAAAATAAATCTCCGCCAGTTCCGACGCGCTTAAGCCTTTCAAATAAACCGCTCCGCCGTTTCCTCCGGATTGGTTCGATATGAATTTAACATCCGTAAATTCAATCTTGCCTTTTCCGTTTAAATAAACCGCTCCGCCGTCAGAACCGGCAATATTATTTTCAAAAACAACAGACGCGTCAAAACTCGCGTTGCCGCCGTCTTGATATACGGCTCCGCCCCTAAGTACCGCTTCATTATTCATAAAAGAAACGCTTTCCGAAAAAGACAAACCGCTTTCCGAAGCATAAATCGCTCCGCCCGATCCGTTTGTTATGCCTTTTGCTTTATTATTATTAAATGACGCGTCGGATAAAAAGTTTAAGGTTTGCGCAAAAGCGTAAACCGCTCCGCCGCCGGAAGTTATAAGATCGCCGGAAGCCGTGTTTGACGCGAATAAAACAGAATCGTTAAAAGTCATTATTCCGGCTGAAGCATAAACCGCGCCGCCGGAAACGCCGGCGGAATTCAGAACAAAATCCGCATCTGATTGAAAATCAAACAATCCTTTATCCTGATAAGCCGCGCCGCCTCTGAGTTTGGCTTCATTATCAGTAAAAGAAACGGCTTGTACAAAAGACAAATCGCTTTCCGAAGCATAAACCGCTCCGCCGGAACCGCTTATCAGCCCTTGCGCTTTATTGTTTTTAAATGACACTTCGGAGAAAAAATTTAAGGTTTGCGTAAAAGCGTAAACCGCTCCGCCGCCGGAAGTTATAAGGTCGCCGGAAGCAGTATTTGACGCAAATAAAACAGAATCGTTAAAATTCATAATGCCTGCCGAAGCGTAAACAGCTCCGCCCGATCCGTCCGCGGAATTCAGAATAAAATCCGCGCCGGATTGAAACTTTATTAATCCTTTCTCCTGATAAACCGCGCCGCCCCTTAGCCCCGCTTCATTATTTGAAAAAGAAGCCGAGCCTGAAAAAGAGATATCGCTTTCAAGAGAATAAACCGCTCCGCCCGATCCGTTTGTTATTCCCCTTGCTTTATTATTTTTAAATGACGAACCTGATAAAAACTTTAAATTTTGCATAAAACCATAAACCGCGCCGCCGCCTGAAGTTACAAAGTCGCCGGAAGCCGTATTTGATTCAAACAAAACCGAATAGTTAAAAGTCATAATGCCGGTTGAAGCGTAAATCGCGCCGCCCGATCCGCCCGCGGAATTCAGAATAAAATTTGCGCCGGACTGGAAATCAAAAAATCCTTTTTCCTGATAAATAGCTCCGCCTCTGGAAGAAGCCGAATTATTTTTAAATTCGGACGCCACAGCGCCGCTAAACGTAAAAGTAGAAAGAACAGAATAAACAGCTCCCCCGCCGCTTGCGTCAATCCCTGAAGCGGAATTGCTTGTAAACTTTATGTTTGAATTTATATTAAACGCATTATTTCCGAAAGCATAAATAGCTCCGCCGGAAATGCCCGCTCTGTTATTTGTAAAATAGCCGGCGTCGGTAAAATTATATTTACCGGAACCGTTTCCATATAAAAAGCTAAAAAAAGCGCCGCCGCTTGCAGCCGCAGCATTAGAATTAAACTGAGCCGCTCCGTTAAAATCAACTTCGCTTCGCGTTTCGGAATAAACCGCAAAAACGCCGCCGTTTCCGGCGCTTGTATTATCCGTGAAAGAGGCTGTTTTTCCCGCGGCAAAATCAATTTTTTGTATTCCCGACGAAACAAACATAAGAACTGCTCCGCCGCCGGTTAAGCTTTCCCCGTAAGACTTGTTTCCTGCAAACGTTACATTACCTTTAAAACTTATTGAATCTCCGCCAGTTCCGACAAGAGCTATTGCTCCGCCGTTTTCCGCGGTATTATTTTTAAAAAAAGTATCGCCTGAAAATTCGCCGTAAGAAGCGGCAAAAGCGGCCGCGCCGCCCATAGCCGTGGCAGAGTTGCTGGTAAAATTTACAGTTCCTTCAAACGTGTAAGTCGAACGTAAAGCGTAAAGCGCTCCGCCTGAAACGTTTGTAATCCCGGCTGTTTTATTTTCAGTAAAATTAGTAACTCCCGGTTTAAAAATAAACTTGCTGTCAACCGCGTATATCGCGGCTCCGCCTTCCGGAGTATCGCCGGCTATAGTATTTGCGTAAAAAGAAGCGTTGGCAAAAACAAACTGCGCGCTTTGCGCGAAAATCGCTCCGCCGCGCGACATTTCCGTAGAATTATGTTCAAAAACGGCGTTACCTTTAAAATCATAAAAACCGCCTTCCGCATGAATCGCTCCGCCCGCGCTTAAAATAGACGCAGGATCATTAGAAACGTTCCAGTAGAAAAATGCGTCTTCGTTAAAAATATAAAAACCGTTGACATTGAAAATCGCTCCGCCGCCCAAAGCCGCCGTATTTGAAGTAAAAGTTACGGATTGCGTAAAAGTCATACTTGTATTATTGACGCCGTTCGATTTGTATATAGCTCCGCCCGAACCTAATGAAGATTTATTTCCGGTAAAAAACGCTTCTTCATGAAAAGAAATATTGACTGTTCCCGCGCCGTAAACCGCTCCGCCGTGTCCGCCAGCGAAATTGTCTGATATATTTGCGGAAGACGAAAAAGAAATATTTCCGCCGAAACCTTTGAATATCGCGCCGCCGCGTCCGGACGCCGACGTATTATTTTGAATGACTGCGTCAGAATTAAATATTAAAGCCGAATTATCGCCGCTGTATATAGCGCCGCCATGACTATCGGAAAAATTCCGGGATATTTCAGTTTCGCCGTTAAAAGTTATTGCGCCGCGTCCGGAATAAATCGCTCCGCCGGAGCCGGAGTTCGCTCTATTGTCCGTTATGACGGCATCCGCAAAAAAAGTCATTGCTCCGCTGCTTGAATATATAGCGCCGCCCGAACCGCCCGCCGTATTGCCTATCAGATATGTTTCAAAATTAAACAGTATCTGCCCTGAACCGCCTTTATAAATCGCTCCGCCGTCAGAGTTTGCGGAGTTTGAAGTTTTATTGTCATGAAAAACAGCGGCTGAATGCGAGCTGAAAACAAGACTGCCTGTTGTAATAAAAATCGCGCCGCCGCCCAAAGCTCCGAAATTTGAAGAAAAATTAACAGCATCATAAAACGTTACTGTCGACAAATTTGCTGCATATAAAGCTCCGCCGGAACTTGCCGCCACATTGCCTATAAATAAAACCGGAGAATACCCTGAATAATTTTCGTTTCCGAAAACAAGAGTTCCGTTCGCGTTTGTTTTTTCATAATAAACCGCTCCGCCGGAACCGCCGGCAGAATTTGAATTAAATGCAAACGAGCCGTTAAAATTTATCAGACTGCCCGCGCCGCCCTTAAAATATATTGCCCCGCCGTCTTTACCTGTCTGATTGCTTTCAAACAGCGTAAAATCGCTGTCATCCTCATCTTTTATCATTCCAAACAACGTATTAACTCCGTCGTAAAGAGAAACATAAGCTCCGCCGTAACCGCTTGAATAATTTCCCGTAAACTGTATTCCGCTTGAAAAAACTACGTCAATAGACGGCATATTCCAACCATAATTCAAACCCGAATACCCTCCTATAAAAACTGCTCCGCCGTAAACGTTCGCGCCGTTTGCAGCATTATTGCCTCTTACCGTATTTGAAACAAAATGAATGTCCGTAAAATATATTTCTCTGTCCGTCATATTATAAGAATAAGATGAATAAAATTGACCGTAAGCAGTAGAATACCTATTAAAATAATTCCCGTAAGCTCCGCCGCCTTTTATAAAAGTATTTGAACTTACCATAAGACCGTTTGTTATAGTCAGGTATTCAAAGTCATGTTTTACTATGTTTCCGCTGCCGTTGGGACGATTTCCCGTAAGAAAAGTAAAAGCCGCGCTTTTTTGATTCGCGTCTATAGTCCACCGTACGCTGCTTGGAGAACTCTCATATACATTTATCGGAGGCAGCCATGGAAATACCCCCGGTATAGTTGTCGCTATGTAAACAGTATACGTGGCGGATTTAACCGAAAAATCAAAATTATTTCGTCCTGTCGGTGACCAAAACTCTCCCCATCCCCAGGGATTAGAGCTATAATTATCTTCTTCCGTTACCACGGACATTGCGCGATCGTAAACAATGCCTTCCGTAAGTTCATATTTCATCCCGCCGGTTCGCCACTGAGACGTCCATGAAGACCTTAATACGCTTTCGTCCGCGCAATACGCAAAAGACGCAAAAGCAAGAATGAACAACGGCAGCATTAATACAATTTTTTTGAATTTCATAAAATCCTCTATTACACCTAATGTGTCACCCTGAACTCGTTTCAGGGTCTGCTGTTAGTTTTTTAACGATAAGATTCTGAAACAAGTTCAGAATGACACTGCATATATTTCTTTAGTCTATTATACTATCGTACAGATCTTTAAAACCCGAGTTTTCCTGCTTTATTAAATTTATTTTCCAATCTCTATGCCAATTCTTAAGTTGTTTTTCTCTTTCTATAGCAGTTATAATATCACTAGTAGTTTGATAATAAACCAATTTGCTTAAATTATATTTTTCCGTAAAACCTTTAAAGATTTTATTTTTGTGCTCAAACATTCTCTTTTTCAAATTATTGGTAACGCCTACATAAAAAACCGTATTATGAAAATTGGTCAATATATAGACAAAATAATATTTTGTTTGCATATATCCTTAAAATTTTAACAAAACTAACAACGACTAGATCCTGAAACAAGTTCAGGATGACACATATTACTGCATTAAGTTTGAGCTTATTGTCAGATCGCCGTTCTGCATTTTCTTCATGTAATTTTCAATATTTTCATCTGACAAAATTTCATATTGCGTTTCGGAAGCCGTTTTAAATATCGGCATCAATACTGCCGTTGGGTTCACCATTATTTTCTTAATATCATTATATCTGAGACCTACGTTTTTGACATGCTTATTTTCTATAAAAGCAATATTTACATTAGTGCCGGGCAAAACCGAGAAATCAACTATAAAAGCGTTATTATTTGGAATAAGCAGAGAAACATTTCCTTTACCCGAATTTCTTACATAATCCGAAAAGAAAGTATTGTGAGCGTACTGGTCAACATAAATTCCGGTTACCGCCGACAAATTGACTTTGCCTTTTTCTTTTATAGGCTCCACTATTATTCTTGAATCTTCTTTGCCGACTGAACCCGTCAAAGAATGAAGCGTAATGTTTTTAGCTATGACATTAGGCAGTTTATTTCCTAAATCCGTAGCTATTATATCGCCGTTTGATATTATCGCTAAATCCTGGCCGCAGGCAAAACGTTCTATGTTAAGTCCGTTAGTAAAACCTTCGACATATATCCCGCCGTTTAACGCGGTAAAGCTTGCTTTTACGAAATCAGGATTTTCATTATCTACAAAGAGCAGATTATTCGATTTTCCTATATCGCCGTTTTGCGAAGCAAGATTAATATAACCTGCGTAAAAACCTGCGTTTGGCGTATTAGTTTTATTGCCCGTAATATCGCCGAAAACGTTAGCGACAATCGAGCCGCGCTCGGAAACGACTTTATTGCCTATAATCATAGCTCCGTTTAAAACGTTAAAATTTATAGGTCCTTCAAGCGTTCTGATCGCGCCGTTTATGGTTAAACCGCCTTTTTCAACCAAAGAGAGTATCTCATCTCTTGCGATAATAGCACCGTCAATGTCAGTTTTCTCTCCGCTTTTCAAAGAAACGCTACCGTCAGCAGTTAAATCGCCTTTGATTATAAGCTCTTTTTTGCTGTCTGTGTTTATATCTTTATCGGCTGTTATAGTTCCGGTTATTTCTGTTTTGCCCTTGCTTGAAAGAACGACATTCCCGGTTACCGAAGTTAAGCCGCCCGCTATTTTAATTTCTCCCTGGCTGTCCGCGGTTATATCTTCATCCGCGGTTATAGTTCCGGCAATTTCCGTTTTGTCTTTGCTTGAAAGCGCGACGCTGCCGTTTGCCGAAGTTAAACCGCCGGCTACAATAAGTTCTCCCTGACTGTCTGCAGTTATATTTTTATCCGCGATTACAGTTCCGGTTATTTCAGTTTTGTGTTTGCTTGAAAGCGCGACATTACCGGTTACCGAAGTTAAACCGCCGGTCATAATAAGTTCTTTTTGGCTGTCTGCGGTTATGTTTTTATCAGCGGTGATAGTTCCGGTTATTTCAGTTTTACCTTCGCTTGAAAGCGAGACATCGCCGTTTATCGCAGTTAAGCCGCCTGTCATAATAAGTTCTTTTTGGCTGCCTGCCGTTATGTTTTTATCAGCGGTGATAGTTCCGGTTATTTCAGTTTTACCTTCGCTTGAAAGCGAGATATTTCCTTCCGATGAAACTATATTTCCGGATACGTTAAGCGCGTTTTCTTCAGACTGAATTTCAATATCTTCTTTTGAAGAAACAGCAGCATTAATATTAACTTCTCCTTTACCGGCAATGGTTATTTTGCCGTCTATTGAATCAATATACTGCGTTCCGGTTTCAATAAAACCCGCCGAAACTATGTTTATGTCTTTTTCCGCCCGAATTTTATCAGCGTAAAGATTTCCGAGCGAAGATAAATCAACAATACCCTGATAAGATTTGATTTCTTCAAAGTTGCCTTTATTCTGCGCTTCAATGTAAATATCGCCTTCGGCAACAGCCGAAATTACTTCTTTTACGTCGGCTTTTACTTTATTGTCTTCCGCTCCTATGGAACCATTGGAAGCGTAAGCATCCAAAAATAAGTTTTTCGCAGTTATAAGAGCATTTTCGTCAAAGGCAAATATAGAACCGTTTGACTTAAGCGAAACATATTCGCCGGCAGAAATATTACCGTAACATAAATCGCTGCCAAATAAGCCGCCGAATGTCCCGACATTATCAACATAAATATTTCCGGATGCCGAAACGTTCAGCATTGAATCCGGTCCGCCGCTCAAAGCTATGTTCAGACTTCTTACCGCTGTTCCGACGTTTGCTTCATTTAAAGTTATACAGCGCGCATTTATATTCTCATAATCCGAAGAATCATAACCGTCCGAAGAGATATTCCCTTTAGCGTCTATAAATACATCATAATCCGCAAACACATAATTCAAAGACAAATTATTCTCCGCGGAAAGATAAATGCTGCCGTCCGAAGCGTTTGCAGTAAGAACTCCGGCGGTATCAATCGTAATTTTTTTACCCAAAGCGCCTATGCTTCCGTTTTCCGCGTCAAGCATAATGTTGCTTCCTACAATATTCGGTCTGTCTCCCGAAGAAATGCTGTATATGCCGCCTTTGCTTTTTATAGTTACGGTACCGTCGGATTTTACCTGATCTATATTTATGTCATTTTCGCTGGAAATATACGCGTACTCTTTCGAATCTACGGATAAACTTCCTGACGCGTTTATAATCATGTCTTTTTGGTTAAGTATCGTAATACCGATAAGCTTGCTTGTCGGGTCTTCATCGTCAACTCTGTGCCAGAAGGTGTTATGGTAATTAGCGCCGGCTAAAAGCAGTTTCTGATTTTCGTCCAAGTCCGCAAAAGAAAAATTTTCCATATCTATATAAATGCTTTGCTCGTTCAAGCCTACGGAACCCGCGACATTAATAACCACATTTTTTCCGCGGATATTATCTTCTTTCTCATAATAGTCGAATCCGCCGCCGGCTCTCGCTCCGTTCATCGCGTATAAAAGCTGGTCTTTGGTCCATGCCAGCGTTTCGGTAGAGCCGTCTTCATAAGTTACCACGCGTCCCGCGTCAAACAATCCGAGCATATCGTCCCATAAAGAAAGCAGTTCGCTCTTTTTGCGTTCATCAACGGCAAGATACTCGTTAATGTTATATGCGCTTCCTTTTGAAACAGTAAGACGAACGTCGCCCGCAGTGGAATAAATTTTAGTGACGCCCAAATCTCCGGCTGATTTCTTTATAAGTTTGATATCGCCGTAAGCTTTCGCTTTTATAGTGTCGGCTTCTATCTCAAGGTCAGCGCCGTTAAAGCCCGTTATTGCGCCGTTTTTGGATTCTATTTCAATATTCTCGCCTTTTATCTTGCCGGTCGCGGTATTCATAGCTATCTCTTCATCCGAAATAAGTTTAACGTCTCCCTCTTGCGTGGTTATGTTTCCTATTTTGAAAACTTTAAAATTATTGTCGTTGGTTTTGGCTATAAGATCTATGTTTCCTATTCCGCTGTTTACGGCGTTAAACACTCCGCCTTTTAAACCTACGGTAATAGCTCCGGTTCCGGTAACGGTTGTCCCGATACCGTTTACCGCGTTAAGAGTAATGTTTCTTCCGTTTACCTGAGCTCCTGCGCTTAATCCTTCTATGGCTCCGCCTGAATTAATTATAACGTCCGCGCGCGTACCTGAGTTTATATTTCCTCTTAATCCTACGGTTGTATTTGAATTAATATTTATATTCTGAGGATTGGCATATCCCACAAACCCTATTGATATGGGGTTTGCGGCGCTTATACTGTGCGTGTTAAAATTATTGGAGCCGAATTGCCATGTAATTCTTCTCCAGTAATGCTGCGTTGAAAATATCCACCAGCCTTTGCTGAATGATCCCTGCTGATAGTTTACAATCTCGCTTTCATAACCTCTCCATTGGTAATTATATGTGTATAGATCTCCGGATCCATAAGTGACATATTCGCCTCTCATAAGAGGATCGGTCACTGTCCATCTTCCTTCCAGCGTCATTTCGTGCACATCAGGCACAAGAAAACTCATTCCCCAAAAACTGCCTTGTTCATGGTAATATGTTTCTCTTGTTACATCCTGCGTTCCGGTAGTCCAGGTATATCTTATATCTGAGCGCGGATTATACTTAACAGAACCGTCATTATTGCCATATGAAACTGAGCCCGAGTTCGTAGTCATTTTAATCTGCCCGTCTTCAAAAGTATAAGTCGTTTCAAGCGGTACCCATTTGCCGTTGACAAACACTTTGTCTCTGGCAAGATCTGTTATTTTTATCTCGCCGTTTATTTTTTTGTCGGTATTTATATTGTGAAGTATTATATCGCTTTCGGAAGTATTTGTAATCGATACACGAGCGTAGCCGTCAAGAGCGACTAATTTCCCGTACCCCTGGGCAGAAGTATTCATGATACTTCCGTAAAGATAAAGCTTGCCGCCTTCTATGTTGACGCTTGCCACTTCAATATTTCCCGTAAGAACGTTATAATAAGCGGTGAGATTTCCGTGATAGCTTGTATTTAATTTATACAAAGGATTTGCCGTAGCGCTGTTTTTGCTCATATAGTCTCTTACGGCTGCCGCTATTGTTCCGTCTCCGAAATTTAAATATATAGTATCGCCAATGTTCAAATTCCAGTTCTCTATGCCTGCCTGTATAAGACCGTTGATGTCCAAGTAAGTTCCGCTGATATATACGTTGTTTGCGATTATAGAAGAACGGCCGTAGTAATTAGATTCGTTTGCCGGCGTATTTGTGAAAGTGTTCGATTTATTAGTTTCATTAGTATTCGCAACCCCGTTCCATACTTGTTTCGGATCGCCGCCAACGTGAAAAATATACTCATTTTTTATCGCGGTCTGCACAAAATCTTTTGCCGCGCTTATATTTATGGTTCTGGCAAGTATACTTCCCCTTGATTCAATGCTTCCTTCGGAAGTAATCGTTACAGTTCCCAAAGGATTCAGTATGTCTCCTAAAAGTTCCAGGTTCGGAATATTCCCGCCGGGATTACCATCGTTGATTATGGTTATTTTCGGCTGAATATTAGGATCGCCGTTATTTGAATTAATAGTTAAAGAATTGGACATTTTATCTTTAGTTTTGTCCGTAACGTCCGCAGAGTTAAATACGCGCTCGCGGTTTACGAAGATATCGCCTTGAGCGTCATCGGAAATTAAAATATCGTTAATCCTTAAAAATTTATCGCTGTAATTTGAAATTTTGACTTCCGCCATTGCATTGGCTTTTAACGAACCGCCGCCGTTAACATTGTTCATTTCTATTTGAATATCGCCTCTTCCCGCCGCCATATCGCCGAATTCTATATAGGGAACGTCGGCAAATGTAACGTCAATCATAATTCCGTCTTGGTTCACGCGGAAACCCAAAGCCTCAAGCTGCGCGTTAAGACGCGCTATTTCCGCGTCTATCGCTCCGGCTATGTCCGCGGACGCGCCGTATTCGCCTCTTAATTTTACAAGAGCTTCTTTCTGCTTAATAATATTGTTGATAAGATTCATGGTTCCGGTTTTGTAATTTACGAAAATTTCGGGATTTTTGAAAACCACGCTCCCGTCCTGCAGGATTTCTATTTCAATATTATTATTGGCTCCGGCAAGAATACTGCCGTTAACTGTTAAAAGAGAATTTACATTTCGCTCAACTTTTCTGTCGCTTTCCTTTGTGGCAACTTCGCCAAGGGGAGTATAAACGTGCAAAACGCCGGTTTCATAGGAACGGCCTTCCGTTGAAGCTATATTGACATTTTTACTGCTTTTCAAAGAGGCGCCGGATTTAACGTTGACAAAGTCGTCAACATTAATTATGGAATTAGCTTTTGATCTCCCGTCTATCGCTATAGCCGCCATATTGTAAATTTCGGTAATGGATTTACTTCCGTAAAAAGACCATCCCGATATTTCCGCTATCCCTGATCCGCCCGTGTCGCTTTTGGAGAGATTAAGATTTAAATTACCTGCCGCATAAATGTCGGCTCCGCTTTCAAAAGTTATCGTATTTTTTATATTGGCAATGCTGTTGGTGTTTCCCTGAACGCCGCTTATAAAAGCAACGGCGTCTATATAGGTTTGCGTATCCAAATTCTGGTCGGCTTTAGAATTTACCGTAAAATCTTTGCCGGCGTAAATTTTGCCCGCAAAAATCGCTTCAGCGTTTGAATTGTTATTTACCGTAGATTCTATGACTGAAACAGCTCCTCCGGCGACTGTCACGAGTTTAGCCAAATCAACCGCTGTAGAATTATTGTAAAGGTCTACTATAAAAGAACTTTCCTTATTTTCGTCTTTGATAGTCATAAGATTTGTCTGCGCGCCTAAATTAACTTTTGTGTTGTTATTAATATCGGTTATGCTTTTTGCAAAGAAACCGCTTGCCAGCCCGAGCGATATGGCATCCAGATTCGCGCCGGAACCGATTTTGCTAAATATGTTTGAAGCGTTTATATAAATATTGTTGGCGATAATATCCGTTATTCCGGTTATATTTACCGTAACATTGGAATTCGATTTATTGTTAATATCTACAACTCCTACGGAAACCAAACCCGCACTTGCAGCGTCTACAAAAGCATTTTGTCTGGACACGGCTTTCGCCATAATATCTAAATTTTTGGCATATATAGAGGAATCTCCGACGCCGCCTATTGTTACATCAGTAGAAGAATTGTTTGAAGTCCTGTTGCTTGTTCCGCCTATAGCTCCATAGATACTGCCGGTTCCGGACTGGGATTGTGAAAGAAGATTTACAATCGAGCCTGCCTTAACTTCAACTTCGCCGGTTCCGGTCTTATTCCCGTTTTCATCCTCGGCCGCAAAAATGCTTAAACCTCCGCCAAGCTGCGATTTTGTATTTACTCTTGATTCATTGTCTAAAATAACAAGACCCAATGCTATAAGACCGCCTAAAGTTATTGTCAAAGCCTGGGCTGTTTGCGAAATATTGCTGTCCGATAAAACGCTTAATTTTTTAGAAACCTGGAAAATGCTGTTGCCGCCTACAAGTGATGCAATTACATTTCCTTTGACCAAATTATCTATAACAACGCCGTTTGCTCCGACAAGAGCTCCGCCGGAAGCGCCTATCGCTTTCGCGTCTGATATAACATTGTGATACGCTTTTACTAAAACATTATCGGCTTTTACGGTATTATTTGAACCTATATAAGCCTCATTTTGAAGATTTATGCGGCTGAAAGCAAGCGAAGCCGCAATGGAAACCGCGCCTATAGCTCCTCCGGCAAAAAGAGCGTTTACAGCGGTATTTCCGTCTGTCAAAACGCTTAAATTATAAAGATTTAATTTTGAACCCGTTCCCGTATAAGCTTTTAAATTATCATTAATATTTAAAGAAAAAACGTTTACTACAGCCGACAAGCCGATTCCGCCTGCCGCCGCAATCATGTCCGCGTCAATATTATTATTTGTCTGCGCTTTTACGGTAAGACTGTTTACCGTAGGAATCAGCGCGCTTTGATTTCCTATATTTACATTGTTTCCTATCCATGCGTCAGTATTGCCGCCTTTATTTATAACTCCGACAACCGCGCCTACAGCGGCAAACGCCCCGATTCCGACATTGATAAAATTCGATGTTATATTGGAAGTTGCATTTGCCAAAACATTAATATCGCGCGCTCTGTTTATTTGCGCGCCGTTTCCTATAGAAGCGTATGTATAATTTTTAGAATTTATTACTGAAACGCCCGCGTTAACAGCTACTGCTCCCGCGCCGCCCATATAAATTCCCGTAGTATTTGCAGTATTGGCATTGGCTATAATGCTTATATCGTTCGCGGAAATTATACTGCCCGCGCCTATGCGCGCTTCCGTACGGGTAGTCAAATCCTGAACGGCAACCGAAGCACCGACCGATACCCCGCCCACAGACGCCGCGCCTATATTAGCGTTTATTTCAATATTATCGATCGCGGCTACGCCCACGTTTCCTACGGCCGTAACATTTGCATCTATATAAGCGATCGTGCCGTTTTCACGAACAGTGCCGTAAACAGCCGAATCGTCGTAATCAAATTTTTTAATATCATTCGTATCGATAAGCCCGCCGCCGCCGACTTGGTCTTCTTTTATCCTGTTGCTCATTTTCATATTGTCGCTTACATCGTCTTTGCTGCCTTCAAGATAGGAATCCGTGCTTGTATCGCTCTCATCAATTTTATCGCCGTTAACATTTCCGCCGACTACTATAACATCAACAGTGGCAGTTACAGCCACGCCGCCGCCGGCTACGGAAACTACTATGTCATTTATATTTCTGTCGTTTTGCGCGCTGACTTCTACATTTCTGCCCGCCGCAAGATTAAATCCGCTTCCTATTCCCGCGGTAACATTGTTATTATATACGCCTACGGAAACTCCTGCTGTAACTCCTACTACTCCGCCCGAACCGCCAAAAAATATTTTATCCACTTCCAAAGTATTTTTTGAGGTAACCAAAATATCCGAAGCTCTTAAAGTATAAGTATTCGTATCTCCGTCCGCGCGCCTTATACGGGCAAAAGTGTCGGTATTGTTCACGCTTACTCCGGCGGTTACGGCTATACCTGCTATGGCTCCGCCGAAAGTCGCGAGATTCGCGAAAGTTTTTTGATAGCCTTCCGCATCAAGTTTTATATTACCCGAAGCGGTAATGTTTGAACTTACAATTTCCGCTATTGTCGAATTTGATATAACGCTTGTAAACACGGTTCCCGCTACGCCCGCGTAAGCTCCGCCTGCCAAAGTTCCCATTGCTATGCCTATTTTGCCGTCGGAAGGATTTACTTCGCCTATGATAACCGCGTCTTTAGCTAAAACGGAAACATTTCTTGCCGTTATATTGCTTTTTTCTATATAAGCGCGGTTTTCACTTGTATTTACCCCGACAACAACATTTCCGGCAACGCTTACTCCGCCGGACACAGCTCCGCTTATTAACGCCGCGGCGTATTTTTCAGTATTGCCGGTTTTTACTTCAACATCGCCTCTGGCGTTTACAACCGAACAATTTTCAATGCCGGCTTCAACTTTATTTTCCATGGTTTCAAAATCCGCGGCAACGCTTACGCCTACCGTGCCGGAACCCGCTACCGCGCCGGCTATAACAGCTACGTCGGTTTCATTTTCCGCGACAACGCTTACGCCGGAATTAGCGTATCCGTTATTCAGCTCATTTATTCTGGAATTTTTAATTTTCGCCGTAGATTCGCCTCTTATAATAGCACCCGTTATGCCCCCGGAAACCGAAACTGTGCCGGAACCCGCTAAAGCGGCGCTAACGGTAAAAATTTTATCGTAAATATTGGACTTAACCGTCAATCCGAGTAAAGAATTTCCAAAAGCCGCAGACAAAGCTTTACTGCCTTTAGCGGTAATATTTGAATTGTCAATATAAGCATTGGATTTGCTTCCTAAAAAGTGCAGCCCTACGTTTGCTCCGACTCCTACCGTGCCGCCAATGGCAAGAGAACCGCTGTAAAGCTGAATATCATTTTTATTGTCAGCCAGAAGACCTATCGAACCTTCTGAAACTATAATAGAATTTTTTATGAACGCCTCTGCTTCTTTGTGAACATAAGCAGCGCCGACGGCGCCCGCAACGCCGACTGTTCCGGCTCCGCCCAAAGCGGCTACAATAAGCTGTACTTCGCTTTCGGATAAAGCTTTAACTTCAATATTGCCTTTGTTTTCAATTTCAGCGTCTTCTATATAAGAGCTTGCCGAATTACCGATATAGTTAAAACCTACTCCGATGCCTATACCTACATTATTTCCTACTCCCGCGGCGCCCGCGATTGCCAAAATATCTGAGTTGTCTTTAGCCGATAAAAATATATTCTCGGCTTTTATAGCTTCCAATCCGCTTCCTATTATATAGCTTTGCGTTTTATTGTTTAGAACGTTAACATTGACAGTTACCGCCACGCCGACTTGACCCAATCCTACGCCAACCGCTCCCGCAATCGAAATTATATCCGATGAATTTTGCGAATTTAAAGAAATGTTATTTTTACTTGTATTGCCTGTAAGCAATATGTCGGAATTCTTAATATAGGAACTTGTATCATTGTTCAAAATATTGACGCCTATAGCCGCGCCTATGCCGGCCGCTCCGGCCGCAACAGCCACCGCTCCCGCCAAAGCGAAAATATCGGAATCGTCGGATGAATTTATATTCAAATTCCCTCCCGATATTATCTTTGAATTTTCAATGTATGCAAGCGTTGAGTTGTTCGTTAAATTAACTGAACCCGAACCGGCTACCGCTACGCCGTCGCTTGAAAAAGAACCGGAAAGCCCGACCGCCACGGAAACTATGCCCGCTTCGGTTTTTGCGTCTAAAGTTATATCGCCGTCATTTTTAACTGTTGAGTTTTTTATATAAGCTTTTGCGTTGTTTTCAATCCAGCTGATACTGCCGGCTCCGGCTATCGCAACGCCCGTATCGGCATCCGGAGAGGTAATGCTTACCCCGCCTGTCGCGTTTACTATATCGCTGTCTTCTTTAGCAATAATTTCTAATGTTTTCGTTCCTGTGTAAGTTGTATCTTCAATAGAAGCGTTTGTTCCTTCGCCTCTAATATCCGAAACGCCCGCGCTGCCTGAAATGGCTATACCGAAACTGCCCGAGTCACCCGAGCCTTCGCTTGTTCCTGAATTTTTGTTTGCCATATTATCTTTATCGGGTTTGTCAGTCTGGTTGTTTTTGTCTTTTGTATTATTCTTGCCCGCGTAAGCCGCGGCTATAGCGTAAGAATGTATAAGCCCGTCGCTTAACGCAAAGAGTTTAGCGTTTTGCGAATTGTTTATAACAGAACCTGTTATTTTTGCGTTTGTAGCTTTTTGTATGTCATTTAGCGCGACCGAAGCGCCGACAGCCGCTGTTTCCGCCATAGAAAGACTGCCCGCTATGTTGACTAAAAGCGGAGTATATTTTGCTTCAATATTAAGACCGCCGCTAGGAAGTTCTGCTGACGTTTCTACGTTTATAGTCGAATCTTTTATTAAAGCGTTTACATTGCTTTCAGACTTAAGCCAGTTAAAAACTCCTTGAAGCCCGAAAGTTTTGCTTTCTCCGCCCGCTATGCCTATGGTAACATCCAGCTGGTCATAATTAGCTTTAACGTTTAAGTCATTGGCGTAAACAAGCGATCTTTCAATATAAGCGTTTGTTTTTGTTTTATACCATTCCTGATTATAAGTTCCGCCGACTCCTACGTCAGCTCCGCCCTGCCCTAAAGGACTTTTGTAAGAATCGCCGAAAATTCCTCCGACAGTTACGCTTGTAGTTTTGGATTTCGCTTCAACGTTTACGGATTGCTCGCCCGTTCTTAATTCGGCGGCAGATTTCTGATTAACTTTCGCGTCCTGTATATAAGCTTCGGAAGAAAAATCATAACTTGTGATATTTACAGCTCCGGAAACGCTAACGTTGAAACTTGACCCGCCTTCTTTTTTGTCATTTTCATTAGACTTTCCGCCGTCTTCTTTTTTCTTGTTATCTTCCCCTTCGCCTTCCGGAGCAGAAGATCTTACCCATGTATTTACAAGATCGTCTTTTAAACTCGTAACTATTTTTTCTTCAGTAGTCCCTTCTCCCTCTTTCTTTGTTTCAGATATTTTTTCAAAAATATCTTTTCCCGTGTCTAAACCCGGATTGTCGACAAATTTCTCAAAAAGATCAATCCACGTAGAATCAAAAGGCATTTCGTGATTTGAAGATATGTCTATTTTTTTACCGGCGTCTATGGAGGCGCGGTCTTTTACGACAGCCGTAACATTGTCCGTATAGTTCCCTATTACCACGGCTCCGGTCCCTTTAATCTGCGAATCCTGATCGCCTGATATGGCCGCGTCCACAAATTGTTTTATATTCGCGTTTATCACTTCGGCTTTCATATTTATATTGTTTAAAGCTTCAACTTCGGCGTCCGGACCTGAAATTTCAGCCTTAGCCGTATTTTTAATATCGGTATAAAGAACCGCTCCGGCAAGAGTAATCGTATTTCCGTTATCGTCTTTTTCTATTCCGCTGTTTTTATTAGTTTCTTTTTCATCTGTTTTTTTCTGAAGATTACTGTCTTTCGTATTAAGGTTTGATTTTTGTCCTTCTTCTTTATCTTTATCCTTGTCTTTATCTTCTTCTTTTTTATTTCCGGTGCTTGCCGAAATATTCTGCTTTGTGTTTTTTGAATCTATTTTTGAATTTATATTAACATCGTTGTCCGCTTTAATTTTGCCTTTTACCAAAACCGTATTTTCCACATCCGCCAGATTTACGCCGACGGCAAGACCGGCGTTAGCTTTTTCACCGGCTTTGGTTTCAACGGTAATGGAAGTGTCTTTTTCCGTTTTAGCGTCTATCGTAACGTCTTTGCCTGCGTTAATATCGGAATCTTTAGAAAGATTTATTGAAGTTTCGCCTTTTATATAAGCAACTCCTACCGCTCCGCCGAGTTCAACGACATCTCCGAAAGCATGAGAAGAGGATTTTGCTTCTACTTCCGAAGTTATTTTATTTTCGGCATTCAAATTAATGTTGTTACCGGCAGTTAAAGACGCTTTGCCGATATCTATCTTTGATTCGGACAAGTTTACCGCTACCGAAACGCCCAAACCTTTAGCGTCAGTCTTTACGGTTGTCTGGGACTCAACCGAAGTTTTAATATTTATGTCGTTATCGGCGTTAATCTTTGTATTGCCGCTTATATTAATATTTGCCGAAACGTCTGATTTTGCGATTTTACCTTTTATAGCGTCGTCGGTTAAATCTCCTATAATCTCCAAGACCTCGTTTGCAACGCCTAAAAGAGTATCTTCCAAACTTCCGATTTCTATTGCCGATTCCAAATCTTCATATTTATATTTATTTTCGGCTGTCGCTTCAATTGTAATATCTTTACCTTCTATTTCAGTATTTGATATGTCTATGGAAGCTTTTCTGGTGGATATTATTTCCGAGCCTTTATCCTCGGACTTAATTGTAATATTGCCTTTTTCCGCAGCGTTTACGGATTTTATTTTAGAATCTTCTATTTTTATATTTTTACCGGCTATATCTATATTCTTATCGGCTTTAATATCAGCGTTTTTTATCTCATTATTGTTCTTAACATTCGTATAATTGATAGGTATGCCTATTGATATTTTTTTACCTTCGCCTTCGCTGCCTTCGCTCTCTTTTTTTTCTGAAACCGCTTTCGTTTTTATGCTTTCCTCGACTGCAGTAGAAATTGCCGCGTTATTACCGGCGTCTATAACAGTACCGTCAAGTTTTACCGACGTATCCGATATTGCCGCTGAAACCGCCACAGCCGCTTTGAATTGATCATCGGAAGTAACCTTTGCTTCAACTTCGGAAGTAATTTTAGATTTTGCTTCTATGGTTATGTCGTTTCCGGCTTCAAGCGAGGCGGCGCCTATATTTATTGTCGAATCGACAAGATTTACGCCTACCGAAAGAGCAAGAATTCCTTCAGACTCGGTTGTAACGGTTATCTTAGAATCGGCAGCTGTTTTTATTTCAAGGTCGTTTTGAGCCTTTATTTTTGCTCCGTCGCCTATTTCTATGACAGACTTAACGCTGGACATCCCAAACGCCGCGTCCACATTACCGTCGGTATATTCTTTAATTTTCGACATCAACTCGGTAGCAGCGGCTCCCGCGATATCCAAAAAAGAATCGCCTGAAGGAATAGTTCCTGTCTCTAAATTAAAATTCATATTGGAATTTTTGCCGTCGTAAACGTTTTTAGTTTCCGCCGTTATGTTTACATTTTCACCCGTAAGTTCGGCATTATCTATTTTAATTGAAGCGACAGACTCGCCGAACAAACTTCCTGAACCCTCAGCATAGGCGTTAAGGGTTATATCTCCGGCTTTTGAAGAAGCATTTTCAGCGATAGATTTTAAAGAAGCTCCGTCCGTTACGTCTATTTTTTTACCTTTAAGTAAAATTCTTCCGCCCTCATTATATATAGACACATCTGTGTCTATATCGCCCATATTTACTATATCGGCTTTCAGCGTGTTAATTTGAGAGCCTGCTCCGGAAATCTCTATATTATTGGCGTGAATAGCAGCGCCGTAATACGCGTTAACTTTCCCTTTAACGGAAATTGTTCCGCTCGGGTTTAAAGGCACGTCGCCGGCAGCCAATGCCTGCGAAAAAGAACCCGCGTTAAAGTTAGCCAAACCGTTTGTAAATATGTTAGCTATAAAATCGGCTGACGGAGCCGCAAGCGTCAAAGCTCCTACATTTACAACGCCCGTAGCGCCTATCGCTATGCCGTTAGAATTTAAAAAGAATATATTACCGCCGATTTTTCCGTTGCGGAAAGCATTTAATGTTCCGTCTATAAAACTTTTGCTTCCGCTCACTATGTTGACAAGATTATCCGCGCCGGTCGGCACATTAAGATTAGCAGTGTCTCCGCTTGCCAAATCAAATCTCGAAAAAGAATTGAATCCGGTTTTTCCGTGAACTGTTGTAGTCTCTACGGTACGCGTAGCGCCTGATGTCGTAACGTTAGTATTAGTTCTTCCGTCAGTCGTTATGTTGGTAACAACCTGCGCGAATCCTGTCTGAGAACAGAGAAAAAACGCTGTCGTCAACAGCGCGACAAACTTTTTCTTTGCAGTTTTGCCCAAGATTTTTTTTAATTTTTTCATTAAATTCTCCCCTGTACTATAAACAATACCTTTGAACCGGGAACTTCAAAATAATTATGGTCCACGAGAGGTATTGCCCATACTACATTAGCGTCTATATATTTTAAAATGCCTATTTTTATGCCAAAACCCGTACTGTAAATCATTTTTTCAAAATCCGGGTAAAAGTCAAATTCGTTATCGGGAAAAATAACTCCGTAATCAAAAAAACCGAATACTCTTGTAAAATCTATATATTTGTATTTAATGAATTTAATGTCGTAGTTGAGTTCCGCGTTTGCCGCCGCGCCGTTTTTTGCCATGAGCATGCCTTCTCTATAACCTCTCACTGTGTTCATACCGCCGATTGAAAACTGCTCGGAAGACGGGACAGTGTCAAAAGCTGCCGTTGCTCTTAATTTGGCGTTTATTCCGAAATTATAAGGAAGCCCGCAATAAGCTTCGCCGTAATAAGAAATCTTTTCAAAATTTGTCTGGCCCTCAATCATTTTTAAACCCTGCGTATAAGAAAGCATATTATATAGATAGCCGAAAGTAGTAAGTAATGTGTTATCGCCTGTAACTGCCAGCGTATCTGTTTTTGTATCCTGCGTCATAAAGTTGGATATGTAGCTCGCGCCTTTTTTAGTGGTCGCGGTAAAATTTACGTTTGTCGTAGTGTTTTCCCTTACGAGAAAAGGTCTTTTTGCGAATATATACGCGCTGTAATAATTTCCGGTTACATTGAGAGTTCTAAGTCCGCCGTTTACTATTTCCGTGTCGGAATAATCAAATCCGGCTCCGACGCGCATGCCGAAGAAAGGTTCGGGAATTTCGTAGGAAACATACATAGCTTTTGAACCGTCCGAAAAAACTCCGCCGAGATTAAAAATATCTCTGTATCTTGTAAGACTTCTCACTGTTGTGTAAGCGCCGTATCTTATAAGCCCGGTTTCTTCCTGCCCGGAGTTATCAACAAAAATGCCTAATGAATATCTGTTAGGTTCGTCAACTATCAAGTCAACATCGCTTGTTCCGAAAACTTCTCCCGGAGACAAAGTAATTCTTACTTTCGCGTCATTGGCGGCATTAAAATCCAGTATTTCCTGATTCGTAACTTTCGCGTTAAAATTATCTACATTGTCATTAAAAGTTACATATCTTCTTATGTATTTTTCGCTTGTCGTTTTATTTCCTTTTACGTTTACCTTATCGACAATACCTTCCATAAGGCTTACAAATAAATTTCCGGTAGTTATATCCTGTTCGGTAAGATAAGCCTGCGAAGCTATATACCCCTTGAGCATATATTCATTATTTATAGCGTTAACAATAGCGTATATATCGTTTAAGCTTGCCCATGTGTTTTCATATTTTTCTCTCAAACTGTCGAAAAACGACTGCGGCAATACAGCGCTTCGTGAAAATCTTATTTCTTTAAGAAATACTGCTTTCTTGTCATTACTGTCTTTGTCGGATTCGTTGTCCAAACCTATTGTTTGGGCGTCTTCCCGGATTTTTTCCTGTTTTTCAATTTCTTCTTTTTTGCGCTGTTCGACAAGTTCTTCAAGAGCCTGTCTTCTTTCATATTCCGATATGCTTTCCTGCAGCCTTTCAGAAGGGACAGAACTCTGGGCATATGACGCAGTCTGCGCTGCCGGCATACAGAATAAGGAAATAATAATAAATACTACGGCGTAGTTTTTCATTTCTTCGGCTCCGTTTTATATTAATGCTTTGTGTCGGGAAGTAAACCGATATTAACGTCATTACTGGCTTCATCTGGCTGTATATTAGATTTGTTTTTATCTTTACCGGAATTATCTCTGGGGTCCGGAAGCAATGCCATATATAAATCATTACCGATTTCATCAGCGCTGATCTGTTTTATTTCAACGGATTCCGCTTCTCTGGGATCTGGAAGCAAAGCTCTATACAGGTCATTGCCGATTTCATCAGCGCTGTACTCGGGTTTTGCCTGTTCTTTGACTGCGGATTTTATATCGCTGACTGCTTCTGCCGCCGAACTTGCAGCCGGCAAATCATATTTTTTTTCTTCTTTAGGTAAGTTTCTACCTACAATTACATCATCTATTTGATTAGTTAAAATAACTTCAACGCGCCTGTTTTTCGCGTAAGCTTCAAGATCTTCGTTTTCATCGACCGGCTTTTCATCTCCGAAATAGTCTATAAAAACGTTTTCCTCTTTTATGCCGAGACTCATCAAATAATTTTTTACGGTCAATACGCGCATCTCGCTGAGGTCTATATTATTTTCTTTTATACCGGTTTTA